>JAITUT010000024.1 GCA_031286325.1 Helicobacteraceae bacterium
TGACGATCTAGCAGGTCCCGATGTCAACAATAACGGCGTACGAGACGACGTAGAGAACTACATAATTAAAAAATACCCAGACGAAAGGCAAAAAAGAGCGTTGCTTCAATTTGCGAAAAGTCTGCAAAAAGAGATATTGACGGATAAAAATGACGAAGCCGCCATTAGAGCAGCTTTTGAGAGCGGATTGAAAGCGGTGAGTTGTATGAGAGAAGTATTTCCGCCAGACATAGGGGAAAACAAGAGCGCGACACATAAAGAAATTGATTCAATAACTGTGAATACAAGAGTTCGTCTTAAAGCGTATTACGATTTTGCCAAAGCGCTTTTCAATCGAAAACTGAGTTTTGCAGTAATTAACGACCCAACTTGGCGCGCTACGAAAGGGGATACTTGTGAGTAAGAAATTTCTAGTTATTTGCATCTCTTTTTTCTTGCTTTTTGGCAACGTTAACATATATGCGGCTAGCGCTTGTGACCGCGATATAACAATAGGGTTTTTCAATGGAGTTCTAAACACACACGAGCAAGCAGAGGAGTCTCGTACTTTTCTAATGGGTTTATACGGGACGACAGGACCTAATGGCGAAACTTTAAGTTACGAAGTTTTCTATAACCACACAGCAAGTATAGATGATTTTTTAGAAACTTTCAAAGCTTTGCAATATTTAGATTTGAACGGCGTAGAACAAGAGCTATCGGAGAGCTATGAATTGTTTGACGCTATTAGAAATGGCGAGGGACCTTTTTATGAACAAATTGCGCCGTTCATAGCGGTCGCTGCTAATAAAATAGAGATGGAGTTTACTAAAGCTCTGATAAATGTTTTTGAATATTTTGATAACTCTCCGACAGCCGCAGACCTTGCCGAACATCGCTCAAAAATAAATAGGTTATTTGCGGCAAATAACAAACTTCTTTTTGTGGCGCATTCGCAGGGCAATCTTTTTGCCGCTTTTGCTTATGATTACGCTGTTGGATTAAAAAGCGAAAAATGGGTGAAAGTCGTTCATATCGCGCCTGTAATGCCGGTAAATCAATTAAAAGGTCCTTATGTGTTGGCATCCTCAGATCGAGTTGTTTTGTTGCTGGATATAGTAACTTTTGATACGCCTAATCCGACTGATGTCGTCCCTATTTATTTTAATCCCTTAACACTGACTTTCAGACCGCCGGGCGCGAATGGCAATAGAGATCCGTTTTTGTCGCACGGTTTTGCGGAAATATACATAAATCCCAATTTTACTACCGCGCAGAAAATCAGGCAATATATGAATGAAGCGATCAAAGCAATGGCTGAATCCCTTTTCACTTTTGAGCTAAATTGGAGCGGGATGGATTGGCGGTTTGCCGTAGAAATGCTGATCACAGAGCCGAGCGGCAATCAGATAGATTTTATGAATAATATGAGTAGTGTAGGCTACTATGACGCTAATCGTATTTCGCCCGATTATTATATCGCTAGCTGTAGCGCCGCGAATCTTATCGAGGGGATATATGAATTTAGGCTAACCAGAGCGTATTATGGGTCTGGTTATAATGACGCTTCTATAGGGTCGGCGGAGGTAACTACATACAAAAGCGATTCGTTAGAGATTAAGTATTTCGACTTTGCAAATTACTCTCCAAGCCACACAATTAAGATAGTAGTCGCAAAGGAGGCAAACGGCGACTACGCTATCTCGTGGCAGTAATTTATGTTTTTCTGTGTGAAAATTGTTGAAAAACTCTGTTTCCATATAACTGCGGCATTTCGCGCTTCCTGCTACTTATTGTTTCTAGCCATTTTTATCAGACCTTTTATGAGTCTGCTGAAACTGAATGGTTCTTTTCCAGTAGCTTCTTCTCCGTCGTTTTTACGTTTCTCTACTTCATTATCTATAATTTTAATCTCATCTTCTAACGCATAGACAGGCTTACAAAACCATTTCAAAAATGTCGCGACTACTGCTACGCCAATACAAACAATATAACATATTTGTTTAATCGCAGTATCTGATATTAATACGATAAAGTATGAAATAATGCAAATATAGATAAGAATAAAGTACCATTTATCCAACTTCTTGTTGTGTTTGGCGTTCGCTTCAAGTTGTTCGCGCAACTTTAACCGCGTTGCAATAAGCTCTCGATCGGACTTACTGCGAAAGAATTTTTTTGACCTTGCCGAAGTATTATCATCATTAGGTCTAATTGCGCACACCCAAAAAATAAATAGAAACGGAACACTGAGGATCACAGCCATTTTAAAATTGTCTCCTTCGTAAAGAAAGCAACACGCCAAAAAAATAAATAGAAGTGGAATGCTGAGGATTATGGACATTTTAAGATTGTTTCCTTTGTAAAAAAGCCAATTCATTAGTTTTTCCTTTGTAATAGTAGAAATAGCGATATAATCGCACTTGTTATCATAGCAATTAACTATTTTGCCTTGACCAGAGTCTTTGAAAGTATGAACGAGTAAGATAGCCGCCAACATTTTTGAATGTTGAAGCTACAAAGCAAGTTTTTATATTATAATCCGCTTAATTCACCTTAAAAAGGGGCGATCAATGTCAAATTTAAGTTTCTTGCGCGCGGCTACTCGATTTACGATCGCGCTTGCGATCATATTCTTTTTCGTAGGTTGTAGCGGAGGCGGCGGCAGTAGCAATTCCGATTCGTCTTTACCGTCTAATGGTGGAAGCGGCAATCCTCTCGCAGAGGGCAGAACTCCGCTTGAAAGACTAATCGAAAAGTACGAGAGCGAAAAGTCGCTCGAGTTAGATCGCTCTGACGATCTAGCCGGTCCCGACGTCAACAATAACGGCGCGCGCGATGACGTAGAGGACTATATCATTAAAAAATACCCAAGCGAAGGACAAAAAAGAGCGTTGCTTCAATTTGCGAGAAATGCGCAAAAAGAGATATTGGTAGATAAAAATGACGAAGCCGCCGTTAGAGTAACTTTTGAAAATGGATTGAAAGCGGTGAGTTGTATGAGAGAAGTATTTCCGCCAGACATAGGGGAAAATAAAAGCGCGACGCATAAAGAGATTGATTCAATAATCCTAAACACAAGAGCTCGTCTTAAAGCGGATTACGATTTTGCCAAAGCGCTTTTCAATCGAAAACAGAGTTTTACAGTAATTAATGAGCCAACTTGGCGCGCTACGAACGGGGATACTTGTGAGTAAAAAATTTCTAGTTATTTGTCTCTCTCTTTTCTTGCTTTTTGCCAACGCTAATATATATGCGGTTGCTCCTTAACGTATTATGAGTTGGGATATAATGACGGTTCTATTGGCGGTTCGCGTAGCCTCTTATCAAGAAGCCTTCAGAATTAGCCTAAATCCCGTTAGATCGCGGACTTCACCAAAACTCCACAAAATTTTCGTAGAATTACGCGTTAATTTTCCTAAAAGGAGTCTTTATGAGGTTTCAAGCGGTGATTTTGGCGGCGCTTTTTGCGGCGATATTCTCATTCAGCACGGCGCTTTTAGCCGACAAGATAGAGTTTCAGGACTTCAAGAGCGCCGTAGCGCGCGAGCAACCCACAGGCGAAAAGATCGCCTCGTACTCAAAAATGCTCAAAGAGGCGCGCCAAAACGTGGTTAATATCTCCACGCAAAAGAGCGTGAAAAACCAACAATTTCAGCATCCGCTCTTTAACGATCCGTTCTTTCGTGAGTTTTTTGACAACAGGGGTTTTTCCGTGCCGAAAGAGCGCGTGGAGAGATCGCTAGGCAGCGGCGTGATCATCAGCGCGGACGGTTATATAGTTACGAATAACCACGTGATCGAGGGCGCTAGCAAAGTGCTAGTTACCCTCGCGGATAGCAAAGAGGAATATGAGGCGAAAATTATCGGCAGCGATCCCAAAAGCGATCTGGCGGTGATAAAAATTGAGGCGAAAAAATTGCGCCCCGCAGTATTTTTTGACTCCGACAATGTAGAGGTTGGCGATCAGGTATTCGCGATCGGCAATCCCTTTGGCGTTGGGGAAACGATCACGAGCGGAATTGTTTCGGCGATCAATCGTCAAAGCGTTGGGATCGTGGAATATGAGGACTTCATTCAAACGGACGCGGCGATCAACCCAGGCAACAGCGGCGGCGCGCTTGTAAATTCCACAGGCGCGCTCGTGGGCATAAACAGCGCGATCCTAACCCGTAGCGGCGCGAGCCACGGCGTAGGCTTTTCAATTCCTAGCAATATGGTCAAGCGTATCGCAAAACAACTCGTAGAGAGCGGCGCGGTCAGCAGGGCGTGGCTTGGCGTGGGCATAGCCGACCTCAAAGACGATCAGCAGGAGTTTTACGCGCGTAAAGAGGGAGCTTTGGTAATGAGCGTAGAACCCAAATCGCCCGCCGAAAAAGCGGGTTTGAAGCGCGGCGATCTGGTGGTGAAAATAGATGGCAAAGCGATTGACGGCGCAAATTCATTGCGCAATGTGATCGGCGGTTACGCGCCGAACGCGAAAGTGGCGATTGAGATTGTGCGCGACAAAAAATCGCGCGTGGTGAACGCGGTTTTGGGTTCGCAGGAAAAAGCGGCGGAGAGCGCGGCAAAGAGCGATTATCAAGGTTTGAGCGTCAGCGAACTCAATGACGAGACCAGATCGCAGTTAAGGATCGCCAAAGATACGCGCGGCGTGGTCGTGCGCGAGGTCAAAAGCGACTCGGCGGCGGAGAGCGCGGGCTTTAACGAGGGCGATGTGGTGGTGCAAATTGAAGAGAGCGAGATCGCGTCGATCACCGACTTCAAAAAAGCCGTAAGCGGCAAGGGTAAAAAGCGTTTTTATATATTGCGGCGCGGAATTATATTTATGGTCGCGCTCTAAATTCGCGATCTTTGAGCGAAAGGCAAGCCTCTCGCGCGAGAGGCTTATCAAGAAACCCGCGATCTCGTCATTACCGTTTTGACCCGCGATCTCTTATATGAGATTTGCGGCTTTCTACGGAATGACGGGATTAAATTTCCTACGAAAATAAATCTGCCGCCGCGCGCCGCGCCAAAAGTTACTCGAGAGATAAAAAGAAAATCAAAACGCCGCGAAACTCGCCGAAAAAAGCGGGATCGGAAATATCTTCCTTGCGAGCGTTGAGGAGCATTCAACTTGGGCGAAAAGGGCTGGAGGCTTGCTATGAGCGCCGCCAAAGGCAATCAAAACGCGCGCAAAGCCGCAACTCGCGAGGCGCGCGGCATAATTTAGGCAACCGCGACGTAGAAAGTCCTGCTCGTAGCCGCCGATCGCAAAGACGGTTTATCGCTCGCCTCTTTTATCCGCGCCGCCGCCCTCAAAGCCTTGCGCGGCGAGTAAGAAAATTACGCGCTAAAAGACCAGCAAATATAGGGCGGATTTAAGCGGCGGATTTAATCAGTTCTTGAATTTGAAATCTCCTAAAAGTGAAATTTGAAATGAGAAAATCCCGCCCGATTTAAGGAGATTTCAAACTCCACTTTCGCTAAAGATATTTCAAAAGGCATTTGACAAAATCAGCGTCGCAATGACCGTGAGCGCGATCACAGAATTTCGCGCTGCCCTTTACTATTCTGCTCGCTCAAAACTCCCGTTTTTTCCAGCTGTTCTACGAGCCGCGCCGCGCGGTTATAGCCGATCTGCAAACGCCGCTGAATGTAACTAATAGAGCTTTTGTGCTCGGTTAAAACGATATTTTTCGCCTCTTCGTAAAGCTCGTCAATCTCGTTGTCGCCCAAACCCTCCGCGCTGCCGCCCGCGAGGTCTTCGGCTTCCATTAAGAAACTGTTGTCGTAATTCGGCGGACGCTGGGATTTTAAAAATTCCACGATCTTTTCAATCTCCGCCTCGCTGCTAAACGGCGCGTGAAGCCGCACCAAACCTACCGATCCTGGCGGCGTGAATAGTAGATCGCCGCGTCCTAGCAAACTCTCCGCGCCCTGCGAATCCAGAATTACTTTTGAGTCAATTTTCGTCCCCACGCGATAGCTAATTCGGCTCGGCAAATTCGCCTTAATCAGCCCCGTGATCACATCTACGCTAGGACGTTGCGTGGCGACAATCAGGTGAATCCCGCTCGCCCGCGCCATTTGCGCCAGTCTAGCGATCGCAAGTTCCGCGTCTTTGCCGCCGTTCATCATCAAATCCGCTAGCTCGTCTATCACAATCACGATAAACGGCATCGGCTCAAAACTCTCTTTGGCGGCGAGCGCGTTGTAACTCTCAATATTTTTCGTCTTGGTCTTCGCCATAATTTCGTAGCGGCGTTCCATCTCTTTTACAGCGTTGGCGAGCGCGGCGATCGCCTGCTTGGGTTTGGTAATTACAGGCGTCAAAAGGTGCGGAATGTCGTTGTAAACGCCAAATTCCAGCATTTTAGGATCGACCATTATAAGGCGCAAAGCGTCTGGAGAATTGCGGTAGAGGAGCGACAAAATCATCGCGTTAATTCCCACGCTTTTGCCGCTGCCTGTCGTACCCGCAATCAAAAGGTGCGGCAATTTTTTGAGGTCAGTTACAAACGGATTTCCCACAATATCCTTGCCGAGCGCGATCGTAAGAGGACTCGCGGCTTCTTTGAATAGCGGGCTGTCAAACATTTCGCGCAGGTAGATTGTCTCAAAGTTGGCGTTGGGAATCTCAATGCCGATCACATCTTTACCAGGAATCGGAGCTTGAATACGGATCGTCTGTGCGCGCAGAGCCATCGCGATATCGTTCTCCATACTCGTAATGCGCGAAACTTTCACATTCGGCGCGGGCTTAAACTCAAAGGTTGTTACCACAGGTCCCGTATAAGTGCGCACGACATCGCCGTCAATTTTGAAAGTTTTGAGTTTCTCCAAAAGCTCGGCGACTTTCAGGTCAATTTCCGTCTCATTTACCTCGTTTTTGCTGTGTTTGACCTCGCTTAGAAATGACAACGGCGGCAAAACGAAATCTTTCGGCTTATCCGTCCTGCCCTTTTCAACTTGCTCCAAAAGTTTTTTATTTTCCTCCAATTCGCGGACGATCTGCGCGCCGCCGTGTCGTTTGGAGCGGGTTATCGCGGGCGCGTCAAAGTCGTCATTTTCAAAAGACGAAGCCGCGATCGAGGGCGCGGGCGAAAAAGTCTCTGGCTCCAAAGCTAGTCTAGGCGCGGGTTTCTCGTATTCATAACTAGACGAAACATTCACAGGCGCTTTGTAGATAGATCGCGGCTGTTTCTGCGGTATAAACGGCTGATCTTCTACGCGATCCTTTGACGAAGGCAACATATCTCTAAATGTATCAGCCGCGCCGGCTCGAAAATCCCTGAAACGCGCCGAAAAACTCTTGAAAAATTTAGATTTCACGAATAAGGCGAGCAACTCTAAGATCGTTACGCGAAACGCCAGAAACCAGCCGTTTAAGATCATAAAAAACGCTATCACCGCCACGCCCACGCTTCCCACAACAGGTTTCGCGCCCTCGCAGATCATAACGCCGATTTTGCCGCGCGCGAACCACAACGCTTGCAATATGAGCAGCGCGAAAATGAAGAGCAAGATCGCGAAAAAAACCTCTACAAATCTGCGCATAGTCTTCGGCGCGTAGCGGTAAGCGCGCCACAAGACTAAAAAGCCTATCGGCGGCGCGGCATAAATGAGCGGTCCAAACAGCGGCGTGATAAATTTCACGAGTTTGTATCCGTAAATCCCGACCTCCGCGATCCCGCCCGCGTAGAGCGCAACGGAGAAATAGAGCCAAAAACCCACGCCTAATAAAAAAAATATCTCTCTTTTCACGACCAATCTTAAATGTAATTTCTAGCGGTTTTGCGAGCGCGGTTTGCCGATCCCGCGAGCGCCGCTTAACGCCCGAAACTTCGGATTTTAGCGTTTTTACATTTAGCGGCGTTAAGCGGGTGTTTTTATGGGTTTAGCTTTGTCAATAAACCTCGCGAATTTGTCGTTAGCTCTCTTAAAAAACCCCGATCTCTCGCGAAGATTTAAGTAAATTTCGCTAAATTTCAGAATACAAAAAAGAGAGAAGATGAAAAGGGTTTTGATCGCTATTTTACTGGCGACTATCTGCCAAGGCGCGAACGAGGGTTACGAAATTCGTAAGTCTTTCTACGATAGCGGCAAAGTTAGTTACGAAACGCCATATAAAAACGGCAAACAGGAAGGGGTCGCGAAAGCTTTCTACGAAAACGGCAAGCTTGCGCACGAAACGTCATACAAAAACGGCGACAAGGACGGGATTAGCAAAATTTATAGGGAAAACGGCAAAATTTGCGCCGTATTCACATACAAAAAGGACAAGGCGATAAGAGGCGTTTGGCATAATACGAACGGCGAAAAAGAGCCTTTAACCAAAACCGAGCTGGAAAATTGGGGCAACGGCAAATTCAAGATAACTGGCGGAGATGGGTTGCAGTATGCGTTGCTTGGCAACCTCTTAACCACGATCACGACAACTTACAAGTGAGTTGCGCGATCGCTATTGCGGCGAACAATAGATAACGCGGGCGAACACAGTTCGCCCCTACGGCTTGCCAGTTTCCGCGAGGAGCGACGTTTTAGAGCTACGAAACCCAAATAAAACCTATTATTCCCGCCGTGTATATGTAGGGGCGAACTGCGTTCGCCCGATTCCGCGAGGGGCGACGTCCATTCTCGCAAGCGGGAGCTTTGGTAGTCCGCGAAGTAAAATGAACGGACGTTTTGTGCCTCTACCGCTAAGCGAAGTTAGCGAGGCAACAATGCAAAGGGCGCGAAAGAGTGCTTGAAAATTTAGACGAGTTTTGAGGCGTTCAAAGCCTAAAACGTGCCTAAACTTCGCGCTCTTATCTATAACGCGATTAATATCGCCTTATTTTTCTAACAGGAGTTGATCCCTCGCCGTATACAATATTCAAACGTCCGCAGTCTCCAAGAGCGCACGCTCTTCTAGCGTCATCTCTCGCTTTTCCGTGTTCTCTTATTGCCTCATACGCAGTGCTACGATTGTGGTAATATGCAGAAGAATTTGGGTAAAGCGCGATTGCTTGCGTATAATCATCAATCGCTCGATTAAGGGCGTAAACGCCGCCGGCACTATGATTGGAAATTCCTAGTTCTGCATATGCATTGCCGCGACCGTTGTAAGCTTCGTGGTATTTTGTATTAAGCTCGATTGCTTTCGTATAATCTTTAATCGCTTGATCGTAATTTTTCAGTTCATAATACGCACTACCGCGTTTTTTGTAAGCTGAAGCGTCTTTTGGATCAAGCTCGATCGCTTGCGTATAATACTCTATGTCCGCTACAGGGTTAGCGCAAGCCGATAAACCAAAAGCTAATAAGCAGACAAAAATCGTAAAAACAATGCCGACTATGTTGGGTTTGAGCGCGGGTTTGTTGTTTCGCGTATATTGCGCCTGCGTATGCGAACAATTAGGCGACGGGACGTATTGCGGCTGTTGCGACGTTTGATACTGCCGTTCAGTAACCGCGCTAACGCTTAACGCTGTGCTGTGCTGTGCTGTGCTGTGCTGTGCTGTGCTGTGCTGTGCTGTGCTGTGCTGTGCTGTGCTGTGCTGTGCTGTGCTGTGCTGTGCTGTGCATTATGATCTCCTTATAAAGATGATCTGTAATTTTACCAAACTAAAGCTTAAGCCAAATTTCTCTGATAATCAAGTTATGACAACTAAAAACAAACAAAATAAAACATTTCAGCAAAAAGCACAGTAGTCTAGCGGCGGAGAGGAATTTTTTGATTAACTCGCAATCTTTTCGCCTCGCGCGCTTTCAATGCCGCTACTCGCAAACTTCGCGCTCCTCTCTGTAACGCGATTAACCAATGTCGCCTCCTACTGCTTTACTAGTTCGTTCGCTTTTTCAACGTCTTTTAACGCTCGATAGTGATTATTCAGTTGAGAATGCGTAATGCCGCGCATATAGTAAGCCGTAGCGTTTTTTGGGTCAAGCTTAATTGCTTCCCTGCGTATTGATCGCGGTTGCCTCTTGATTGCCAAAATCCTTGCGAATTTATCGCGCCAACCTTGCTTTAATTTATCAAAGATTATCCGCTAAGCCGATTTACGAAGCAAAATAGGCGCGAAGTCAAATCATAAATAATTTACCAGCGACATAGAGTGGATTCTGCTCAGCGAGGACAATAGCGCCTGATACGACACGCTTAGTTGGTTCATCTTCACCGCCGCCTCGCCAATATCCGCGTCCAAAACTTCGGATTTGAGCGTTTTTACATTCAGCACCATTAACTCCGTTTTTTCGTATGTAACCTTTAACTCCATTCCAACCGAGCCGTTTTCGGTATAAAGGCGGTTAAAGTGGTCGAGCAGGTGATCTACGACATAGATAGCGTTTTGAATCCCCATATTGCGCGCGCCGATCTCGCTGTTGCCGTCCGGTCGCGTCATACCCATTTTCGTAGCGGAGATCGCCTCTTCAAGCTGCGCGAATACATTCACGCGCGGCTGATCAATCGTCAAAACATTATTCGCCGCAAATGAAAACGCGGGCGACTTATTCATTAAAAGATCGCTCTCGGCTTGCTCAAAGAGAAAGTTAATTTGCACGGGGGAAGTACCAGTGTTGATGTTGTCGCGCGTTATGAGCCGCCCGTCAATCACTTCGGTTACAAAGCCGCCGTTGCCCACGCCGTCTCCGAATGTGCCGTCAATCGCCGCTTGCAGATCGGCTAGCGTGGAGTTTTGCGTCAAAGTTACGCTCACCGCCGCGCCGTTCATATCAGTACCGCTTAACACCAAATTGCCGGCGAATTTAAAGCCGAAAACTTGATCTAATGTGCGATCCGTACGATGCTCGTTGATAGTCCAGCCGGGCTCGCCTTTGGCGCCAGAAAAAGTTTGCAGGATCGTCTTGTCGCTTACTTTGTTTTGCGTATCAAAGTTATCGGTGTCGGCGTCAAAGAGGGAAACTTGGATTTTACTCTCGCTTGTCGTTTTGTCTCTGATCTTAAAACGCCCGATCTCGTCTAACTCCACGCTCACTTTCGCGGCGGCGGAATCTTTCGCGGCGTTGTAGTCGGCAAATGAATTTCCCGCCGGCATATCGCCGCTCATAGCGATCCCCATAATGTTCATAAGTTGCTGATAAGTTACGCCCTTGTGGTCAAGATCGCGCGTCTCCAAGCCGTCCGTCTGCGGCACGAGCTCTTGCGTTTTGTATCCCGACGCGGTTGTGTGGTTGCCCTGATTGTCATAAATATCGTAGATCGCGCCCGGTTGCGGCTCTATAATTTGGT
Organism: Helicobacteraceae bacterium; assembly: GCA_031286325.1. Classification (GTDB taxonomy): domain Bacteria; phylum Campylobacterota; class Campylobacteria; order Campylobacterales; family SZUA-545; genus JAIRNH01. Next base: position 11,198 of record JAITUT010000024.1, read on the forward strand.
ATGTCGAAAGCCTGCCGTTCGCGTCCGGTACATCGCGCAGGGTAATTTCAACGAGTTTGCGCTCGCCGTTAATGCCGTTAATTTCAAGGTGCAAGCGTTTTTCGTCTAATTTTTCCGCGCCGCTAATGTCTTTTAACTCGGTTTTGCCAGTTGCGAAACTGCCGTCAACGCGCGAAATTTGCGAGATCGTGGAATTAAGGTTTGCGCCCGCTTTCTCAAACCTAGCGCGATCGTAAGCAAGCGCGTCGTGCTCCGAAAACGCCAGAACTTTTTCGCCGTTGGAGTTGGTAGCTTCCATAGAGACAGATTGCAACTTTGTGTGAATAAAGTACGCGGGATCGGTATCGGGGCTGGATGCGACATTGTCGAATATGGCGATCTTGCCGTTTTGAATCCCGACGTCAAACGATCCGCCCAGATCGGCTTCTAAAGAGGATTTAATCCCTTTTGTGAGGTCTTCGATTGTGGTGTAGAAATTCACCGCGAAGTTGTGCGCTACGCCGTTGATCGTGATCGTTACATTATCCACATTTTCACCCATTACGCTCTGGACGCTGTCGTATTTGGTGGCGGACGTCTCGCTGTCGCGGCGGCGCAAAGTGGTGTTGAAGTCAAACATTCTCTCGTCATAGTAGTTCTGCGCCGAGCCGACTTTGTCTTGCGTACGCGCGTATGAGTAGCCGCTTTTGATAAACGAAAAAATGTGCGCGCCGTCAATCTCGCCGAGCGTCGAAATATCGTCTGTCTTGACATCGCTGGCGACTAAATGCAAATCCGTTAACATTCGCCCGCTTTTAACATCTTTGATCTCAATGTGCCCTAAATTATTGAGCGAAACTTCAACCGCCTGATAGACATTCGTATTGCCCATCGCGCGCCCGATTTGATCCATTAAATCCCGCACCGTAGCGCCGTTGGTAAATTCCAGCCGCGATTTGAACGCCTCTCCGTCCGGCTTGCTGCCGCGCAGGTAAAAGTATGTCGGCTTTGAGTCGTCGGGCTGACCAATAAGATCGCGGATCGTATCCGACGCCGTGATCGGCACGGGCGAATCAAGCCCCATAGGATCGTCTTTGCTTAAAACGCGGTGATGCAAAAGCGTTTGGTTAAAAAGCTGCAAATTAGTCGTAACGCGCCTCGAATAGTCGTTGTCAATTCCTTGCATCAAAGTCCAGCCGTCTATGTTGTACGCGATATTCACGCCGTCGCCTACAAGGGCGGTAATACGCGCGTCGTTGCCTTTATATATACCGCTTTCATCAAAGGGCTTTTGCTTCATATTTGTCCCGCTGAAAAGGAAACTGCCGTTGATTGAAGTATTCGCCATATCGCGAATGTTAAACATCAACGCCTTCAAATCCGCCGCGAGCGCCGCGTAACTCGTGGTAGAGTGCACATCATTCGCCGCTTGGACGAGTTTGATTTTGAAAGTTTCGAGAGTTTTAATCATTGAGTTGATCGCGGCGTCCGTGTTATATGAAAATGTCTGCGCCTTTTTGATATTGTCCGATGACTGCAAAAGCGTTTCGCGCTCGTTGATGAGGCGCAAGGCGTCTTGATATATCGTGGTTTCTTCGTAGCCGAAGTTAATACGCAACCCAGTTGTGAGTTGATTATTCACTTTCAGCAAGCCGCTTAAAGCGACTTGCTGGTTATAAATAAAGTTGTTATAAACCGCCGAAGTGCTGATCCGCATTTTGACTCCTTTTTGCTTTTTTTCACGCTCTACAAGCAATTTCAATTCCTAAATCGGCGTATATTGACGGAGCTTTAATTAGGATTTGAGGCGGATTGCCATAACGCGATCCGTAAATCGTTAAAGAATAATTCCAAAACCCTAAAGCCAAAGCGTTATTCCCGTCCTATCACAGCGCGGGGGCGCGAAATTCCAAACGATAAACCCCTCTTTGCTATCATAAACCCTCAAAAATGACAAATCGGAGCAAAAATGATAGACATAGCGATTATTGGCGGCGGTCCGGCGGGGCTTACAGCGGGGCTTTACGCGGCGAGAGGCGGCATAAAAAATGTCCTCCTTTTTGAAAACGGTATGCACGGCGGACAAATTACCGCGTCCAGCGAAATAGAGAATTATCCCGGGCAAATAGATGTCGTCAGCGGAATGGAGCTGACGCGAAATTGGTTCGCGCAGGGCGAAAAATTTGGCTTAAAGAGCGAGTTTGACGGCGTGGCGAAAGTGCGCAAAACTGGCGATTTCTTTACGATCGCGACTGAAAACGGCAAAACCCACGAGGCTCGCGCCGTGATCTTCGCGACTGGCAGCGTGCCAATGCGCGCGGGCTTCGCGGACGAAGAAAAATTTATTGGGCGCGGGATCAGTACCTGCGCGACCTGCGACGGTTTCTTTTATCGCAACAAAGATGTGATCGTAATCGGCGGCGGCAACGCGGCTTTGGAGGAGGCGTATTACCTAGCCAAAAGCAGCGGCAAAGTCTATATTGTGCACCGCCGCGAGGAGTTCCGCGCTCCGCCCGCGACCGTAGAGCGCGTGAAAAACACGCCGAATATAGAGTTGGTTTTGAATGCCAAGCCGATCGCGTGCGTAGGCGATGAAAAGGGCGTTACAGGCTTGAAAGTCAGCCAAAACGGGACGGAAAGGGTGATCGAAGCGCCCGGAATTTTCCTCTTTGTCGGCAGAACCGCCAAGAGCGAGGCGTTGAAAACCGATGATAACAAATACATCTGCGAGGCGAACGATCGCGGCGAAATTATCGTGGATTTGCGAATGCGCACGAGCCTAGCGGGGCTATTCGCGGCGGGCGATGTCCGCGCCGAAGCGCCGCGCCAAGTGGTTTGCGCCGCGGGAGACGGCGCAACTGCGGCTTTGAGCGCGATCTCTTACCTTGACGAACACCCAATTACGGAGATACGCTAATGGCGAATTTCGGCATACACGGCGCGGCGGGGCGAATGGGCAAACTACTCGCGGATTATCTCGTAAACAGCGGCGATCACAGACTCGCGGCGCTTTACGATCGCGGCGAAATCGGCTTCTATCCGAACGCGCTAGTTACGAACGATCTGGACAAATTCCTCGCCGAGTGCGAGATCGTAGTGGATTTTTCCGCGCCGAGCGGTACCGAGACGCTCCTTGAAAAAGTAATGCAGATCGGTAAAAAGTTGCCGCTTGTGATCGGCACGACAGGCTTAAACGCCCACCAGCAAAATCTCTTGAAACTAGCCGCCGAAAAGACGCCCGTCCTATACGCTACGAATATGTCGCTGGGGATCGCGCTCCTAAACAAACTTGTCTATGACGCGGCGAAAGCTCTGAAAGACTTTGACATTGAGATCGTGGAGATGCACCACAAACACAAAAAAGACGCGCCGAGCGGCACGGCGTTGACCCTCGCCAAAAGCGCGGCAATGGCTCGCGATCTTGAACTAGATAAAGCGCGCGTTAGCGGCAGGGACGGCATTATCGGCGAGCGATCGAAAGACGAGATCGGCGTTTTGAGCCTGCGCGGCGGCGACATTGTGGGCGATCACGCAGTCGGCTTCTACGGAGAGGGCGAATACATTAAATTACAGCACACCGCCACGAGCCGCGCCACTTTCGCGACGGGCGCGATCAAAGCGGGCGGTTGGTTGTTAAACCAGCAAAACGGGTTATATTCAATACAAGATTACTTCCGAATTTAGGGGGTTTTATGCGCGAGTTGAACGAAAAGTGCGCGGTTGTAGGCGTATTCGGCGTGGATAAAGCCGCGCTGATCGCCCATTTAGGGCTTTACGCGATGCAACACAGAGGGCAGGAGGCTACGGGAATCTCCGCCGCGAACGGCGCAAGGATCGCCACGATCAAAGATCGCGGTTTAGTTTCGCGCGTCTATACCGACGAGAGCCTCTCTAAGCTGCCCGGTTGCGCCGCGATCGGGCACAACCGCTATTCCACCGCCGGCGAGGACAGCATTTTAGACGCGCAACCGATTTTCGCGCGTTACGCGCTGGGCGAGATCGCGATCGCGCATAACGGCAACTTTCCAAACGCCCGCGCCGTACGCGCCAAACTCATTGAAGACGGCGCGATCTTCAACACCTCGCTCGACACTGAAAATCTCGTCCATTTGATCGCCAAAAGCCACGAAAACAAACTGCAGGAGCGGATTTTGGACACTCTTTCGCAGTGCGACGGCTCGTATTCATTATTATTTTTAAGCCGCACAAAACTATTCGCCGCCCGCGATCCGCGCGGTTTCCGCCCGCTTTCGCTCGCAAAACTCGGCGACGGTTATATGATCGCCAGCGAAACTTGCGCCTTTGATCTCGCCGGCGCGAAATTTATCCGCGATATTGAGCCCGGCGAAATGGTTATTTTTGAAGAGGGCAAAGAGCCGCGATCAGTTAATTTCGCCAAAGAGCCGATAAGAAAGTGTATATTTGAGCATATTTACTTCGCGCGTCCAGATAGTTTTTTATTCGGAGAGAGCGTCTATGCGATCAGAAAAGAGCTAGGAAGGCTTCTTTGGGAGGAGTGTAAAACTAACGCCGATATGGTAATTCCCGTACCCGATTCGAGCATTCCGCACGCGATCGGCTACGCGCAAGCGAGCGGCTTGCCCTTTGAGCTAGGCATTATCCGCAACCACTATGTAGGGCGCACTTTCATTGAGCCGTTACAAGAGATTCGCGATCTGAAAGTCAAGAAAAAGTTAAGCCCCGTCAAAGAGCTAATTTGCGGCAAGCGGCTCGTGATCGTAGACGACAGCATTGTGCGCGGCACGACCAGCCGCCAAATCGTCTCGCTCCTGCGCGAGGCGGGCGCGAAAGAAATCCATATGCGTATCGCCTCGCCAACTATTACGCACTGCTGTTTTTACGGCATTGATACGCCGCAGCAAAGCGAGTTAATAAGCCATAAAATGAGCGTTGATCAAATTCGCGAATACCTTAAAGCCGATTCTTTGCGATTTTTGTCAATTGACGCCTTGCGCAAGGCGGCGCGGTGCAAAGGCGACTTTTGCCTTAGCTGTTTTGACGGCGAATACTATCACGATCCCGCGAATAATTCAGTTTCAAACGCGGCTTAAAGCGCGGTTTCAAATGCGGTTTAACGCCGCGAGCGCAATTGCGAACCTTATGAACAGAGGCGCAATTTTACGAATGCAAGCGCGGCGGGAATAATAGGTTTTATTTGGGTTTCGTAGCTCTTAAACGCAAAACGATCGCGGCTTTCTTTGTTTTTCGCGCTCTTTCGCGCTTTGCAATTCTCCGTCCGCGCCGAAACGAGAAATCGCCGCCCGCAAAGCGCGATGGCGATCGCTCGACTCGCTAGCAAGTTATCTCGAGTCCATTATTCCAATTTTCTAACTCAGCTTCGGTGAAAGGTCTTTTCCCACCGTTCATGTTACGGCAAACGCCGCTTACTGCCTTATCATTTTTGTATGTAAATACGCTACCAATTGCGCCGTTTTCCCTGAAAACTTTCGCTTCGCCCTCTCTTTTGCCATTTTCCCACGTGGTCTCTTGCCTTAACTTGCCGTTCTCATAATAAACTCTGCCAATCCCGTCTATGATACCGTTTTTGTATGGTATTTCGTACTCAAGTTTGCCGCTCTCGTAGAAACGCTTAGAGATCCCTTCGCCTTCGAGTTCGTCGTTTTTGTATGACAGGATGCGTTCCAGCACACCGCTCTCATAATAAATTTTGCTAATCCCGTCCCTGACACCATTTTTGTATGGCGTTTCACCTCGAACTTTGCCGCTCTCATAAAAACGCTTCGCAACCCCTTCGGCTTTACCGTTTTTATATGGCGTTTCACCTAGAAGTTTGCCGCTTTTGTAGAAACCCTGCGCAACCCCTTCGGCTTTACCGTTTTTGTATGGAGTTTCCTCTTTAAGTTCGCCGCTCTCGTAATAGGTTTTGCTAATCCCATCCTTGACGCCGTTTGTGAATGGTGTTTCGTATTGAAGTTTACCGTTTTCGTAATAAGCTTTGTAAATCCCATCCTCGACGTCGTTTTTGTATGGTGTTTCCCGCCAAAGTTTGCCACTCACGTAGTACTTTGCGACCCCTTCGCGTTTACCGTTTTTGTATGGAATTTCTTTCTCAAGTTTACCGTTCTCATAGAAATAATTCGCGACCCCTTCGCGTTTGCCGTTTCTGTATGGCGTTTCTTCTATTACCGCGCACGATTTGTGATATTCCCTCACCACGCCGTTTGCTTCGCCGTCGATGCAAAGGATTTCAAACCTTACGCCGCATTTGTTGACCCCTCGAAATTCCGTTTCGCCGGAGAGCAAATTGCCTTTCTTATCCAAGCACTTGCCATTGTCAAAACGCGCCGTTTTACCATCAACATAATTCGCGTTTTCGTTATTCGCCTTTGGGTTTTGGCACGCCGCCGCCAGCAAAGCCATCAGCGCCAAAACGGCAATTAAGACCTTTTTCATTTGCTTACTCCTTTTTGTATTGTTAAAAAATTGCGTGAAATTTAGCGAAATTCGCTTAAAGCTAAGTGCCTTATGTTCCCGCCGCGCTAAGCGCAACGGGCGAACACAGTTCGCCCCTACGGTTCGCCCAATTCCGCGAGGGGTGATCGCCCCTTGTCGCAAGAACGAGCTTTGCTCGTCCGCGAAGTTAAGTTATGGAAATTTAATGGCGATCGTGCCGCAAAAGTCCGCGCCTTTGTAAAATTCCACGCGATAAATTTGCTCGCGCACATCTGCGCTAAAACGCGAAGAGAGATCGCTTTTTTTGATCTCCACGTCTGATTCGTCCTCTAAAGCGACTTTTGAAAAGCCGATCACATTCACGCGGATATTTTTAGTTTTTTCTATTTTGAATTTATCTTTTACTTCGGCAAAATCGCCCATTTTATAAAATCTAGAATTGCCGTCTAAAGTAATATTTGCTCCCTCCAAATTACAATTATCACCGAAAAACTGCGGATAAAACGAACTTACGCGCTTATTTCCGATCATTAGATCGTATCTTTCGCCTTTGTTATCAATCGCTTTTTTCACCGCGCCTAGCGGGTGATCAAATACAAAGCGATCTTCGTTATTTCCCTTTAACGGCACATAACGCAATATATTTCGTAAATTCACAAGATTATATACGCTTTTTTCGTTAATTTTTACCGATCCCATTTGTAATAAAGCAGCGGAAATTTCCTCAAAATTCAACTCAAAATCGCGCTCAAATTCTATATCCATAATCCGCATAAATTCTTCAATAGATCGCAGGTGATATTCAATTTGCAAAGCGAGCGCATCAATATTTTTGCTCGTCTCCTGCCCGAACGCTGGTTTAAGGTTTGTAACGGCGAAATATGTGAGCGATTGGCGCATCTCCTCGTCTTTGTAGCGCGTTTCGGTGTTTTTCACGCGAAAAATATGATATTCGCTAGTGAGGTGTCCGTCCAAAGACTCAATAACGCGGCTCGCGATGCGATCCATATCGCCGAACCTCACATCGCTTAAAGTTTTTTGATCTATCACGATCGTCTGCCCCCACGATTTGGGGTTAAAGATCGTGTTCTCCCACCGCTCGCGGTAAAATCCGTGCCCGTCGTGGAGGTTTAAGACCAAATCGACCTGCGGCTGCAAAATAATCTCCTTAATTTTCGCCACGATCGGCGCGTCTGGATCGTCCTTTTTGATCGTGTTGAATTTGCGGTTCATATCGCCATAAACGCCGCGCCGCGACATAATGAGGCTTTCGTGGTTTAGATTCGGCGCCACCCACAACGCGCCCTTTTTGATTTTGTAGCGCGAAGCCAAAAGCGCCGGCGCGAAGTAGCCGCCCGGCTCATCGCCGTGTACGCCGCCGACCACGAGGAGCGTCGCGCCCTTTTCATTACCCTCCGCTTTGTAGAGCGAAAAGTGCAGAAATTTGCCCGATTCGGTGCTTTTTATCTCATCTTTTGACCAGATCGAGACCTTTTCAAAAGGCGCGGGCAATGCAGGGGGCGCGGGCGGCTCAAAGAAAGAAAAGTTAAAGTCGCCGCTGTTTTGCGCGGCATTGGGATCGGATAAGTTGCCCTCCGAGAAATTATTATCCGCAGGTTTATCCTCTGTGGATTTATCCTGCGCCGATTTATCCTCCGTTAACTTATCCTCCGCGATCAGAGCGGCGTTAAATGTAATTAGAATTGTTAAAGCGTATATAAGTATTTTACGCATATTAGCCCTTAATTTAAAAAAATGCAAAAGAAATAGTAGCTAAAACTTTCTTATTCTTAAACTATTCGCCCTTAAACTATTAGCGGGATTTCAATGATGATTTGGTTGTTTTCAAAGGTAGCGGCAATGTGATTTTTATTCGCGAGCTCTTCTATTGAGGAGTCGTTATCTTTTCTACGATCGGCGGCGGAAATTTTCAACTCTATTAACGGATATTTTTCATTATTTATTGACAAAAATTCACCGGCTTTTAACTTTAATTCCGATAGAATAATTTCGGAGTTTGCGCCGAAACTATCAAAAATTTTGCGCATTATTTTTGCGAAATCATTTTGCGGCAGATAAAAATCATCAATTTCAAGATCAAATTCGTTGCGAAAAGTAGTTTTGGGTAAACGGGCTTTCGCTTGACGGATCGCTATTTCGTAGATCGCGTAAATGTTTGTTTTATCATTTGATTTTATTTTATCCACAGAAGATTCTTTGTGGTTTAGGGTTTGGTAGAGTTTTATGCCGATTATATTTTCGTTTTCGTAACCGATTGTGATCGCGAAAAAGTGAAATTTACCGAATGTAATTTCCGTGAAAGTAGTTTTATATCCGAAATGTTTCGGCGCAAACGAGATCGCTATGTCGTAAAATGACTTTACGCTCTCGTAACCGCTCACTAACTCAGCCGCGCGGTTTAGATAAACAGGCGATCCGTTTTGGTTAAAGGCAAAAAACGGATTATAGTCGTATTCAAGCCAATTTTTATATTCGTTTTGCGTGATTTCGTTATTTAACATCAAGTTCATAGACCTTTTTTCTTAATGTGTTTCTGTTGATTCCAAGCGCGGCGGAGAGTCGCAGTTGCGATCCGTATTGCGCGAGCCCAGCCGCGATCAGCGGTTTTTCGTATAAATATAAAAAATCGCGGTAGATATTTTCACTTGTTCCAGATCGTAATTTTTCGCGTAAAAACTTTTGCATTAATGATAACAAATCTTGTTCGTCAAGCGAATTTATAATAGCGAATTTTAGCACGCTTTTACGCAAAGAAATCGCGTTCAAACTCAAATCAAACTCCGCATTTTTTAAGTTAAATTTTTCGTCAATTCCAAGTAAATTTTTAGCTTCATTTAAAAACATTTCAGCGAGCAACAAAGTATCATTTGGACGATCGCTTAGAGGCTGTAAAAAAAGCGTTAAACCAAAGTAATGATCAATTATTTCTGAGTTAAGATTTTTAGTAGTTGTCGCAATTACTTTTTTTTCGCCTAAATCTATACGATCCAAATTGTTTATTTTATCAAAATTTTCTATGATAATCGCGTCCGTTCTGAGCAAAATCTCATTTATTTCGCTTTCAGGGTTTCCGCTATCGCGATCCGCGTTTATCACGGCGGCGTCAGGCGCGATATATTTCGCCAGAGTCGTTTTACCCGCGCCGCGCTCGCCGCCGATTAGGACGCTAATCGCCAAATTGCGCGCCATCAGCGCGGTTTTGGCGATCTCTTTCGTCTTTGAATCGGCGGCTAAAAATTTCACACTATTTTTAATAATTCTTCACAAAATCCGCGATCAAATGAATGCCCTTTTCAATTGACTTTTCATCAGTCGCGAAACTCATTCTAAAATATCCCTCTTGCTCAAAACCTACGCCCGGCACCGTAGCCACGCCAGTTTTTTCCAGCAAATCAAGGCAGAATTTCATTGAATCTTTCTCAACCGCCTCGTGCGAAACAAAGAGATAAAACGCCCCCTGCGGTTTCACCACTTTCAGCGTTTTCAAAGGATCAAGCTTTTCAAACAAACTGAGCGCCAGATCGCGCCTAGCCTCAAAACGTTTCCTCATCGCCTCCATATCGGCGTCGGCTCTGCCGTCCAGCGCGGCGATCGCGGCTTTTTGCACAATTGACGAAGCGTTCGTGGTCGATTGGCTCTGCAACTTCGTAACCGCTTTCGCGATCTCGGCGTTCGCGGTCGCGAGGTAGCCCAGCCGCCAGCCCGTCATCGCCGCGCATTTTGAGAGTCCGTTGACTGTGATCGTGCGATCAAATAGATCGCTCACGGCGGCGGTGGAGATGAATTTCACGCCATAGACGAGTTTTTCGTAAATTTCATCGCTCACGACAAAAGCGTTCGTGCCGCGCAAAATTTCGCCGAACGCCGCGATTTCCTCCGCGCTATAAACCGATCCCGTGGGGTTTGACGGCGAGCAAATTACGACAAGTTTCGCGCGCGGCGAAATTGCGGCGCGCAGTTCGTCGGGGGTCATTTTGAAGTCATTCTCGGCTTTCGTGCGAACGAGCACATCTTTCGCGCCGTGATAACGCGCCATTTCTGGGTAGCTAACCCACGCGGGAGTCGGGATTATGACTTCGTCGCCGTGATTTAACAATACCGCGAAAAGTTGAAAGAGCGAGTGCTTTGCGCCGCTGCTGACCACGATATTTTTCGGCGCGTAGCCAATGTGGTTTTCACGTTTTAGCTTCGCGGCGATCGCCTCGCGCAATTCGTCCGTACCCGAAACATTCGTGTATTTATTCGCGCCTGACTTGATCGCGGCGATCGCGGCGTCTTTCACCGCTTGCGGCACATCAAAGTCTGGTTCTCCCGCCGAAAACGAGAGCGTTTCGCGCCCCGCGGCTTTGAGTTCGCGCGCTTTTTGCGTCATCGCGAGGGTGAGCGACTCTTCCATTATTTGGATTCTTTCAGATAAAAATTGATGCATTGCGTTCCTTTTAGTCAAAAATGCGCGATTTTAGCCAAAGTGGGCTTGCCGCCCGATCGCCTATTGCTTCGCGAAAGAATTTTAGTCTTAGAATTTTGAATTTTTAAGGCGGTTTTTATAGGTTTTTGCTTTTTTATTTTTTGTGATCGCGGTTAATGATCGCGGCTTTCTTTCGCTTTTCGCGCCTCTACGCCGCCTGCCGCGGAATCGGGCGAACCGTAGGGGCGAACTGCGTTCGCCCGATCGCAATATAACGTCAGCTAGTTATCTATTGTTCGCAGCGATAACGACCCTGCAACTCAATAGCAAGTTACCTCGAAGTCGTCATACCAATTTTCTAACTTAGCTTCGGTGAAAGGTCTTTTTTCTCCGTTTGTTTCATAACAAACGCTGCTTATTACATTGCCGTTTTTGTATGTAAATGTGGCCCAAATTGTGCCGTTTTCCCTGTAAACTTTCATTTCGCCATCTAGTATGTCGTTTTTCCACGCGACCTCCCACGCTAACTTGCCGTTCTTGTAATAACGTTTCTGTGTCCCATCCTTGAGCTCGTTTTTGAATGGTGTTTCATACCAAAGTTTGCCGCTTTCGTAGAAGAACCTCTTGACCCCTTCGGCTTTACCGTTTTTTTGCGGTTCAATGTATAGTAGCTCGCCGCTCTCATAATAACCGCGCTCCTCTATAGCCTCGCCGTCAATACAGCGCGTTCCAAACGTTTCCACGTCGAACATAACCCATCGCAACTCCGCTTTGCCGGGGAGCAAATTACCTTTCATATCCATACACTTCTTGCCCTCCTCGTCAAGACGCGCCGTTTCGTCCACGATATAAACTTTATAATCCGTATCCGCGCTTTGGCACGCCGTCGCCAGCAAAATCGCGATCAAAATCCTTTTCATCTTGTCTCCTTTTTCTATTTTGAAATTTAGCAAAATTTATTTAAAAGCACGTTTGCTTCGCCGCAATAACGGTCGCGCGACTCAATCGCAATTTATCTTGAGACCCTTATTCGAATTTTCTAACTCGGCTTTCGTGAAAGGTCTTTTTCCGCCGTTTGTTTTATAGCAAACGCCGCTTATTGCTTTATCATTTTTATATGTAAATACGCCCAAAATTTCGCCGTTTTCCCTGAAAATTTTCGTTTTGCCCTCTTTTGCGCCGTTTTTGAACGCGATCTCTTTCTCTAACTTGCCGCTCTCGTAGAACTGCCTTTCGACCCCTTCGAGTTTATCGTTTTTGTATGTTCCTTCCTCTTTAAGTTTACCGCTCTCGTAGAAAAATTTCGCGACCCCTTCGAATTTACCATTTTTAAACGGCGTTTCTTCTTTAAGTTCGCCGCTCTCATAATAAACTTTGTCAATCCCGTCTTTGACGCCGTTTTTATATAGTGCTTCACCTAGAATTTTGCCGCTCTCGTAGAAAGACCTCCCGACCCCTTCGGCTTTGCCGTTTTTTAACGGCGTGATGTATTTCAGCGCGCCGCTCTCATAGTAGCCGCGCTCCTCATTTGGCGCAACTTCGACTTCTAACGCGCCCGATTTGTAATATCCCCTAAACGCGTCGGTTTTATTGCCGTCAATGCAGAGCGTTCCGATCGCCGCGCCGTCTTTGAGCGATTCTCGCAACTCCGCTTTGCCGAAAAGCAAATTGCCGTCCATATCCAAACACTTGTTCCAGTCTGCGCTAAAACGCGCCGTTTCGCCCACGAGATAAACTTTGTAATCCGCGTTTTCATAATCCGCGTTCGCGCTTTGGGAGATAGCCGTCAGCAAAATAGCGATCAAAAGCCTTTTCATTCGCTTGCCTTTCGTGTTGCTAAAAAATTGCGCAAAATTTAGCGAAATTCGCTTAACGCGTTTTTGTTACACTTTACATTCTGGAGGGCGATATGCAAAAAATTACGATCATTGACACATTCGGCTACCTGTTCCGCCTCTACCACGCGGTTCCCAAACTCACTTCGCGAAACGGTTTTCCTACGGGGCTTTTAACGGGTTTTGTAAATTTTATCGCGAAAGTCAAGCGCGAAAACGAGAGCGATTTTTTAGTTTTCGCGGCGGATTCGGGCAGGAGTTTTCGCGCCGATTTATATGCGGAGTATAAAGCTAATCGCAAAGAGCCTGACGACGATCTTAAAAAGCAGATTCCAATCGCTTTAGATTGGATATCCAAAATGGGATTTTTTCTCTTAAAAAAAGATAATTATGAAGCGGACGATCTGATCGCCTCTTTGGCGGTTAATTCCGCCGATCGCGGAATATACGCGCGGATCGTTAGCAGCGATAAAGATATGTATCAGTTAATTCAAGACGATAGGATTGTGATTTACGATCCCGTTAAATATATGGAAATTGATTCAAAAGGATGTTTTAACAAATTTGGGGTAGAGCCGAAAAACTTTATTGATTTTCAGGCGATTTTAGGCGATACCAGCGATAATGTGCCGGGTGTTAAAGGTATTGGAGAGAAAGGCGCGGCGAATTTAATAAACAATTATAGAACTTTGGAGAAAATTTATGATAATTTAGAGGAGATTGGCGGCAGGACAAAAGAACTTTTGATTGCGAACAGAGACAACGCTTTTATTTCAAAAGAACTTGTTACATTAAAAAAAGACGCAATAAATTTTGATATAAATTATAATGAATTTTTGTTGCCTGAAAACCCGATCGCTAATATAGCCGAAGATTTGGCAAAACTTGAGATTAAAGCGATCTTTAAGCGTGAGAAGATCGCGCCGAAGCCTGTAGAGAAAAAAGTCAGTAGTTCGCTATTTGGCGAAGATGAAGTTAAAGAGAACTTAACTTTTGAGAGAGTATTGATCACAAACGATCAAGAGTTGTTAAAAATTGTTGATGAAATTCCTAAAAACTCGCTTGTGAGTTTTGACACCGAAACCGATAATTTGAATGTGCGCGAGGCTGCGATCGTGGGATTTAGTTTCGCTTATGAAGAAACAAAAGGATTTTACGCGGCGATCGGGCATCGCTATTTAGGCGCGCCCGAACAAATTTCAATCAAGGCGGCGAAAACCGCGATTGAAAAGTTATTTGAAAATAATAAAATCATCGCGCAAAACGCGAAATTTGATATGCATATTTTAGAGTACGCTTTAGACTTAAAAAATATGCGAATTTTCGCCGATACGATCATAATGGCGTGGCTCATAAATTCAGAAATTGGGCAAAGAAGCGAAAAGGGCTTGGATACATTGGCTAAAATTTACTTAAACCACGAAATGATCTCATTCAAAGAGACTACGAAAGGGCTTAAAAATTTTTCGGAAGTAGAGTTAAGCGCGGCTTGTGATTACGCGGCTGAGGATGCTGTGATCACATTCAAACTCTATCCAATTTTGCTAGCGAAATTAGACGAAACTCTGTTAAAAGTTTATAATGAAATTGAGTTGCCGTTTTTATATACTTTAATGGCAATGGAAGATAAAGGCTTGACAATTGATACGAAGTTTTTTGAGAACCTTCGCGTAAAAATTCACGAAGAGGAAAAAGAGCTTGAAAATAAGATCAAAAATCTCGCGGGAAGAGACTTTGATATAAACAGCCCCTTACAACTTGCGATCGTGCTTGCCGAAGACCTCAAAATCCCGCTTAAAAAACGTACTTCTACAGGCGCGTTCAGTACTGACGAGAGCGTCCTTTCGGAGCTAGAACACCCGATCGCGGAGGCGATTTTGGCTTACCGCGAAATTTACAAGCTGCAATCAACTTACATCAATCCGTTTTTGACGTTGGAGCAGGGCGGCGGCAAGGTTTATACCACGCTTTCGCAAGTTGGCACTACCACAGGCAGACTCTCTTCGCGCAATCCGAATCTGCAAAATATCCCCGCGCGCACCGAGACGGGGCGGCAGATCAGGCGCGGTTTTGTCGCGCCGAAAGGGCATAAACTTTTAAGCGCGGATTATTCGCAAATTGAGTTGCGCCTTTTAGCGCATTTCAGCGGCGATCCTACGATGATCGCGGCGTTCAAATCAGGCGCGGACATTCACGCCGAGATGGCTCGCACGCTTTTTGGCGAGGGGCGCGAGCGCGAAATGCGCGCGGCGGCGAAGAGCGTGAATTTCGGCGTGATTTACGGAATGGGCGCGCGCAAACTTTCGGCAGACATCGGCATTTCAAACGCGGAGGCGAAAGAGGTAATTGACGGCTACTTCGCGAAATTTCCGACAATTCGCGACTATTTGGAGGCAATTAAACGCGAGGCGCGCGAAATTGGTTTTGTGAGCACTTTGCTTGGGCGGCGCAGACTCTTTGATTTCGCGGGGCTTTCAAACGGCGGCAAGATCGCGGCGGCGGAGCGAGAGGCGGTGAATACTAGGTTTCAAGGGAGCGCGGCGGATTTGATCAAACTCGCGATGCTGGCTTTGGATCGCCGTTTTAGCAGGGAGGCGGCGATCGCGAGTAAAGTTCAAATGACTTTGCAAATCCACGACGAACTCTTATTTGTAGCGCGCGAAGATTTTGCCAGCGAGGCGGCGGCGATTATAAAAGAGGCGATGACAAACGTCTACTCGCTGAATGTACCGCTGGAAGTTTCGGTCGCGATCGCCGATAATTGGGCGGATTTGAAGTGAAATTTCCGCGGAAATTAGCCGCGAACAACTACTTATGAAAGTAAATAAAGGTTTTTACTATACAATTTGCTTTAATAAAGTCGCAATACAGGAGCGGGTATGGATTTCTCGGATTTTACGCGTTTTCGCCAAGCGCACAAAAGCTTTGGCGATAAGAAGATCGACAAAGACGATTTCTCCAAAATTTTGGAGGCGGGGAGGCTCTCGCCGTCATCTTACGGCTCGGAGCCTTGGAAATTTATCGCAATTACTAACGCGCAAGCAGAAAAATTAAGAGCCGAACGCCAAAGCGCGGCGCAATTGGAGCAATTATGAAAATCCTTTTAATAAACCAGAACGCTACTGTTGAAAAACTCGTGCGCCTAAGCGCGCAACGCATAGGGCTGGAACTAGCTATGGCGGAGAATGCGCAGAGCGCGGCGGGCGGCGCGGAGTGGGTTTTGATAGACCACGACAGTTTAGCGGGCGAGAGCGCGGAGTCTTTACGCGGACGTTTTGCGGGCGCGAAAATCGGGCTTTTGTATCCGAAAACAGGCGCGAAGAAAGAGGGCTTTGACCTATATATAGAGAAGCCGTTTTTGCCCACAGAGCTCATTGAAGAGTTCAACGAAAAAATTAAAGGCGGCGCGGATACTCCTCTCGCCGGCGCAACGCAAAACGCGGATTCGCCTCTGGCGGATTTAAGCGCGCTGGGCGGCGATCTCGGTTCTGATCTTGGTGATCTTAGTTCTGATCTTGGCAATCTTGATTCCGATCTTGGCGATCTCGGTTCCGATTTGAGTTCCGATCTTGGCGGGGATTTGACCGCCGATCTTGCGGGAGTTGGCGATCTCGCCAGCGAACCCGCTTTGGAGGCTACCGATTCTGGCGGTTTGGGGGATTTAGGCTCGCCCGATATGCCCGCTGACGATCTGGGCGCGGACTTAGGCGCTTTAGACGGCGCGATTGAAACTCCTTCATACGCGGCGGAGACGCAAATAGCGGACGCCTCGGCGGATTTTGCGCCGCGTCCCGCCGATGATCTTCTTATTCCCGGAGAGCCCACCCTTAACGCTATGGATTTGTCGGCGGACGAGGACGCGCAAAAAGTGCTGGACATCGGCGAAGTTTCCGAGGTTAAAGAACTTTTGGGCGACATTAACGAGCCCATTCTTGAGGAAGCTATACCCGAACCCGCAGTTGATCTAGCGGAGGAGCTGCCGGATATGGCGGCGCCGATCGCGGAGGAGCCTCTTGCTGATGAACCGCTTGTTGAGGAGCCTTTGGCGTCCGCGCCTCTTGCCGATGAGCCTTTGTCGCCCGCGCTGGACGAGGCGGCTCTTGACGAGGCGGCGGCGCTCTTGAATGACGATTTGAGCGCGGATTTAACCGCCGAAACTCCCGCCGCGCCGGAGGAGGGCGATCTCAAAATTGACTTCGGCGAAAACGAAGGGCTTTTAAACGAAGAAGATGTGGCGGATATTCAAAACGCTCAAATGGGCGAGGAGAGCGATCTAGATTTGACCGCGCTGGACGCGCCGACTCCCGAAGAAATGCCCGCCGATGAACTCGCGGTAATACCGGAGCCTGATTTTGGCGAAAACTTGGGTGAAAATCTAGGCGAGGATTTGGGCGCGGACCTCGCGGCGGAGTTGCCGGTTGAGCCCGAAACGCCGCTTGATTTCGCTGAAGTTCCAGACGAGTCAAGCTCGGAAACGCCGAGCGTTGAGGAGACGCCAGACGAGGAATTCAGCGCAATTGGAGAGCCTGAAATGGCGGCGGCTTTGGGCGAGGAGCTGCCATTAAACGAAGCGGTAGAGTCGGAGGCTTTGGAGTCTATTGACGAGCCCAAGATTGCTATGGACGCCGCTGTGGAGGAGCCCGCCGAATTAGAGCCGATCACGCCTACGGCGGAGGAGACGATTGCGGCTGTCGCGAATGTGGAAAAGGGCGGCGGAAAGTTCATTCAGACTGGACTCGGCACGGTTTCTACGGGCACATTGCGCGAGCTTCTTGACGGAATGCAGCTGACGATCAACATCTCGTTTCCGAATAAGTGAGCGAGAATTAAGGCTAGTTTAATATGACCGATCAAAACGGATCGCTTCTAATTTTGTCGGGTCCCAGCGGATCCGGCAAAAGTACGCTTTGCCGCGAGCTTTGCGCGGCGTTTGACTTTGCCACGCTTTCTATCTCAACAACCACAAGATCGCCGCGCGAGGGTGAGAAAGACGGCGAACACTACTTTTTTACGAACCATGAAAGTTTCCAATCGGCGATCCATCGCGGCGATTTTTTGGAGTGGGCGAGGGTGCATAACAACCTATACGGCACAAGCAAAAGCTGGGTTGAGTCGGCGCTCGCGGCGGACAAGACGATAATTTTTGATATTGATGTGCAAGGGCAGGCGAGCCTCAAAAAGTTATATCCGCGCGCCGCCACGAGCGTTTTCATTACCACGCGCACCAGCGAAGTGTTGCGCGAGCGCCTGGCCAAACGCGCGACCGAGAGCGCCGACGCCATTGAGACGCGCCTCGTTACCGCCGCAGAAGAGATGACGCGAATTGCTGAATACGATTATTTGATTATCAACGATAATTTTGAAACCTCTTTGACCGCGCTGAAATCTGTGGCTATCGCCTCTAGGCTCAAACGCGGCGAATCAGAGATCGCGGATTTCACGGCGCGCTGGAACGCTTGCGATCCGCAAAACGCTTGCGCGATCCGAAAATCATAAAAACGCGCGGGAACTAGCCGCCGCTGAAATTTTCGCTCAGAAAACGATCAAAATAGTTTTTTATTTCATCAACGCACTCGGCGTATAATTTAGATAAATCATCGCCTTTTACGCACAATAAAATTTTAAAAATAGTATTTGTAAAGTGCCAAACGCTTCCCCGAAAGAATAGCGCGCCGAAAGGGTATTCTTTTTGGATTTGTATAGAGAAGAAATATAACTCTCTTGCCATTAAAAAAATCTCATTGCGATCGCGTATGCTATATTTGGAAAATAGTTTAATATAAATATCGCGGATCGCTAATAACTCTTCACGCAATTTTACCGTATTTTTATTATTTATTTTATGCGAAAAAGATGATTTGATTTGTTTAACGCAATCATCTTTTTTTATCGGGTTTAATTTAACTTTTGTATGGCCTTTTGGGATCGCGCCGTTTATAAAAGCTCCGTTTGATAAGTTATATACTTTTTTTTCGGAATTTTTAGATAATAGTTTCTCCATTGATGCTCTGCTATGAGACAAAAGAGAATTTGTCCATATATTATCGCTGAAATTTCCGCGAGTTGGGAATAATTCAACGCTTTTGTCGGCTGTATTTTCATAAAATGAATTTTCAGCGTGAATTTTACCGTCTTTTAAAAATCCAGCGTCAATTCCGCAAATATAAACTTCATTCGCGAATTTTAACGCCAAAGATAGAGCGGCGTTGCCGACTAATGGGCTTGAATATAGAAGCGCTTCGCTGTCTAATAAGCTTGCGCTCGCGCTGTCGCGGGTAAATAAATATACTTCTTTCGCGGCTTTTAATGTCAAATTATCTACAAGGCTTGCGGCGATCAGAGGAATATCGCCGATCGGCGCGTTTTTAAGAATTTCATATAGGTGATCGCCGCGCTCTATCTCTATATGAAAATCTGGTAAAATTCCATTTAAAATTAGCGGTTTAAGAGCAGTTCCAGCGCTAAAAATTATCATATTTTTTTGATTATTTTTCAGAAATTCAAATAACTCATTTAGAGACGAACCGCTACCGACTACGGCGATTGTAAAGTTATCGGATTTTACCGCAAGATTTAATCTGCGATAATCGTTATTTAATAGTAAATTTTTGACGCCTTTTAATTCGTCTTCCGCGCTACCCCACCCGCGCAAACTCTCTTTATGCGCCGCGGAAATTACTAATTTAGCGTCGTCATAAATTTTATCCTCATTAACGCGCAACTCCAAACGCATAAAGGATCGTAAAAATCTGTCGCATTGAAAAAACGCGCCCGCTATCTCGCTGCGCATTTTGCCGTCAATCATTAAAAAATTATTGCGATCCGCGCGCAAAAATCTTTCATAATCCAAAAAATAACAAGAGATTATAAACCACTCGGGATCGCTTTCAAAAATAAACGCGCCGTTTGCCAAAGCGTTCATCTCCTCTAATATCGCGATATGCGCTCCGTGCAAAACGCCGTAAAATATCGCGGGCGGCAATGGAAATTTAGCCGAAAAATGCGCTTGATTTGGCGTAAAATTCGCGCCTTTTTCAGCGATTTTTATTAAATTATTTATAGTTTGCGAAGTTAAATGATTGTTATCGTCTTTTATATTAGAAAGGTCTTGAATTACGATCGCGGAATAATTCAAATTTACATTTGGATTTTCGGATAACGCACAAGCGTTTTGTATCACTCCGTTTTCAAAAACTTTTATATTATTCTCTGCGACATTTATTTCATTAGATAATAATAACTTTAACCGCTTGTTTTCACTCTTAAAATATCGCGCGAGATCGCTATTGGCAAAAAATTTCTCATTCTTAGCAAACCTTGTTAACAAAAGATTTGTCGCCTCTTTAAGCGAAGCTTTTTGAAGCAAATCAATAAAACTCATTTAAGCCCGTATTTATAATATGCCGCGCACGCGCCTTCGCCAGAAACCATACACGATCCAAGCGGCGATCTAGGCGCGCAGGCTTTACCGAAAACTTTGCAGTCTAGCGGCGATTTTTTGCCCTTCAAAATTTCGGCGCATAAACATAATTTATGATCGTCAATCGGCTCGTAACTCAAAAATTCCTTAAACACAACTTCCGCGTCAAATTCCGCGTAATTTTCGCGCAGCTTTAAGGCGCTTTTTTTAATATCGCCGAGCCCGCGCCAGCGAAAACTTTCTCGGCTTAGCATATATTTCGCGATCAGCTCCTGCGCCTTTTCGTTTCCTTTCGCCGAAACCGCCCGCGAATATTGATTTTCTACCTCGCGGCGACCCTCGTTAAATTGCCGCAAAATCATCAAAACGCCCTGTAAAACATCGCTCGGCTCAAAGCCGCTCACCGTGATCGGCGTCTTAAATTCCGTTGCGATCGGCGCGAAAATTTGATAACCCGTAATCACGCTTACGTGCGAAGGTCCCAAAAACGCGTCAATTTCGCCGCCGTCAAGCATTATCGCGCGCACCGGCGGCGGTACTAGAATATGATTTATATGAAAAAATAAATTTTTGAGTCCAAGCGCGATCGTCTTTTCCAGCAAAATCGCGGTCATCGGCGTGGTCGTTTCAAAGCCGATCGCGAAAAATATCACCTTTTTGCGCGGATTTTCCCGCGCGATCTTAATTAAATCAAGCGGCGTGTATAACGCGCGGATATCCGCGCCAGCGGAGCGAGCCTCTTGCAGAGTTTTTTTGCTGCCCGGCACGCGAATCATATCGCCCAAAGTCGCCAAAATAGTATCGGGCATTTCGGCAAGCGTGATCGCGTGATCAATGCGCTCTTTAGGCATCACGCAGACGGGGCAGCCCGGTCCGTGAATAAAGCGAATGTTCGCGGGCAAAAGCTGGCTAATCCCATATTTCATAATCGTATGCGTGTGCCCGCCGCAAATTTCCATAATGTTAATTTGCCGCTCGCCGCTTTCGCAAAGCCGCTTGTTTTCGCGCGCGATTTGGGAGGCGATCGCGCCAATCAGCGCGGGATCGCGGTATTCATTGATGTAGTCGCGCATTTAGCCCCAAATCTCCCTCAAGCTCTCCGATCTCGCCGCTCTCCATTTGCCGCGCGATCTCCTCAAAGATCGCAATGCTTTCAATCGCCTCTTTCTCGTCGATTTTGCCCATTGCGAAACCCACATGGATCAGCACATAATCGCCGATCGCCACCGATTCGCCCACGAGCTCAAGCGAAACTTTGCGCCGCGCTCCTAATGTGTCGACTACGGCATTGTTTTCGTCATCTATCTCTATTACTTTAGAAGGTATAGAAAGACACATATTTAAGTCCTTTTTTAAGCCATTTTGCGAAAACGCGGTATTTTAGCGATTGTCGCTTTGCGGGGGCTGAAACTTAAAAATAAATAAAATATAAAAACTCTTGCAAACGAATTTACAAAAAGATATGATTGAGATTTGATTTAGAAAAGGAGGTCTAAATGGAGTATAGCGAACTCTACGATCGGCTGAGCAGCCGTCTTGACGCGCTTGAAAAGACTAGCGCCATTAGAGAGGACAAACCTGTCGTCTCGGTTTTGGAAGAAAACGGCGTCAGCCGCCGCGACTTTATGAAGTGGGCGGGCGGTATGACGGCGCTTTTCGCGTTACCCGCGACTTTCACGCCCCTTGTGGCGCGCGCCGCGGAGCTAACAGACAGATTGCCTGTGATTTGGTTGCATATGGCGGAGTGCACAGGCTGTTCCGAGAGCCTATTGCGCACGGACGCGCCTACAATTGACAGCCTGATCTTTGATCACATCTCGCTGGAGTATCACGAGACCGTGATGGCGGCGGCGGGCTGGCAGGCGGAGCACAACCTAGAAAGCGCGATCAAAAAGTACAACGGTAAATATATTTTGATGGTAGAGGGCGGTATACCAGCAGGTAGCAAAGACTTTTATCTTACGGTCGGTCCTATGGGCAAAAAGGGCAGCGAGCACGCTAAAGAGGCGGCGGCGGGCGCGGCGGCGATCTTCGCGATCGGCACCTGTTCGTCTTTTGGAGGCGTGCAAGCGGCGCACCCGAACCCGACTAACGCGAAACCTCTCAGCCACTTTACGAGCAAACCTGTGATAAATGTGCCGGGTTGCCCGCCAAGCGAGAAAAACATCGTGGGCAATGTGTTGCATTATATTTTGTTCGGTACGCTTCCCGCGCTTGATAGCTACAACCGCCCCAAATGGGCTTACGGCTTGCGCATTCACGATCTATGCGAGCGGCGCGGTCGCTTTGACGCGGGCGAATTTGTGGAAAAATTCGGCGACGAGGGCGCCAAAAACGGCTACTGCCTCTATAAAGTCGGCTGCAAAGGTCCTTATACCTTTAATAACTGCTCGCGCGAGCGCTTTAACCAGCATACCTCGTGGCCTGTTCAAGCGGGACACGGTTGTATTGGTTGCAGCGAGCCGGACTTTTGGGATAAGATGGGTCCGTTTGAGGAGCCTTTGGCGGATAAACTCTACCACTCAATCAGCGCGGACGCTACAGCGGACAAAGCGGGGATCGCGATCCTCACGGTTACGGCGGCTGCGATCGCGGCGCACGCGGCAATAAGCGCGCTTAAAAAACCCGAGTAAGGAAGTAATATGAGCAAAAGAATAGTAGTCGATCCGATAACCAGAATTGAAGGGCACCTGCGCGTGGAGGTTGTGGTTGACGACAAAAATGTCGTCCAAGAGGCATACTCTACCGCTACGCTTTGGCGCGGGATTGAGAAAATTTTAAAGGGTCGCGATCCCAGAGACGCGGGCTTTTTCACACAGCGTATCTGCGGTGTTTGCACATTCTCGCACTATAAAGCGGGGATTATGGCGGTAGAGGACGCGCTGGGCATTAAACCGCCTTTGAACGCGACTTTAACCAGAACTTTGATGAACGCGGCGCTCTTTTTGCACGATCACCCCGTGCATTTCTACCAACTACACGCGCTTGATTATGTGGATATTGTCTCGGCGCTTTCAGCCGATCCTAAAAAAGCCGCGGACGAGGCTTTCAAATACGCCGCGATTCCCTACGCTTGCGGCGCGGATCAACTCACGCTTGTTAAAGAGCGCGTAGCGGCGTTCGCAAAGCGCGGCAACTTAGGACCATTCGCGAATGCGTATTGGGGACACTCCACATATCACTTGACGCCCGAGCAAAACTTGATCGCGCTCTCGCACTATTTGGAGTGCTTGCGCATTCAGCGCACTGTAGCGCAAATGATGGCGATCTTCGGCTCCAAACAACCGCACCCGCAGAGTTTAACGGTGGGCGGCGTAACTTGCGTGATGGATTTGCTCGATCCCGCGCGGCTCGGCGAATACCTTGTGAAGTTCCAAGAGACGGCGGATTTCATAAATCGCGCGTATTACCCCGATCTCGTAATGGCGGGCAAAGCATACGCCAACGAGGGTAGCGTGAATAAAGATTTCGGCGTTAAAAATCTCTTTACATACAAAGAGTTCCAAACCGGCGCGAACGATTGGCTATTTGACAGCGGCATAATCTTAAACGGCGACATCTCTAATGTGATTGAAGTCGACGAGAGCAAGATCGCGGAAGAGGCTACGAGATCGTGGTATCAAGATAACGCGGCTCTGCACCCGTACGAGGGCAAAACGGAGCCGAACTACACAGGTTTCAAAGACGCCGAGACGATAGGACCAGACGGCAAACCCGTAATGAGCAAAGTCATCAAAGAAGACGGCAAATATTCGTGGGTTAAAGCGCCGCGTTACGACGGCAAACCTATGCAAGTAGGACCGCTCGCGAATATCGTGGTGAATTACGCTAAGAAAAACGAAAAAGTCGGCGCGGTAGTTGAGAAATTCCTAAAAGACACAGGCTTGCCTGTGGGCGCGGTATTCTCTACTTTGGGTCGCACCGCTACGAGAATGCTCGAGGCGAAAGTGATCGCCGATCACGGCTTGGAAGCGTTTAATAATCTTGTCGCCAACTTGAAAGTAGATCAATCCACTTGCGCTACTTACACGATTGACAAGAACAAAACCTATCGCGGGCGCTACATCGGACACGTCCCGCGCGGCACTTTGAGCCATTGGGTCAACGTTAAAGGCGGCGTGATTGAAAATTATCAAGCCATTGTGCCCAGCACTTGGAACGCGTCGCCCAAAGACGCGGCGGGTCAGCGCGGCTCTTATGAGGAGTGCCTCGTGGGTATGAAGATAGCCGATCTCTCCAAACCGCTTGAGATCATTCGCGCGATCCACTCATACGATCCGTGCATTGCTTGCGCGGTGCATGTAATGGATACGAAAGGCAACGAACTCGGATCGCACAAAGTCGCGATTGAGCAAGTCTGTTAAGGAGCGGTTATGAAAGACCCTATCTACCACAGAGAAGCCGAAACCGAATACACTGGCGTTGTGCGCTGGGTGCATTGGCTCAGATTTTTCTCGATCGCGATATTGACCTGCACGGGTTTTTATATCGCGTCGGTCTTTATCGCGCCTATGGTTTCGAGCGAGCCAGTCTTGTTTATGCACGCGAAGATGCGAATGGTACATCTGATCTTCGGCTTCCTTTTATTGGGGCTTACGATCTTTAAGACTTATTACTTCTTCGCCAGCAAGAGCAAGATCGAGAAGTTGGAGCGTATGTCGTTCAAGAGCGTTTTTGAGCTTAAAACTTGGGTCGATCAGATCAAGTATTACCTCTTAATCGGCAAACACCCTCAGTTGCACGGCGTATATAACCCGTTGCAAACGGTCGCGTATATGGGGCTATACGCTCTAATGGTGATCTTGTGCCTTACCGGGCTTATTATGTATGCGCACATTTACCACAACGGGCTTGGCGGGTTTTTATCTTTCCTGCGCCCGATAGAGGCGTTAATGGGCGGTTTGGCGCCTGTTAGAATGGTGCATCATATTGCGACTTGGGCTGTTATGATCTTTTTGTTGGGTCACGTCTATATGGTGATCTTTAACTCCATTAAAGGCAAAGAGGGCGGGCTTGACTCGATCGTAAGCGGCATCAAGTTCAAAAAGAGCGGGCATTAAGGCTTTTTTTGAAAATTTTACTGCTCGGCATCGGCAATATAATGTTCGCGGACGAGGGAGTCGGCGTGCATTTGTGCCGTTTGCTGAGCGGAAAGTATCGTTTTTCCGCCGCCGATCATACGATTGAGATCGTAGACGGCGGCACCCTTGCGCAACTTCTATCCCCGATCATCGCGCAATTTGACTACTGCGTAATTTTTGACTGTGTAGCGGCGGACGGCGGCAAAGCGGGCGATGTCTATTTCTTTGACTTCACCGATATTCCAAACGGCGTTTCGTATCAAGGCACGGCGCACGAAGTCGAGATGCTGCAGACTTTGGCGATGATGGATTTGGCGGGCGATCGCCCGCCTACAAAAATTATCGGTATTATTCCCGCGGCGGTTGAGGGTACGGGGCTTACGATGAGCGAAGAGGTCTTAAAGGGCGCGATCGTAATGGAAAAGGTTTTAGTAAAACATTTAACGGAATTAGGGGTGAATTGCGAGGTTATCGCGCCTGAAATTTCGTTGCAAGAGGTAGCGGATCAATTCGGAGGTAAAAATGGTTTTGGAGTTTGAATTTAACTATGTCGGCAACAACGATCTTTTAGAAAATTTCTTGCAGGAAATTTCCGCGAGCGGCGGATGTGAATTTTATATTAAAAAATCAGCGGATTTTGTATATTTATACGCGCAAGGGACTGAAAAAGAATTAGCCGATTTCAGCGATCATTTGGCGCAAGAATTGCCGTATTCGATATTTTTGCGATCCACGGCGGCTAAAGTTGTTGAAAAATTTAATCGTAACGAGAGTTCAAAGATCGCGCCTTGCGAAGTAATTTTGCCGATGACTCCAAAGAGTATGAAAGAAGCCGAAAAAACGGGTGATTTCCGCATTAAAAGCGAGATAGGGAAAGAGTATGTTTTAGGCGAAGTTCCGACTATTGAAGAAGCTGTTGAAAAGTTGATCTCAGAGCTTGCGCCAGAAGCGATCGGCGGCGACTGCTGTAATTTTGGCATAACTACCGAGAGCTACACTATAAATCTTCTAAAGCCCGCCAATAGCGGACATTTTGTCATAATGCCTACGGATTTGAAATTTCTGCCGCGTATTGCGGTAGCCTCAGAAGAGGAGGCGGCGGCGATTTCGGCGATCGAGCGACCAGTAGTAGAGATGAAATTAAACGCCATATTCCGCGCGAAATACCTTGATTCGTTTCCACTAATGGCTCATATCGCTTTGCCGGGCGATCTGTATTTATATTTATTGTGTTTGGAGCTTGCGAAAAGAGACGTAGAAGCGATCGCCGTTTCCAACTATCACGAGCATATTACAAAACACAAAAACGCCAGAGCGATCGTAATGCCGTTAAAGACGCAAAATGTATTGGTTTCAGCGGGCGATTTTTTGCCTCAAAAAATTGATAAATTTTTAACGATTAAAGAGCCGCATTTTAGAATTTTTGCGGCGGCGATCGAAGATCAAAATAAAAAGCAAGACAGATCGCTCGGTTTTTATTTCAGCGATTCAAACGACGATTATGTTATGTTTAATTCGCCCGAAACAGGGGCGAAAGAGTTATTAAAAGTTTGGTTGCCTGATAATATAGACGATCTTTTAGCCGCGATAGAGAGCGATGAAACAGGCGCGAAACTGCTGGAAAATTACAAAGCGAAATTTCCAGAAAATTTCGCAAATTTTCTCGCGATCAAAGAAGACGCGGCAAAACTTAATATCCGCGTCTTGAATAACGGCGCGTTTAGACAGAATATCGCCGCTCTTTGGGCGATCGCCGCCGTCTTTACGGGGCTCTCAAACTCTATTTTTGACTCCGCCCATACAGCCGACTCGTTTCATAAGATACTGCACAACGCCGCATTTTCCGCCGCCCCTAAGGGACAGCGCATAGACTACAAATTAAAAAGCGGCGAAAACGCCATTGACGGAGTTCGCTTTTTACGCAGCGTTATCAGCTTTAAACTCGCAGGCGCCGACAACGAAATCCTCTCGCTCGGTATTGTAGAGTCTCTCGCGCACTTTATCAGCGATCTCGTTAGCATCGTTTGCAACAAAGAGACGACCGACTTCACGTTGATTGAGACGCGTAATTTTGGCGAATTTATTAAATCGCTTGATTTCAGATCGCGCGCGGACGCGGTATTTTTCACGGGGCGGCTCTTTGCCTGCGCCAAACTCAGCGAAATCGCGCTGGAAAAAGTCGGCGCGAGCCGCAAGTGTTATTTTCCCTCCGCGCTAGCGCTTGAATAATTTCGTAAACTGTTCCTAATATGGAAATAGAAATTTGAAAAGTAAAGAGGAAATATGGGAACGATAAAAACAGGTTTTTGGCAAACTAAATTTATTATAACGCCAACCGAATTTCACGATTTTTTGAAATTGAGCGAAAAGTATGACGTCAAGTTTGCGGAGCTGAGTTATGGCTATCCACAAAAGACGACAAGCGAAATTTTACAAAAATATACAATGTCTTACGAGGCATTTACATCAATAAAAAACGACAGCGAATTTATTAAAACTATATCGTGCGCGATGGAAATTGAATTTGAAAAGTATAAATCATCTTTTCACTTACTGCTTGACAGAATTCAGTTTTACAAAAACAACGTATTGGCGCGAGACGAAATACATTGTTTAAGGATTTCATTTCCAAAAGGTTACGCCGTAAATTACGAAGATGAAAAAGGAAAATATTTTGTTTATGAAGATATAAACAAACACGAGCCTGAAATGTATCCGATTTTTGAAACGTTAAGCAAGCATATTAAGCAATTTACAAAGCCATTTCGTTTTGAAATTGCGCAACGCGACAAAATAGAGGCGCAAAAGCCCTCTTCTGTTCGCATAAGTCGGCAGGCGGCGGAAGATTATGGTAAAAGTTGGCTTTTCAAAGAATATCAACTGAAAATGAAAAGTTTTGAAAAGTGAAATCAAAAAATGCGAAAATGAATACCCCAAAAATAAAATCGCAATGAAAAGCGAAGAAAAAGAGAATTTAAAAATGAATACAGAGGCGATTGATGGAAAACCACAGGCGAACGAGGAAATATATTACGCATTGACCTGTTTAGAATTTTTTGAGGCTTTTGAGAAAGGACATCGAAAATTCAATGACCTTGAATTTGAAGAATTAGACGGCTTTTCAAATAAGGATTTTTCTGGTGTTGAATTTACAGGTTGTTTTTTTGCTCTTGATTTTAGAAACAGCAATTTAAGTAAATCAAAATTTGTCAGGTGTAATGTAAAAACGAGTGATTTTAGACAGGCAAACTTGACAAACGCTTTAATGAAAAATTGTTCTATTGAGAGCGCAATGTTTGAAGGCGCAATAACTGACGGATTTCAATTTATTGAGAATTACTGTTATGGATGTGTATTAGACCAAGAGGATTTTGAACGTAGTTTGATATGAAAGATAAAAACGAAGAAAAAGAAAATTTGAAAATGAATACAGAGGCGACTGAGGGGCAAACGCAGTCGAACGGGGCGGCACATTTTGACTTTTTCAAACCGACAATGCCTAAAAGTAGAGAAGCAAACTTTTATTTAGGTTGCCGCGATGGTTCTGTGTATCTTGACTTCAATTACACGATAGACAAACGTATAAATTTACGTAGAATTTCCTTTGATGGATACGGTTGTTGCGACATTGACGCCAACGCGAAGTGTTTAGACTATCAATTGTCAAAAGACTTCATAGAAGAAATTGACAAGGACAAT
The DNA here is from genome assembly GCA_031286325.1 of Helicobacteraceae bacterium. Lineage (GTDB taxonomy): Bacteria > Campylobacterota > Campylobacteria > Campylobacterales > SZUA-545 > JAIRNH01. Next base: position 40,076 of record JAITUT010000024.1, read on the forward strand.
TTAGACCAAGAAAAAATTAAGAAAATTGTTTTGGAGCTAATTCGGCTTAATAAAGATAGTATTTGGACTGACGCGCTTGAAGAGTACAATTTAATTGACAATTAGAAAACAGCGATAGAGTAAGATTTATGACAATAAAGAAAAATTATTATGGTTGACAATTTCCACGTTAGTCATAGTTTGCGCCTAGTCAAACCTATTTTGCGATAAGGAGCTTTGCCTCTTGACCCTCAGAAGATCGCGGCTACTTTTTTCGCTCGCGCTTTAAAAGTCGCGATTTTCGTCCGCTACGGAAGCGGGCGAACGCAGTTCGCCACTACGGTTTGCCCGTTATCTATTATTCGCCGCAATAACGATCGCGCAACTTAATCGCAAGTTATCTTGAGCCAGTTATTCCAATTTTTACTCAAATTTTCTAACTCGGCTTCGGTAAAAGGTCTTTTTTCGCCGTTTATTTTATAGCAAACGCCGCTTATTGGCTTGTCCTTTTCGTATGTAAATATGCCCCAGATTGTACCGTCTTCCCTGAAAACTTTCTTTTCGCCCTCTCTAATGCTGGAGTCTATGCCATAATAAGTTTTACCGTTTTTCCACGTGATCTCTTCATTTAACTTGCCGCTCTCGTAATAAGTTTTGCCAATTCCGTCCGCGACGTCGTTTTTGTATGGTATTTCTTCTTCAAGTCTGCCGTTCTCGTAGAAAGACTTCGCGACCCCTTCGCGTTTACCGTTTTTGTATGGTGTTTCGGAACGAAGTGCGCCCCTCTCGAAGAATGGGGTATCGTAAAAAGACTTCGCGAGCCCTTCGCGTTTACCGTTTTTGTATGGTGTTTCGGAACGAAGTGCGCCGCTTTCGAAGACTTCGCTCTCGTAGAAAGACTTCCCGACTTCAAGTTCACCGTTTTTGTATGTCCTTTCTGCGACTAATGACGGTCTTCTCTCGATCCAGCGGCGAGTGGACAGGTAGCGATATTCCCTCTCGCGGATTCTCTCCCCATCAACACAGAAGATTTCAAGCGGGGATGCATCTTTGAAGACCCCTCGCAACTCCGCTTTGCCGGAGAGCAAATTGCCTTTCATATCCAAGCACTTCTTGTTCTTATCGTCATAAAGCGCCGTTTTGCCCGCATAATGCGGTATCGTACACCCCGTCGCCAGCAAAGCTGTCGCTAACAAGACAGCAATTAAAATCCTTTTCATTTGCTTCCTTTCAAAATAATCGCCGAATGGCGAACGCTTACGTTTGCAAAGCGGAATCGGGCGAACACAGTTCGCCCCTACAAAGCCTAAACAAAACGATGTGGTTTGGGATTTATCTCATATAAGCCCCCTTATATGAGATTGAATTGAAGAGAGAAAAATTTGCTGGCGTTAAAGT
>JAITUT010000028.1 GCA_031286325.1 Helicobacteraceae bacterium
ACTTTAACGCCAGCAAATTTTTCTCTCTTCAATTCAATCTCATATAAGGGGGCTTATATGAGATAAATCCCAAACCACATCGTTTTGTTTAGGCTTTGTAGGGGCGAACTGTGTTCGCCAGATTCCGCTTTGCAAACGTAAGCGTTCGCCATTCGGCGATTATTTTGAAAGGAAGCAAATGAAAAGGATTTTAATTGCCGTCTTGTTAGCGACGGCTTTACTAGCGACGGGGTGCGTAAGCCCAGAGCCACAGGCGAGTGAGGAAAACCCGGTTTCAGGTTACAAACTTTATCTAAAAGTTTCGGGTTACAAAGTTTATGTAATTGGCGAAACAGCGCGTTTTGATAAGGAGAGTGGCAAGTGCTTAGACATGAAAGGCAATTTGCTTCTCGGCAAAGCGGGATTGGAAGGGGGGAGGGGTCATGTGATACTTTGTGCTGACGGCGAAATAACCACCGAGATGGATTATCACGAATCGGGGCAATTAGCAGGCCTAACGCCATACAAAAACGGGGTCAAGCACGGGATTAGCACAAGTTATGACAGGTTCGGTAGCCGACGATATGAAATACCATACAAAAACGGTAAAATCGAAGGGGTAAAGAGGACTTTCGACGAATACTACGGCGGACCTAAAGAGGAAATACCATACAAAAACGATGTTGTGGACGGGATTGCCAAAATTTACGAGAGCCGCAGACTTAAAGAGGAAACGCCATTCAAAAACGGCATTGTGGACGGGATTAGCAAAGCTTATTACGAGAGCGGTGCGCCACGATACGTCATACCATTCAAAAATGGCGTCAAGGACGGGATTGAGAAATTTTATTACGAGAACGGTAAGTTAAGTCAAGAGAGCGTGTGGAAAAATGGCGCGAAAGAGGGCGAAACGAAACTTTTCAGGAGAAACGGCGCAATCTCCGCCGTAGTTACACACAAAAAGGACAAAGCGATAAGCGGCGTTTGCCATTTAACGAACGGTCAAAAAGTGCCTTTAACAGGGGTTGAGTTAGAGAATTGGAATAGGGGACGATCTATAACTTGCGATTGAGTCGCGCGATTGTTGCTACGGCGAATAATAGATAACACGGGCGAACACAGTTCGCCCCTACAATATCAGGGCGATTGCCCCCTCGTTTTTCATCACGTATGTAGGGGCGAACTGCGTTCGCCCAATTCCTAGAGGGGCGGCGTTTAAGAGCTACGAAATCCAAACGAAACCTATAAATCCCGCTCTGCTCGCGGCAGCGAGTGGCAGAGCGGGTGAAAATCGCAACTTTTTGAGCATAGAGCGAAAAAAGTAACTGCGATTTTCGTGGGTTTCCAAAGGCGAGCGGGCGTTAAACAAAAGCCAACTGCTTGGCTTTTGTAGCCTGCGAGAGCAAAGCGCCCAGTCCGTAGCGCGTAGCGGAGGAGTGTAAGGCGCGGAGGGAGGCGATGTTTGCGCGCAAAACGCGCGAACCGCCGAGCAAAGCCTTTGATCGCAAAAGAGAGCTTTGCTCCAGCGAAAAGTAAAACAAGCGGAAAATACGCGTTTGTTATCGTTCTGCAATAAATCATAGGCATTATCCGCGTAAAAATTTAGGAGCGTAAATGCAAGCGCGGCTGGCATTTTTAGAGTTTTTATTCCACAACATTTCGCGTATTTTCGCGATCGCGATAATTTTAACGGCCGCGCTGATCGCCGTTATGCTTTACAGCGAAGCGAGCGAGGCTATCAAAGCTTTCGGCGTAAACTTTCTTTTCACTGAAAAGTGGGCGCCCAACGTAGAAAAATTCGGCGCGGCGGGCGCAATCATCTCATCGCTCGTCACAACATTTCTTTCAATGCTTTTAGCGTTGCCGATCGCGCTTGGGATCGCCGCCTATCTCGCTTTAATCGCGCCGCGCCGCGTGAAAGACGCGTTAGGCTCCCTCGTAGAGTTGCTCGCCGCGATCCCATCGGTAATTTACGGAATGTGGGGATTGTTTTTTCTCGCGCCGATTCTGCGCGAAATTTTCGGCGGCAACGGATTTGGGCTTCTCACAGCCTCTATCGTCCTCGCGATAATGATCTTACCCTTGATCGCGAGCGTTTCAAGAGACGCGATCGAAACCGTGCCTGAAATAATGAAAGAATCCGCCTACGCGCTTGGCGCGACTACATTTGATTGTGTGCGGAGCGTGATTTTTCCATACGCCAAAACCGCGATCGTGGGCGCGGCGATCTTGGCTCTGGGGCGCGCGATCGGCGAAACTATGGCGGCGGCGTTCGTGATCGGCAGCGTCCATAAAATCCCAGAAAACCTGCTCAGCACGGGCGCGTCAATTCCTGTCGTCCTCGCCAACGAATTTACCGAAGCCGACAGCGCGATTTACACATCTTCGCTCTTTTACCTCGCGCTGATTTTGTTTGTGATGAGCTTTTCGTTGATTACGATCGCGAAATTACTTTTAATAAGGAAACAAAAATGATTTTCCTGTTGAAACGGCGGAGGGCGAAATGACTTGCAAAGAACGGCGCGTAATTTACAATCGCGTATTTTTCGGCTTCGCGATCGCCAGCGTAACGATCGGCGTAGCGTTTTTGTTATGGATTCTCGCGATCGTCTGCTACAAAGGCTTTGGCGCGTTGAGTTTAGAAGTTTTCACAAACTCCGCCGCGCCCGCGGGCTACGAGGGCGGCGGGCTGAAAAACGCGCTGATCGGGCACTTACTTCTCGTGGGGGCGGCGTCGCTGGCGGGAATTCCTATCGGCTTGATCGCCGGCACTTTTATCAGCGAATACGCCGCGCCGCGAAGCGCGCGATTTATCCGCGCCGCCGCCGAATTGATGACAAGCGTTCCCTCAATCTTGATCGGCGCGTTTATCTACGCCGTTTTGGTTGCGCCGATGGGACACTTTTCGGGCTGGGCGGGCTCGGTCGCGCTCGCGATCATAATGATCCCGATCGTAACGAGCGTAACCGATTCAATGCTGCGCCTCGTCTCGCCTATGCAGCGCGAGGCGGCGCTAGCTTTAGGCGCGCGCAAATATCAGAGCGTTACGCAAATCATCTGGCGCGGCGCGAGGGCTGGGCTAGTTACGGGGGCGTTGCTCGCGATCGCGAGAATCAGCGGCGAAACCGCGCCGTTACTCTTCACGGCGTTTAACAACAACTTCGTGAGCGCGGATATGAACGCGCCTATGGCGTCGCTGTCGGTAACGATGTTTTCATACGCCACGAGCCCTTATGAGGACTGGATCAATTTGGGCTGGGCGGCGGCTTTCATACTCCTCGCGTTTGTATTCGCGATCAACTTAACGGGCAAAATGGGGGCAAAATGTCGAGCATAATTGATGTGGCGGAAAGAAAAGCGATTGATGTGCGGAATTTAACTTTCACGTATTCGGGCGCGGAATCGCCGAGCCTGAAAAATGTGGATATGCCGATCGCCGAGCGCAAAATTACCGCGCTAATCGGACCCAGCGGTTGCGGCAAAACTACGCTTTTGCGTTGCTTTAACCGCATACACGATATTTACGGCGGCAATAGATACGAGGGTAAAATTTTAGTCGGCGATGAAGATATTTTGCAGCCAAAAACCGACCTGATCGCGCTTCGTACGCGAGTTGGAATGATCTTTCAAAAACCTACGGCATTCCCGATGAGTATCTTTGATAATGTCGCTTACGGCTTGCGTTTGAGCGGTTTGCGCAGTCGCGCGGAGTTGGCTAATCGCGTAGAAAACGCCCTGCGCGGCGCGGCATTGTGGAATGAAGTAAAAGATCGCCTAAAAAATGACGCGAATCGGCTAAGCGGCGGGCAACAGCAACGGCTTTGTATCGCGCGGGCGATCGCGTTAAAGCCGCAAGTTTTGCTACTGGACGAGCCCACGAGCGCGCTTGATCCTATTTCCACGCAAGCGATCGAGCAACTTTTAAGCGAGCTCAAAAATGAAATTTCTATCGCGATCGTTACGCACAATATGCAACAGGCGGCGCGCCTTAGCGACTATTGCGCATTTATGTATCTGGGCAATTTAGTGGAACTTTCGCCGACTGAACAGATGTTCGTGCGCCCTATAGAAAAACTGACGGAGGAGTATATTACAGGGCGTTTTGGCTGATCGCGCGGCGTAATGTCTCAAACGTCTTTTGAAATGCCGCGGAAATGGGAAATCAAATGCCGTTAAATTGGGAATTTAAACGTCGCCCTCATTTCTTAGAGACCAAAGAGCTCTTAATGGCTTTGACGATTGCGTCGGCAAACTCTTTTTCGCTCTCTTTTAACGCGCTTCTTATGACGTTCTCATTCAGGACTTTTTCGGCGGCGCGTTCTAGGAATTTGTTGGGTTTTTGCCCCTTTACGCTTTTTCTGTATCCGTATGGGGTTTTGAGAGCTTTCTTTTTTTTAGGGACGATTGGGGTTTTGTGTTTACCGTGAATACCAGTGCCCTCGTGGACATATTCGGCATAGGGCGCGGAGGTGGTAACGCCGATCTTAACTTCAAGATTATTGATGTTCGAGGTATCCATTGTGATGCTTCTGCGCAGTAAGCCGCTCTTTATGGGAGACTCTTCCTTCGCTTTTTTCACCACCGCCGCGCCAATCTTTAATAATACGTTTTTACAGGCTTTCTCAAAGTCGAGGCTAGGCATTAACTTCTCCGTCCAAATCGCTTATCGTCAAAGTTTTTGACATAGATAAGCGCATCTATAAGTGAGCCTGTGAAGCTCTCTACGGGCTCGTCGTTATAGGTAATTACATCAAAGTCGCAGACTTCGGCGAAGCGTTCGTCGTCTTTATAGCGTTTTATGTTTTTAGGATTTACGCCAGCGTCAAAAATATAAACGATTTTCCCGTTCTTATCGGTGAATAACTCCGCGAAATGCATCTCGTCATTGATGTCCACAACCTCGCTAAGCGACAGGAGCGGCTCCTGATAAATAGCGAAGCCGTTAACTATTTGAATAGTAAATTTTCTAGCCATTTTCGTAACGCCGTCTTTTGGATTTTGGTGATGTTTTTAACGGCATTGTTTTTGAAGTATCTGGTCGCCTTTTTCGCGCCTTCGCGCTTAATGGCAGTCCATACTTCACGACCATTATACACTAAAATTATATCGTTTTGGGAACGAGCGATAAAAGTTCCGTCATCTTGCTCGCCAATTTCTACGATAGAGTTCATAGCCTTAACCATTTTATCTTTGGACGGCTTTTTGCTACGACTAGGATGCTCAAAAGCCTCTATCGTAATTAGCCGCTCATAGCTCGTTCGGTAAATTGCAATAAACTTTCCTGCGCTATGCCCATCTGCCCCCCGCTGGCGGCAATGCGAGCCAACTCGTTCATAGACAAGGGGATAGTTTGACTCATAGAGACTAATCCGTCCTCAAAAACTTTAAGGCTTTCGTCTGTAAAATCCACCACTTTTTTAACGTCCGCCATAGCCTCCTCAAACTCTATGGAGGCTTTAAGCGGCTTATATAGCGCGTAACCAAGCGCGAGAGCATCGGCTATTTGCCCTTTGTACTTTGCGCGATCCTTGTCTATTTCCTCTAACTTATTTTTTGCATCCTTTATGTTCTCTATGGAACGATTTACGCTTTTTATTCTGGCTTCAAGAGCGTCTAAACCCGTCGTATTCGCGCCGATATTTATTTTTTGCGCGTTCAACTTCTCTACAAATTTGTCTAGAGTTTTTAACGAGGTTTCAACGCTTGTTAAACTTCCTAAACCTTTTGCCACGATGCCGAGAGAAAGCCCCAAAGCTATGTTATAATCAGACATAGACTATCCTTTGGGGGTTGCTATGTGGGAGATATGGGAGGATTTGCCCGCTGAGCTGAAATTGTTGCTTGGCTTTTGGACTATTGTCGTGTATATTGGCGGGTTTTTTCAGATAGAGAACGGCAATATAAGCGACTATGTCTGTCTTGCGGCTATGGGCTTGGTTTTCGCTTTTCCTCTCGCTATGATTCCCGCGATCTTCTTTTCGCCCATAGGATTTCCTATCGCCCATTTCGTCTGTTGGGTTGCGCGTAAATACTTTCAAAAGTCTTAGCCTCATAGCTCCGTCTCCATACTCATAAGCTCTCCCGTCTCAACTACTTTTACCTCTATGCTCGCCGATATTTGCGATCCGTTTATCACGGGTTTCGCGGCTTTGAGCGTAGCCCTAGGCTCGCTCTTGTTTATCGCCTCGTGGCAATACCTAATAAACTTTAATCGCCACGAGGGATCGATCCTCTTGTCTATCAATTCGTATAGTTGCGAACCAAAATCAGGCTCGCAAACGCGAGAGCCAAGCGGCGTGGCGAGTATTCGCGCTATGGATTTTTGAATGGAAATCAAATACGCCATTGCTTCAAATGCCTTTTGAAATGCCACGAAGAACGGAAATAGAATGTTGTTAAATTGGAAAATTTACGGCTTTTTTCTTTTTAGGGACGATTGGGGTTTTGTGTTTGCCGTAAATACCTGTGCCCTCGTGGACATATTCGGCGTACGGCGTTCCTGATTTTACCCCGATCGTTACTTGAAAGTTTGCTAATTTTGAAGTGTCCATTGTGATATTTTTGCGCAGATGACCGCTTTTAACGGGCGCGCCGTCAGGCGGCGGTTGAGAGGCTTCGCGCACGATTGCCGCGCCGACTTTTAATAGTATTTTTCTAGCGGCTTCGGAAAATTCGTTACTTGCCATTAGCTTCTCCGTCCAAACCGTTTATCGTCAAAGTTTCTGATATAAATAAGCGCGTCCATAAGCGAGCCTGTGAAGCTCTCGACAGGCTCGTCATCGTAGGTAATTACATCAAAGTCGCAGACTTCGGCAAAGCGTTCATCGTCTTTGTAGCGTTCTATGCTTTTAAGCGTTACGCCAGAGTTAAAGATATAGCATATTTTACCGCTTTTGTCGGCGTATAATCTGGCGAAATACATCTCGTCATTGATGTTTATCAGCTCCTTGTAAGGCAGGGGCGGCTCTTGACGAATAACGAAGCCGTTAACTATTTGAATAGCAAGTTTTCTAGCCATTTTCGTAGTGCCGTCTTTTGGATTTTGGTGATGTTCTTAACGGCTTCTTTTTTGAAGTAGTTCGCCGCTTCTCTCCCGTTCTCGTGCTGAATGGCAGTCCATACTTCACGACCATTATACACTAAAGTTATATCGTTTTTGGAACGGGCGATCAATCTTCCGTCGTCTTTTTCGCCTATTTCCACAATAGATTTCATAGCTTTTACGATTTCCTCCTCTTCTGGTCTCTCTTTCTCGTATCCTTCTTCTTCGCTCCAATGTTCTCTAGTGTTTCTCGTAATCACCCGCTTATAGCCTGTGCTGTCCTTATACTCTCTAAGCACTTCTTTTTCTTTGCCGTTTATGTTTATTACTTCGCCCGGCGAATGAGCGATGGTATAGTCGGAGAACGAATACGGGACAACAGTAGTTCGGCAATGGAAGTGATAAGGCGGCAAGCCGATATTTTCAGGAAGCTTGGCGCCCACCAATGAGCCTTTATAAGTAAGGTCGCTTGCTTCGATCGCCTCGCGGTAACTCGTAGCGTTTAA
>JAITUT010000051.1 GCA_031286325.1 Helicobacteraceae bacterium
GAGTTTATTATTCCAAGTATTTACACACAAAAAAAGCAGTTTTACTTGAAAAACGACAAAACCGATTGGACTTTTTATGAAAATGAATCTGTTAATTTCAAAAGAGATATTAATTTTCCCGAAAATATCATTATTGTTGATAAAGTTGGAATTTGTTTTAGATGCGGCGAATTACAGTTATTGACTAAATTAACAAAAAAAGATTGGTTAGGAGAATTTAACATTCAGAGAGAAGTACATTTTGGGTACGAAGGAGTTTTAGATATCGCCTGCCATTATCAAGGTAGAGATGATTTAATGGACCCTATAATCAGAGATATAAAGAAATCTTTTTTGGAAAGAGAAGATTTGCGGTTTGCGGAGAAACAACGAGCGGAAGTTTATAAACAAATAGGAGAAGATATGCATATTTCGTATTATGAATTGGCGTTAAAATATGGTTTTGATTTAGGCAGGTTTTATTAATATTCCATTAGTTTGTCCATAAGTCAATCTTCTCCCAAAGCGGGAAATGGAAATAAAAGCATAACGCCGCGCCGCGGATAAATTCGTGTTGTGGCTGATCTAGCCGCGCAGTTGGGGCGATCGAACCCCGTTATACGCGCGCGCGGGAAAACCTGCGCTTGCATTAGGGCTCTGTTGCCCAGTCAAAACTATATCTATGACGCTATAGAGGCTCTTTTGGACGGATTTTCCGCTTATCTTTACGCAAAACCACAATGTCGGCGATTTAATTGCTAGCAGTTAAATCGCCGACATTTAACTTTCAAAGCCAAAAATAGGCAGAATACCAAACTTTATTTTGACTTGGAGGCGCGTAATGGGTATGCCGGGCGTATGGGAATGGGCGTTAATTTTCGCCGTAGTTTTACTTTTGTTCGGGGCGAAGAAAATCCCCGAATTGGCGAAGGGTTTAGGAAGCGGCATTAAAAATTTCAAAAATGCCATTAAAGAGGACGAAAAACCTTTGGTAGATAGCGCTACAAGCGCGGAAAACTCCGCGGAAAAAGCGGAAAAAGTCGCGTAATTGTTTGCGAAAGTCGCAAGCGCGATCGCCTTACGCTTAAAGGGCGCGAATTTTTTGGGCGCGGGGCAGGGCGGCGATCAGACGATCGCGGGCGACGACGCTAATAACGCCGCGATCGCCAAACTTCTCGCGGAAATCCCGCTCACGCGCCCAAAAGACGCCGCGTTTGGACACCTCGCCACGCCGATTGCCTTTTCGCTGGCAAAACCGCTGAAACAACCGCCGCAAGCTATTGCGGGCGAGATTGCGAACGCGCTAAAAGACTTGGAAATTTTCGCCAAAGTCGAGGCGGCGGGCGGTTATGTGAATTTCACTTTGAGCGATCTATTTCTAGATCGCGAGACAAACGCCGCGCTTAAACTTGGCGCGAATTTCGCGAAATCTTCAACAAAAACTTCCGAAAAAACTGCGCAAAATTCTATAGGTAACAATGTAACCTATGAGAAAATTCTGCTGGAATTTGTCAGCGCGAATCCCACAGGACCGCTTCACATCGGGCACGCGCGCGGCGCGTTTTACGGAGACGCGCTTTTACGTCTCGCTCGCCACATAGGTTACAATGTAACCGCCGAGTATTACATCAATGACGCGGGCAATCAGATAGAGTTGCTTGGGCGCTCAATCTATTTTCGGGCGCGATCGGAGTTGCTGGGCGTCAAAGAGGATTTCCCAGAAGAATGCTATCAAGGCGAATATATTTTGGATTTAGCGAAGGACGCGCTCGCGCGCTTTGGCAAAGCGGCTTTCACGAACGGCGCGGATTTGGCGGAGTTGTCGCTCTGGGCGAAAGACAAAATGCTAGAATGGATAAAGCGCGCGTTAAAAGACGCTGGCGTGGAGTTTGACAACTTTGTGAGCGAGCGCGCCCTCTACGATCGCTGGAATGAAACCCGCGCGAAATTAGAGGCTAACGACGCGTTATACACAGACCAAGATGGCAAAGTCTGGCTCAAAACCGCCGAAAAGGGCGACGCCAAAGATCGCGTAGTGGTGCGCGAAAACGGCGCGCCGACCTACTTAGCGGGCGACATAATTTATCACGGCGACAAATATTCGCGCGGTTACGATCGCTACATAAACATTTGGGGTGCGGATCACCACGGCTACATCGCGCGGGTCAAGGCGGCGGTTGAGTATTTAGGCGGCGATTCTGCGCGGTTGGAAGTGCTTTTATCGCAAATGGTCGCGCTCTTAAAAGGCGGCGAGCCATACAAAATGAGTAAGCGATCAGGCAACTTCGTAACTATGGAAGAGGTTGGGCAGGAGACGGGCTATGACGCCTTGCGGTTTGTCTTTTTGACGAAACGCGCGGACACGCACTTGGAGTTCGACATCGCCGATTTGAAGCGCGAGGACAGCGCGAATCCAGTTTATTATGTGAATTACGCGCACGCGAGGATTTGCTCATTGTTTGAAAAGCGCGGATTTGCGCTGGACGGTTTCTCTGATTTTGCGAAGATCGCGGACGAGGGCAGGGCGGAGTTAAACGGCTTGGCTGATGACGCGAAAGATTTGCTCTGGGCGGCTCTCACGATCGGCGAGGCGATAAATGAGGCGTTCAAAGCGCGCCAGCCGCAATTGCTCACCGATTTTCTCTACAAACTCGCTGTGAAAACTCACAAATTTTATGCCGACAACCGCGTGATCGGCAACGAAAATGAGGCGAAATTCGCGAAAATTTTGGCGCTCGTCTGTATGGTGATACGACTGGGCTTGTCGCTCTTGGGGATTACGGCGAAGACGAGGATGTAGGAATAGGCGTTTTTCTCTTTTTTCGTCAGCGCGATCGCGCTCCTCAAATCTTTTTCGCTATACCCAAAACATCTTTAATCGCGACGCGGCGATAAAATACCCGAAATATAGTTTGGTTAACATAATGTTTATTCTCTTGAAATTTCAACGAAAGAAGCAGGGCGCATTTGCCCTTTTTTCTACAAATAGGACTGAGAAAGGTTTATTTTTTAATTCGCTGAAAAATGCGAAAGACTTCAAAGGCAAAAAATGCTGACTTTTGCCAATATTGAATTTTTCTACGATAAAATTAACATTTTAAGCGCAAACGCGCTAAAAATCTTGTTATATATTTGCGCAAAAAGCGGCGCAAAATCACATATACCTATTTCTTTAAATGATTTTATAAAATCCACAAAAATAAGCCGTACCGCCGTATTTAACACTCTTAAAGAGCTGGAAGCAAGCGGTTACATTGTAACCCATAAACGAAACCGCTCCACAACATACTTCAGGGCAAGTCCCGCAATAGCGGACTTTTTCGCAGACGGCGGCGATGCAGACGGCGGCGATCGCCGAAAAGATACCGATCAGATCAATCTATTTACGCGGAACGCCTACTTTGAAGAATTTATTAGCGATCAAAGTGAGGGCGAGGACGTAAAACATCGGCGTAAATACGCCGCAAAATTACGCGCCCAGCTGGACAAAGGCGATCCTTTTACGGTTCAAATGTTTAACCAGTGGCTGACAGACAAAGAGCTACGTGAGAAAAGATTTAACGAATTTCGCCTGAATATGCTTGGTAAAACATTAAAAATGCCGATTAAAGGTAGTAGCGAATATCACGAGGTAAAAATCAAAGAGATAGAGAAAAAGAAAGATGATGCTTTTTTCTTAACTTTTGCCTGCCCTACCCTGCAACAAGAGTTCAAGTACGAACTTGGAAGCCCGCAAGAGTTGGCAACGTTCTGCCACAAATACAAATCGGAAAATAAACAATGATCCCTCCTGCCCTAACGTCAAGCGGCAACATAGCCCTAGCGTGCAACAATGTAGGAGATCAGGACATCAACATCAATATTTACAACGGCGTAACCGAAACTGGAATAATGCACCAAATAGAAAAACAATTTAAGGTTGCCAAGATACTTATAGAGGACGATCGCGAGAAAATAGACAGGTTTTTGAATATCCTAAAAAATTTTAATCTTTCTATGGTTACAGAAGAAAAACCATAACATAAGACCCCCTGCCCTACTCTACCGCGCGGCGATCTGGTACGTATTTTGTACCAGATCGCCACAAACTGGTACACATTGTGTACCAGATCGTAAAAACTAGTGCGTATTTTGTACCAGATCACCACAAATCTGGTACACATTGTGTACCAGATCGTAAAAACTAGTACGTATTTTGTACCAGATCGTTCGAATTAGCCATACTCCGCGCGGCGATCTGGTACGTATTTTGTACCAGATCACCACAAATCTGGTACACGTGGCGTACCAGATTTACACCCTCATATAAGGTAACGTGCGCGCGCGCAGGCGATGAAGAAGAAGAAAGAAAGAAGAAGAGAGAAGCTAAAACACACACACATAACACGTCGCGCTACGCTCGATCGGAAGGGGCTTTCGCCCCTTACCCCGCAATAATCGCGCCTTGCGGCGCAGTAGGAAGGGGGCTATCGCCCCCTTACCCCCGTTAAAAATATATGCCAGCCAAAAAAAGGATTGTTGTAGAAAATCTACAAAATGTTGTGTAAAATCGCCAAAACGATTAAAAATACGCGGCGCAAGCTCTCCACAACTACGAGGAGACGAATTTTAACGAGACCAGAAATAAGATTGAACTAATGAAAGACGAGGACGCCGCGAGGCGCAAAGCGGCGTTCGACGCGATGAAAGAAACTTCGCCAGCTAGAGACGCCCTTAAGCGAACAGACAATCTGGAGAAGTATTATCTAGAAGGGTTTGAGTAAAAAGCCAATAACATCTTCAGAGTTTGTCGCCCAGAGGATCGAATGACTAGCAACATCGCTTAGGGCGACAATCCGCTCAATTGCGATCGGCAGGGCGGCAAGCCGCCTCTATAAAATGCAATTGATGCGGCATTAAAAGGTTTCGCAAGCCGATCGGCATTAATGTGTATTAACAGCGAAATTCGCCCTTTTCAGCGGCATAATCAAAAGCCGCGTTTATAACGTCTTGCTTTGTATTTTTGCCGCCGTCTTGCATTAATTCAAGAATTTCCGCGCTGTAGTCGGAGAGGCGAAACGCCGCGACTTTAAGATCGCCGCCGCTCTTTGGAACGCCTGATGTAATATACCGCTCCCAACCAGAGGGAAAGAACATCATAAGAGCTCTCTCGATTTTCTCTTTGTGCGGCAGATATTCCGCTTTAATTCGCGTAATTAGTCGCATTCACGATCCTTTCGAGAAAAAAATCCGCCGAGATTGTCGCGTTGCTCCCTCGTCGGATTTTGTCATTAAAAATTTCAAAAGCAAATTTTTAACAATAGGGTCAAAAGTTGCCGAAAAATGTTCGCGTTTTTGAGAAAAAACGCTCGCAAATGATTTTAAGGCGTTATTTTGGCTGTAACAGCCCTCAAAGCCCTTGTAACAGGCTCTTTTGCCGTTGTAACAGCCAATTCTTGGCTTGTAACAGGCAAAAACCGCCTTGTAACAGGTCTTTTCGCCCTATTCCAGCCAAAACCACGCCAAAAATCAGATTTTCGGCAACTTTTGGGGATTGCAGGATACCCATTTTTGCCCCACAAAAGCTAAAAAAGCCTTGAGAGGATTAGTTTTTGCTCGCTAAAATTTCAGTATGAAAGAAAATCTAGAAACGATGATTTTTGTCCGACTAAGACCAGAGGATTGGCGGCGAATAAAACGCCAAATGAAAGAACGCAAAGAAAAAAATTTAAGCGAATATCTTCGCGAGGTGCTATCAGCCCCGCCGCAAGAACGCAAAGATCTGACGGCGGCTGCCAAGTCGTTAATATATATTAGCAAGAGCGTAAGGAGAACAGCAAGTAACATTGCTGGCAATACAAACCAGATCAAAAACCAATTTGCCCGCGCTTTCGCCGAAACAAAGATGAATGAAATCAGGGGGCTAGTAGACACCAACCTTGCAGAGTTGCGCCAGCTCACCAAAATGTCGGAAAAAAATTTGGCAATAGGTTTTGAAATTTTAGGAAGTGAAATGAACAAACGCGATTTTGATAATATATCGCGGGAATTTTGGAGTTAAAGGAGTTGCCGAAATGGACGAAACAAAAAGCAAAAAAATTAAAGCTCGGGTGTCAAAAAGGTTGCGCGATCAAGTAGCCAAAAGCGCGGCAGAAAATGGAGAAAGCCCAGCGGCGTACGCAGAAAGATTACTGAATAAGACGAGACTTGTCAGCGGAAACCAAATAGCTAAAACTTTGATCGCCGCAGGGAACGAAGCCGTTCCGCTATGCCAAAAGTTCTACGCGCTAAGCGAGAAGATCAACCAGATTGCCGTACGAGCAAATCGCGGCGACACATCGCGGGAGACTTTCGAAGAATATAAAAAAACTATGGAAGAGATCGTGCCGCTAGCGCGAAAAATTAACGAAATTCAGGGAAAAACTCTTGCAATGTGCGAGGAAATAATAAAATAATTCCATTACGCTGGCGAACGCTCGCCAGCATAGCGGCTTACATCGCACCGACCGCGCGGACGGCGCGGCGCGATATTTTCAAAAAATTTTCAAAATCTCTCCAAAACTAAGATTATTTTAAGCTATAAAGTATTACAATAACAATATATTAATAAAGGGGGGGCGGAAAATGGCAAGCCGCAATACTGTAATAGGCACTTACTCTCTCAACCGCGAGTTATACGAAGCAATTAACGACTTGGCGGCGGAATTGGGCAAAAAGAAAAGCCAAATCATCAGCGAAGCGATCGAAATGTATAGCGAGGCTATGGAAGATTTCAGGATCGCGCGGAAATACGATCGTATATCGCAGGATATAGAGGACGGCAAGATCCAAATGATCTCGCACGAAGAAGTAAAGGCGATGATAGATGCCAAGATTGCCAAGCTATGAATTGCCTTTAACTCTGAATTATTTGCCCGAAGCGAAGAAAGAACTAGGGAAAATGGACCCGTACGAGGCTAAGGCAATAATCAACGGTTTAGAGGAATTCGCCGTAACAGGCACGCCGAGACCGAAGCCGCTACACGGAAGCTTTCGCAAGTTATCACGTTTAAGATTTGGTTCAAAACGGGTAATTATAGAGTTGAAAGGAAATCTATGTAAGGTGTTAGGAGTTGAAAACCGCGATAAGGTTTACAAACGCTAAAAAAATAAGCCCCCAGCAGCACCTGAGGGCGACAAAAAGAAAGGATCAAACGTGCAAGTAAAAACCCTCGCTTTTCAAGCGCATTTTAGCGCGATGAAGCTTAAAAGTTTCTTTAACATAATGTTTATTCTCTTGAAATTTCAACGAAAGAAAATGCGGCAAAAGTACCGGGAGAATCCACATTGCGGGTTGCCCAACGTACTCCGTTGATTATTACTCCTTCTCCGTTGATTATTACTCCTTTGTCAAACGTCGCGGCATTTTTATTAGCCTCGCCGCCTGCCATACTTGCTATAACGCAAAGGCTCAAAATAACTACTAATTTTCTCATTTTTTTCAACCTTATCAAAACTCCCAGCTAATCAGCGAATCTAGCTTAAAGTTAAACCCAGCGTCTTTCAGCGCGAAATACGCGCGAAATTGCGTAAATTCATCTTCGTCCGCGCTCTCCAAAATTTCCATAGCCTCGCCGCGCCGCTCAAATTCAATGTTTACGTAAAGCCACGCCGCCCGCGCCACATCAAAGCTATTTTTAAGTTGCGCGAAAAACTCCAACGCCTCGTCGGGCGAAAGCCGCGTCTTCAAAATTTTCGCGAGGGCTAGAAAGTCTTTCGCCTCAAAATTCGCGCGCCCGCAGAGCAAGATCGCCTCCTGCGGCGTAAATTCCAGCGCGTTTTGCGGCGCGTTCACACGCGAAAACAAGTTCAAAACCGCCGCCGCCGAGAGCGCGGTTTCAGGCTTGATAAAACGTTTTTTTTCACCGTAAGTAGCAAAAATTTCAAGCGCCTTGAAATATACATTGCCCCCAGCCGCGCCAAGCGGAAGCAAGTTTTCGCACGCTTTGGGCTCGGTTTTCATACGATTTAACTGCGCCGCGATCCAAACGGGGCTATCTTTCGCCGGCGTCAAAACGCCGAAATCCGCCGTCTCGCCGCGCGAAATTTTATCCACGATCGCCAAAGCCGCGTCCAAATCAGGATCGCCCGATCTCTCGCCCTCTGAAAGCGGCTTTAACTGTGAAATACTCAAAATTTTGCCAATCGGCGCCAGAGACGGGGTTTTCATTTTAATGACGCTTTTTTGCCCCAAAAGCGCGTTTTGCGCGAGACGTTTTAGGCTTTTGAAGTCGCGATCGAACGAGCCCTTGTCGAAATACGCCGCCGCCGAATAGAACGCAATGTGCGCCAGCGAGACTAAAAACACCACGATCGCGGGCGCCATAGCCCACGCGACAAGCGGTATTCTCTCGTAAATTTGATCGCCGATCGTGAGTTTCAGCGCGGTTTCGGAGTCTTGCAGATAGATCAGCACGGCGAGCGCGATCAGCAGAATAATTGAAAGCGTAAAGTATTTTTTAAGCCCCATAACTTAGCCTTTATAGTTTTCGCGAATTGTAGCGCGTTTTTATTTATGGTATGGGTGCGCCGCGTTGATTGAGAGCGCGCGGTAAATTTGTTCCAGCAGCGCGACTCTCGCGATCTCGTGCGAAAATGTGAGCGGCGAGAGCGAAATCGCCTGATCGCAACGCGCCAAAAATTCGCTCTCAAAGCCGAACGCGCCGCCTATGAAAAACTTTGTTGCCGCGCGATTAGCGATGATTTTCGCGAAACTCTCAGAATTTAGGCGATCGCCGTTTGCATCAAGCGCGATCTTAAACGCGCCGCCCGCGAGAAAAGGCTCAAAAGCCTCCGTGTATTTCGCGCGTTCCTTTTTAGGATCGCCCTGCCCCGCCCCAATTCGCGCGGGCTTGATCGTAATCGGCGCGAAACTCCTTATGAGTTTTTCGTAGTGGCTCTCCGCCTCTTTGAAAATGCCGCCGCCCTTGCCGATAAAGTGCAATTCTACCGCCATTTCGCGCCTTTTTGTAACTCTAATTAAACTAACCGCAGAGACTTGCTGGGGGATTTATACGCGAAAAATTTCATATTTTATCAAGGTTGAGGAAGCGGATCGCGAACGGATTATAAAACGGATCGCCTCACAAAGACCTACGCGCTTTCAAAATAGTTTCGCTATAATCCGCGCCTTTGCGGTCGTGGTGAAACTGGCAGACACGCTGTCTTCAGGCGGCAGTGGGGCGACCCGTGGAGGTTCGAGTCCTCTCGACCGCACTCCCCCCCCCCTCGCCTTTTTGCCGTTAAGGGTCTATCCATTCTGGGTCTATTCGCCATTCCCCTTCGCCGCGGCGATCTAATGTTGGATCAAGCTCAATCGCTTTTTCATAATCTTCAATCGCTTGAGTGTAATTTTCCAGACTATGATATGCAAAGCCGCGATTGCTGTAAGTTACAGTGTTTTTTGGATCAAGCTCGATCGCTTTCGTATAATCTTCAATCGCTTGATTGTAATTTCGCACTCCTATATAGGCACTGCCGCGATGGCTGTAAGCTACAGTATCTTCTAGGTTAAGCTCGATCGCTCGCGTATAACACACTATAGCTTTGCTGTATTCTCTATGACCAAAATATGCATCGCCGCGATTGCTGTAAGCTAAAGCAAGTTTTGGGTAAAGCTCAACAGCATATTTTGGGTCAAGCTCGATCGCTTTCGTATAATCTTCAATCGCTTGATCGTATTTTCGCAGTTCAAAATACGCATCGCCGCGATTCTTGTAAGCTACAGCATAGTTTGGGTTAAGCGCGATCGCTTGTGTATAATTTTCAATCGCCTGATTGTAATTTTTCAGTTCATCATACACATAGCCGCGATTGTTGTAAGTTGAGGCATCTTTTGGGTCAAGCGCGATCGCGGAAGTGAAATCCGCAATCGCTTGATTGTAATTTCCAAGTTTTTTATATGCAATGCCGCGCTCTATGTAGTATGAAGCATTTTTTGGATCAAGCGCGATCTTTTGCGTATAATCTTTAATACGATCCTCGTCGGACATAATCAAAGTCTCCGCGCTTTACCGCCGATAATAAACCGCAACGCGTTCAGGCGGATAAATCCCGCCGCGTCTTTTTGGTTATAAACTTCGTCTTTCTCAAAGGTTGAATAAGCCGCGTTAAATAGCGATCGCGCCGATTTGCGCCCCAGCACTGAAACATTGCCCTTGTAGAGTTTCACGCGCGCCGCGCCGCTCACATTCGCCTGCGTTTCGTCAATCGCCGCTTGTAGCATTTTACGCTCCGGCGCGAACCAATAGCCGTTATAAATCAACTCCGCGTAACGCGGCATCAACTCGTCTTTCGCGTGCGCCTCGCCGCGATCAAGGGTAATAGACTCAATAGCGCGGCGCGCTTTGAGCAAGATCGTGCCGCCCGGCGTCTCGTAGCAACCGCGCGACTTCATACCCACATAGCGGTTTTCCACAATGTCCAGCCGCCCTACCCCGTGTTTCGCGCCGAGCGTATTAAGCTCCGCGAGTAGCGCAGCGGGGCTTAAACGTTTGCCATTTACCGCGATCGGATCGCCCTTTTCAAACTCAATCTCAATAATTTCGGGCGAGTCTGGCGCGTTTTCGGGCGAAGTCGTCCAGCGCCACATCGCCTCCTCAGGCGCGTTCCAAGGGTCTTCAAGCCCCCTGCCCTCGTATGAAATGTGGAGTAAATTCGCATCCATACTATATGGCGAATCTTCGGTATTTTTCTTCTCGATCGGAATGTTGTGCTTCGCCGCAAATTCCAGCAATGAGGCGCGCGAATTGAGATTCCACTCGCGCCAAGGGGCGATTGTCTTAATGTCGGGATCAAAGCTCAAATATCCCAGCTCAAATCGCACCTGATCGTTGCCTTTGCCTGTCGCGCCGTGGCTTACCGCGTCCGCGCCGACCTTTTTGGCGATCGCCATCTGCGCCTTTGCGATCAAAGGTCGCGCGATAGAGGTACCAAGCAGATATTCGCCCTCGTAAAGCGCGTTCGCGCGAAACATTGGAAAGACGAAATCGCGCGCGAACTCCTCGCGCAAATCTTCAATAAATATATTTTCCGCCTTGATACCGAGTTTCAAAGCCTTAAGGCGGGCGGGCGAAAGCTCCTCGCCCTGCCCTAAATCCGCCGTGAAAGTTACGACTTCGCAACTGTATTCCTCTTGCAGCCACTTCAAAATCACGGAGGTGTCAAGCCCGCCCGAATACGCTAAAACGACTTTTTTTACGCTATTTTTCATAATTTTCTCCCGCGAATAAAATGCCGAATTTTAGCAAAATTATGGATTTTGATCGCGCTTTAACCATCGGAGTTAAAGAGTTGAAAATTTTTAGATTTCAGCGAACGTCCTTTTTACGGTATGATCATATCTTCCATTATGTCAATACGCGGGTCAAGTTTGATCGCTTGCCTATAATCTTCAATCGCTTGTTTGTAATTCTGCGTAAGAAAATACGCCATAGCGCGATTGCTGTAAGCTTTAACGTATTTTGGATCAAGCTCTATCGCTTTCGTATAATCCGCTATCGCTTTGCTGTGTTTTTTCTGATCGGAGTAGGCAACGCCGCGATTATAATAAGCTTTAACATAGCTTGGGTCAAGCTCTATCGCTTTCGTATAATCCGCTATCGCTTTGTTGTGTTTTTTTTGATCGGAGTACGCAACGCCGCGATTGTAGTAAGCTTTAACATATTTTGGATCAAGCTCGATCGCTTGCGTAAAATCTTTAATCGCCTGATCGTAATTTTGCAGTTTAATATACGCTTTACCGCGATTAAAGTAAGCTACGGCGTCTTTTGGATCAACCTCGATCGCTCGTATATAATTTTCAATCGCTTGATCGTAATTTCGCAGTTTAATATACGTTTTGCCGCGATTGTTGCAATACGAAGCGTTTTTTGGGTCAAGCTCGATCGCTTGCGTAAAATCTTTAATCGCTTGATCATAATTTTGCAGTTTAATATACGCTTTACCGCGATTAAAGTAAGCTCTGGCGTCTTTTGGATCAAGCTCGATCGCTTGCGTAAAATCTTTAATCGCCTGATCGTAATTTTGTAGTTTATAATACGCATTGCCCAGATTGTTGCAAAGATCGGCATATTTTGGGTTAAGCGCGATCGCTTGTATATAATCTTCAATAGCTTGAATGTAATTTTGCAGTTTATAATACGCGAGTCCGCGATTCTTATAAGCGTCGGCGTCTTCTGGATCAAGCTTGATCGCTTGCGTATAATCAGCTATCGCTTTCTTGTATTTTTTCTGTTCGGAATACGCATTGCCGCGATTCTTGTAAGCTGAAACGTCTTTTGGATCAAGCTTGATCGCTTGCGTATAATCTCTAATCGCTTGAATGTAATTTTGCGGTTCATAATACGCGAGTCCGCGATTGTCGTAAGTTGTCGAATCGTTTGGGTTTA
>JAITUT010000064.1 GCA_031286325.1 Helicobacteraceae bacterium
CCCCATTTTGACTCAAAAAATATCTCCGCTAGAAAATGGAAACCGCTCTTGCGTAAAATAGGGTTAGCCGAAAGACCTATTTCTTGGACGCGCCATAGCTTTATGTCCATAATGGCGACGCACAATGAGGCGATTCCTTGGATATCCAAGATGATGGGGCATATCAATATAGCAACGACTTGCAAGTTTTATTACAAGTATCAGGACAGGGATAATGTCAATCGCGCCGCCCGATTTGCCCGCGCTGTTTGACACCCCCGCGCCTCCTCCTCCTATGAAGTAGGCGTAAGACGCGCCCTTTACGGCGTTGAACCAGTGATACGCGCCCCCGCCCCCGTAGCCTCCATTACCGCTACGCAATGTGCTACTGTATGAACCCCCCGACCCCCCGCCGCCGATTAAGATCGCGAATACCGCGCCGCTCTTTGGCGCCACCCAGTTTCCGCTCCCGCTGGTGTAGACAGTTACCGAGCTCTTTATCGCGCTTATTTCGCCTGATACGGCGTTTACTTCCGTAGTTTCGCCGTCGGGCTTTACTACCCCTGGTTGCGTGGCGGTAGCTACATTTATAAGGTCAACTCCCGTGTTTGACCACGAAAAAACAGGCGGGTCGGTGTCTGGAGTGTTAATTAACTCCCAGCGGTGATTTAACGTTTCAAAAGAGTTTCGCACGCTGGTTCGGTTGAATATCTCGCCTACGGTATGCGCCTCGCCGCCGATTGTATAAGAGCTCTTCGCTTTGTATTTTTATTTTATTATGCCGCGCATCCGTTAAATAATTGTGATCGCCGCGCCGATTGGAGGCGTGTAACGCGACAAAGTTTCGCGGGCTAAATACGAGAGGTTTGAGATCAGAAGAGTATCGCCCCGCAACTCCAAAACGGGTTTCGTAAGCGACCTAGCCGTATTCAAAGTCTGCGCCAAATATAAAATCCCCGCCAAAACCCGCGCGGTCGCCACATTAGGCAAAAGCCGATCGTAAAAAGGCTCTTTCCAGCCCTTTTCCTCCGTCGCCATAAGCGCGGTCAAATCCTTTTTGGAGTGCGATCTTAAAAGCGTTGAAATGAGAAGCCGCTCCCCGTGCGTAAAACCGTAGGCAAGCGCGTTCTGCGCCAAAAATCCCTCCTGCGCCGCCGGGTAATACGCCTCAATCGCCGCCCCCGCGCCCAAAAGTTTCGCCGCCACCAAAAGAAGTCTTTTATATTCCGCGCCAATGCCCGATCGCGGCGCGATCAGATCAAAAATCTCCCCCGCGAGCCGCGAAACGAACGCGATCTGACGTCTTTTATCGCCGAAACGCTCAACCACGCTAATCAAGCTCGGCTGTATGTCGCTCGGCAATTTGCCCTTTTCCGATCGCAATAGATCGCTCAAAAACACCCCCTCGCGCACGCCCACGCCGCTTACGATCGCGCGTTTAGCGCCGATCGCCTCGCTCGCGATCCTGAAAATTAACGTCCCTTCGCGGATCACATCTAAGCGGTCGCTTTTGAAGCCGAGCGATTTTAACCCCGCCGCGTCCGCCGCGATCACGCGATCTATAAATTTACGCCGATCGTCAAGGGAAAATTCGTAGCCGTGCAGGACTTCAAGCGGGTAGTTTTCATCTTTAATGAGCGCGGAGGCTAAGGCGCGCATCGTCCCGCCCACGCCAATTAGCGTCGCGGAGCGAAATTCGGCGGGCAAAGCAGCGATCGCCTCCCGCGCGAATTTAGCCGCCTTAGCCGCCGCGTCTTTGCCGCCGTCTCTGTCAAAAAATAGTTCTTTTAGCCGCACCGTGCCAAGGTTAAACGATACGCCGCCCACAACGCGCCCCGATTTAATGAGCGCGAGTTCGGTCGAGCCGCCGCCGATGTCGATCGTGATCGCCTCGCGATCGCTCCCCAACGCTATCAAATTCGCCGCCGCCACGCCGCCAAAATACGCCTCTTGCCGCCCTGAAATCACGCGAATTTGTAGCCCCGCCTCACTCTTAGCGCGGCTTAAAAATTGCGATTTATTCGGAGCGTCTCTAACCGCGCTTGTCGCAACCACGAGCAGCTTTCTCGCGCCGTAAGACTTCGCGATCGTAACGAAATCTCTGATCGCGCCGATCGCGCGGTTCATCGCTTCAATTTGCAAGTAACCGCCGTTTTTGTATGCGTTTTCGCTGATCCTAACGCGCGATTTCACCTCGCGCAATAGGTGAAAGCCAAAGCGCGAGGAACGCTCAAAAATCGCCATTCTCGCGCTGTTGGAGCCAATGTCGATCACAGCGGTTACGCGCGCCATTACTCTTCTTTTTGCATATTGCGGAATTTGAGGTCTAGCTCCTCCGCGCTCTCAATGTTGTCCGGATCGGGTTGGATACAATCTACTGGGCAGACCGCTAGACAAGCGGGCTCGCCAAAGCTGCCAACGCACTCCGTGCAGCGATCTGGATCAATCACATAGATCGGATCGCCCTCCTCAATCGCCGCCGTGGGGCACTCGTCTACGCACGCCTCGCACGCGATACACTCTCGGGTAATTAGAAGCGACATTTCAAACCTTTATAAAAAGTCGCGGGATAAAACCGCAAGCGGTTTTTACAAAACAATCGCTTAAATAACTTTCGCGCCGCGAAAATTTATTTAATTAGCTTTGAAACTCTTTAAATAAGTTATGCTAACATATCGCCTAAGTTTTCGCGGAAAAATCTATATTTGAGACGAAAACTACCGGCGGATTTCATAGATTAGGCGGGAAATTGGCACAAATAATAATAGAAAATTTGGAGTTTAAGGCAACTTTAGGCGTTTTTGAGACGGAACGCAAGTCGCCTCAAAGAATTATTGCTAAAATTAACCTTAAGTATGATTATAAAAAAGGGGCATATTTGGATTATGCCGCGATCGCGGACGCGGCGAGGGAGGCGATCCAAAAAGGTGAGTTTGAGTTGCTTGAAGACGCGGCGCAGGCGGCGTTAAACGCGATTATTACGCGATTTAGCGACTCTGGCGCTAAGGCTTCGCGCAAGACGAAAAAGGCTGTTTTGGCATTAAAAGATCGCGCTCCGAGGATTAGAAAACTTAAAATAACCTTAATCAAACCTGATCTAAAAATACCTTTCAAAGCTAGAGTTACTGATAAAATTAAACTTAAAGCGCGAAAATTTTGACTACAATTCTCGCAAAAAAGTAGGAGGAAGCAATGCGTATCTTGATTGTTGAAGATGAAAGCACGCTCAATAAGACGCTATCCGAAGGGCTTCGCGAGTTGGGGTTTCAAACCGACGAGGCGATGAGCTTTAAGGACGCGAACTATTATGTAGGTATTCGCAACTACGATTTGGTGCTGCTTGATTGGATGTTGCCCGATGGGGACGGTATTGATTTAATTCCGATCATAAAGCGTAAAAGCCAGCGCACGGCGGCTGTCATAATCAGCGCGCGCGATGATGTAGAGAGCGAAATTGAGGCATTGAACAAGGGCGCGGACGACTATATTACGAAACCGTTTGAGTTCGACGCGCTTGTGTCGCGTATTGAGGCGCGCGTGCGGCATAACGGGACGAACATTATTACCGTCGGCGAGCTTTTAATAGACCCAGACGAAGAATCCGTGAAATTCCGCGAAAAAGAGTTGGGGTTAAATGGCAAGCCCTTTGAAGTTTTGGCGCACCTAGCCAGACACCGCGATCAGATCGTAAGCAAAGAACAGTTGCTTGACGCGATCTGGGAGGAGCCTGAGCTGGTTACGCCGAATGTGATTGAGGTCGCGATCAACCAAATTCGCGCCAAAGTGGATAAATATATTAAAGAAGACACTATTGAGACCGTCCGTCGGCGCGGGTATAGGTTTTGTTATCCTAGGGAGCAATAATTTACCAGCGGCTTTATGCCGCTGGTAAATTATTGCCGCCTGATTGCTTCTCGGATAAGCGAACTATTTTCCTCGCGGGTAAACAAAATTGACTTCGCAAATCTTCGCCGCTATGATCGCTGTTCTACACCCGCGATCCTTTTTTTGATTCTTCAACGCAAGCGATTGAGTAATCTATTAGCGGGATAAGGCGCGCGACAATAAAAATCGCTATCTCGACAAATCAATTCGCGCGTTTTTATACTTCTTTTTGTCGCGTATATATTTAATTATTGTAAAAACAATTGCGTATAAACTTGTGAAAAAAATAAAAAATGGGACAAAAAGTAAAAATATTGCGTAAAATATTATAGACAGAAGACTAATTAACATAATGAGAAATACTGCAAGCCATTCGGATCCTGGGAAAAAACTAACAAAGAGAATAGGAAGGGGAGATATAAGAAACACAACAAGAAATGTTCTTATTAAATACGTATAAACTCTGAATATATTATTGTTTTTTCTATCTATTTCCGCTTCATTATCTTTTAAGGAAAATAAAATTTTTCGCACTTTTGCCCCCTTATTGCCAGTTCAAAAATATTTGTTGAAAAAAAGCAAAAAAAGCATATCATAAAAACCGCCGAACAATAAAATTAAAATAGCTATTCCGGAGACAAACAGAAGTATAATATGATAATAAAAATACTTCTTCATCTTTTCCTCCTAATTTTTTTCTTCTGGATAAAATCGCTGTCGTCAAATGTAAAACCCAATGGATATATGCTTTCCGCAAAACAAAGAAAATTAAGGCGGCAAAACAGAAAGACTAACTTTTTCATTGCTTGCCTTTGCTGTTTGCGATCATAAGATCGCGGACGTTATTGTTTGTATTTGAAATTAAAAGATTGCGGACGCTATGATTTTTAGAAGCGTAGCTCATTCTTTCGGCGCAGTCAGCCGATCGCAAATCGTGTGAAGCCTTGAAGCCGCTTGGCACAATAAACTCCTGCGATAAGAATCAACTCATAATTGTATTAAGACGAAACTTATGAAATGGCGGGATCGGCGGCGCTTTCACAAAATCAGGAAATTGTTGTTTAGGCGGTAGTTAAGATTTTAAGATCGCAAGATCGCGGATCGCAATTTAAGGAAATGTTGTAGGCTTTTTACCGTTAAGGTTTAATGATTGCGGATCGCAATAACGAAGAACGGCGAGATCGCGGTTTGGAATTACGATCGTTTGCGATCAGAGAGGTGTTCGGATTGCGAGATCGCGGCTTTCCTCCGCGCTTTGCGGTCGCCCGCTACACCGCCGACTGAGCGTACTGTGTTCAAACCTCGCAAATTGCCGTTTAGCGTTGCTGGGCAATTTACGCCCGTTGCGGAAGCGGACGAACGCAGTTTGCCCCTACATATACGCTTGCGGCGATCGCGGCGGGAATAATAGGTTTTTGTCTGGGTTTCGTAACTCTTAAATGCAACCCTACTTTATCGGCGCAGACGAGCTACGCGAACGATCCGCGCAAACGAGGCGCGCGAATGATCTACGTAAACAATCCGATAACAAAATTGCCAAAACGCGAACAAAAAGCAAAAAGCGGAAATCAAAAACCGCCTAGCGCCCAACTTTCTCTTTCAAAATGTTCACCCGCTCTTTTGCCTCGCCGAGACCTAAGATCGCAATAGCGTCGCTAAGACTTGCGCCCTGCGCCGCGCCGAACAAAGCCACGCGAAACGGCTTTGCGAATTGCGGCATTTTGATATTTTTCGCGCTCAAAAAGTGATCTATCCCCACCTGAAAATCCGCCGCTTTTTTGCACATTTTTATATGCGGGTGGTTCAAAAACTCTTCAATCAAAGCGATCGCTTCGGCGTTTACGATCGCAAGATCGCTGAAATCTTGCGGGCGGCGCAAAATTTTATTCGCCTCGATCGCCATTAAATTTAGCGTCTGCGATTTTTCTTTGCAAAGCGCGATAAGTTCGCTCGCGCGATCAAACGTCGTCAAATCCGCGCCAAATTCCGCAAGAAGCGCGATCAAGTCGGCGTCGGCAGCGGCTTTAATATGCTCGTGGTTAATCCACGCGAGCTTAAGGGCGTTGTACGCGCTGGCGGATTTATTGATATGGCTTGGGTCAAAGAGCGACTTCATTTCGGAGATCGTGAAAATCTCCTGATCTTTGTGGCTCCACCCTAACCGCACGAGGAAATTTAGGAGCGCGTCAGGCAGATAACCCATTTTTTTGTATTCCATTACATCTGTCGCGCCGTCTCGCTTGCTGAGTTTTTTGCCCTCGCCGTTTAGAATCATCGGCACGTGGAAAAATTTCGGCGGCGTCCAGCCAAACGCGCGATAAACCGCGATCTGTTTGGGCGTGTTTGACAAGTGATCGTCGCCCCTGATTACGTCCGTAACGCCCATTAAAGCGTCGTCAACCGCCACTACAAAGTTATAAGTCGGCGTACCGTCCGATCGCGCGATCACAAAATCGTCAACCTCCGCCCAATCAAATTCCACTCTGCCCTTTACGCCGTCGTCAATCGCGATCGCGCCCTCCGTCGGCGCTTTAATGCGGATCGCGGGCTCCACGCCCTCGCGCGGCGGCAATTTACCGTCTCTGTAACGCCCGTCATAACGCGGTCGCTCGCCGCGCTTCGCCTGCTCCTCGCGCAAAGCGTCCAACTCCTCTTTCGTCATATAGCACTTATACGCCGCCCCGCTCGCGAGCAATTTGTCAATGTGTTCTTTATAGATCGCGAAACGTTTTGACTGATACTCAATCGCGCCGTCGTGTTCCATACGCGCCCACTTAAACGCCTCTAAGATCGCGGCGGTCGCTTCGCCGCTGTTGCGCGCGAGGTCGGTATCTTCAATGCGCAGCAAGAATTTACCGTTGTTTTTGCGCGCCCAAAGGTATGAAAATAGCGCGGTGCGAAGTCCGCCGATATGCAGAAATCCTGTCGGCGATGGGGCGAAACGGGTAACGATCATCGTGTAGTCCTTGTGAAAATTGGGCGGAAGTATATCAGCCGCGAGGTTACGAATTTCCCTCAAAAATTTTAAGTAAGCTTTAACGAATCATAGGTTAGCGCATTAAGTTCTTAAAAATAAGTTAAAAAATAGTAAAAATTCCTCAAAAACTTTAAGAAAAGGCATTGACCTTAAAGTCGGATTTTTGTATAATTAAATAATTTTTTAAAGAAAGGTTAAGCCGATGATACAAATTCCCTTTACTCGTTCTACGATCAGGAATATCGCGCCCGAATACTTAAAGAAGGCGTTGGCGGGCGAGCGCTTCGAGCTCATTGAGCTCCTTGAGGCAAAAGTGGGCGAGTCGATCAACGCGCCCTATGTGATCGCGGTGAGCAACCCGACTCTAGCGATTCACCTCGCTTTGTCCGCGCTTGATATGAAACGCGGCGATCGTATGATCGCGAGCGTTAACGCGCACCCCGCGGCGGGGCTAATGATCCGCCAATTTGACGCGGAGCCGATCTTTGTGGATATTGATCCCGATGTATTCAATATGTCGCTTGACGATCTCGCCGACAAACTCGCGACAAACCGCCACAAAAAAACACGCGGAATCTTCTGCACCCTTATAGCTGGGCAAGCGGCGTATACCGACAAAATTTTCGCGCTCGCGAAAGAGCACAAAGTCTTGTGCCTAATAGAGTGTTGCGGCAGTTTGGGGGCGATCAAGATCAAAGACGGCGCGCCCGATATGCTCGTTACTTCGGTCTATCCGATTGACGGCTACTTCGGCGCGAATGTAGGCTTCATCGCCACGACCAACAAAGAATTTTCCGATCGCGCGCGCCTAATCCGCAATCACGGATTTTCAACGGAATACAGCGGCGATAAAATTTACGATTACGATGTCGTGGAGTTAGGCTACGACTTTCGCCCCAGCGCGGTGGACGCCGCGTATATGCTGAGCGTGTCTCCCATTTACACTACGGCGAAACACAGACGCTTTGACATCGCCAAAAAATACGATAAAGCTTTCGCCGATCTTTCGCACTTAAAAACGCCCGTCGTTCAAGGCGATCATATGTATACCGCGTATATCGTTAAGATCGACAAAAACCGTGATAGTTTTGCCAGAAGTTTAGCCGAAAGAGGCATTGAAACCAAACTTAATTTCGTGCCTTTGCATATGATGAGCTATTACCGCGCGAAGTATTCGTTAAAGTTAAACAAATTTCCGTGCGCGCTCTCTAATTATCAGCATATTTTATCGCTCCCAATCTATGCTGATTTGAAAGAATCAGAAGTCAAACATATAATTGACTCGGTGCGCGAAATAGATCAGAGCAGAACTTGGTAATTTCATTTGCTTTAAGCCGCGCATAGGCGATCTGTTTTGAACTATCTGTTTTTTGAAGAGGCGTTATTTAGCCCCAGAACTTTCGCTCAAAAAGTTTTGGTACGGCTTTTAGCGCCTCTTTCGTTTATATATTCTCTTTTCGCAACGCGATCTTTTGTGAAAAAGTCGCTTGCGCAAAATAAATTTGACGCGGAAATTCCTGTAATTTCCGTAGGCAATTTAATAGTCGGGGGAAGCGGTAAAACTCCTTTAACCGCGGCGATCGCGAGGTTTTTCTACGATCGCGGCGTCGGAAAGATCGCGATCGTATCGCGCGGTTATAAACGAAAGAGTAAAAATTTAATAGTTTTAGATGAAAAATCTGATTTTAACTATGCGGGGGACGAGGCGATTTTATATCGCGAATTATTGCCTAAAGCGATCGTGATCGTAAGCCGCGATCGTAAACTCGGAATTACGAAAGCAAAAGAGTTGGGCGCGGAGATGATATTTCTTGACGACGGATTTAGACATAAAGATATTTTGAAAACGGATATTTTAATAAAACCCGCGCCAGAACCAGCTAATAACTTTTGTTTGCCCGCAGGTTATTATAGATTGCCGAAAAATTTTTATAAATTTGCGGATTTTATAGCTGTTGAAGGCGAAGATTTTAATAGGATCGTCAAAGTAGAAAACGGCGCGGAAAAGATGATTTTAATCACTGCGATCGCAAGATCAAATAGATTAGATAAATTTTTGCCGCAAAATGTGATCGCGAAATACAGTTTCCCCGATCATAGCGCATTTGATTTTGAGCATATAAAAAGTTTGATGCGATTTCACGGGGCGGACGCTATTTTAGTTACGCAAAAAGACCTTGTGAAACTAGCGGGTTTTGACGCGCCGATCGCTCTTTTGAAGTTAGAGATCGCCCTCGCCGATCGCCTAAAAACCTTTCTGCTAAAATCCGCGCAAAAATCGTAAAGGGCAAAGATGAAAGAGCAAGAAACCGCGCTATTTGAGCTGGGCGTACGCTTAGAACGCTGGGCGAAGCGCAATAAAATTTGGCTGATTTTGGGAGCGGCGGCGTTAGTCGTTTGGGGCGCAAGTTTCGCGGCGTGGAATTTCGCGGAGGATATGCGCCTTAAAGCGGCGAATAAGGCGTTCGCGACTTTGCAGCTTGACGCGAACAACAGCGAAGCGCGGCGCGTTTTAGAGGCGAAATCGCCCGAACTTTACGACCTTTTCACATTGAAGCGCGCGGCGGAGGAAAAGGACGCCGAGACGCTAGCGGCTTTGGCGGCGAAAAAATCTTCCATCGCGAGCGATTTGGCGGCGTATCAGAGCGCGTCTTTGGCGGCGGAGGCGGATAAACTCGGCGCTTACGAGGCGCGCGAGACGAAATTTTTGAAAGATTTGGCGCTTTTGCAGGAGGCGTTTTTGCTGATCAAAGCGAAGGACGGGGCGCGGGCGCGCGACATTTTGAGCAAAGTTTCGCCGCTTTCGGAGATTAAGCCTGACGCGGAGTCGCTAGAGCATTTCGCTAAGTAACTTCTCGGCAACTTCTCGCGGAAATTAAAATTCCCTTTGCGAGCAAAGGCGTCGCCTTTTGAAAGCCTCGCGAATTTCCGTTTCGCTCCGCGAGATGCTTTATGCTTCTTGCGCTACTCGTTTTACGCGATCGCGCGATCGTGAATTTCTTTCGTCTGCGGGCGCGATCCGTTGCGAGCGCGATCTACAATCTCGTTAAAGGATTACAAAATGAAAAAGCTTTTTTTTCTTCTGATCGCGGCGGCGATCGCCTCTGGCAACGAAGCGTACGAAATTATGAAAAAAGCCGACGCGCGCGACAAAGGCGACTTAATGAGCGCGGAAACGCGAATGATTTTGATTGACGCGCAAAACCGCGAGCGATCGCGCAAAATGCGGCAGTTCAAGAAAATTGAGGGCGAGACGACCAAGCGCGCGATATTTTTCGCCGAGCCCGTAGATGTCAAGGATACGAGCTTTTTGACATTTGATCACCGCAATAAGGACGACGACCAATGGCTCTACCTGCCGAGCCTCCGCAAGACGAAGCGCGTCGCGGCGGCGGATCAGAGCGGCAGTTTTATGGGTTCGGATTTCAGTTACAACGATTTGACCGATCGCAATTTGGACGACTACGACTACGCCTTGCAGGGCGAGCGCGAGGCGAACGGCGCGTTGTGCTATGTGATTGAGGCGACTCCGAAAAACGAAAAAGTCATTGAGACGACTGGTTATGTGAAATCGTTGCTATTGGTACGCAAAGATAATTTTGTGATCGTCCGATCGGTGAATTACGAGCGCAAAAACGGTCGCGCGAAGTTTATGGACATTCCGAAATTAGCAAAAATCGACGGCGTTTGGCAACCGCTGGAAATGAAGATGACAACGCGCCAAGATAAGACTACTTTGCACTCTACGATTTTGTATTTTGACGATGTGAAATTCGGGCGGAAATTAAATGATGAAATTTTTACGATTAGAGGGATTGAGAAGGGAATATGAAAAATGAATATCGCGGTTAATATCGCAAACTATATAAACGACTAATAACTTATTTTGTTTTACAACTCAAAAACAGCGGCGATCGCGCCGTTTTCAACCCTTTTGTGCGATAATTCGCGATCTTTTGGACGAATGCAAATTGGGGACAAAATTGGGAGCAAAATGGCGGAGTTGACGGCGCAACCTTTTGTAAAGTACTCTGGCGGCAAAAGCCGTCTCTTGCGCGATCTGCGCGAGGGCTACCCGCCGAACTTCAACGTAAAAAGCGCGATCGCGGCAAATAACTTTGCGATCACGGCAAAAAACAGGGTCGGCGCGAAACCCGCAAAAACCAAAACTTTCGTCAAATACGCCGAGCCTTTCGTGGACGGCGGCGCGGCGCTCTTTGACGCGCCGAACAATTTTTCGCCCGAAGCCGTTTATATCAGCGACATAAACCCTGAGTTAATCGCGGCTTACACCGCGATCCGCGATCAGACAAGCCTTCTTGTAGAACGGCTTGCCTCGCTTGAAAGCGTTTACTTAAACTCGCGCGATCGCGCTGAAAATTACGCCGAAAACCGCGCTAGATTTAACGCGCCAAAAACGCGCCGCGATCAACAAGAGCCCGACCAAACCGAGATCGCCGCGCTCTTCATTTTCCTAAACCGCGCCCGCTTTAACGGGCTATACCGCGTGAATACGAGGAGTGAATTTAATGTCCCGCACGGGCATTATAAAAACCCCGCGATCCTAAACGAAGCCAATCTACGAGCGGTTTCGGCGCGCCTTGAAAATGCGCGGATCGTCTGCGGCGACTACGCGAAATCCCGCGATTTCATTGATGATCGCGCTTTCGTCTACTTTGATCCGCCCTGCCGCCCGCTTTCGCAGACCGCGAACGTCACCGCCTACGCCGCGAACGGTTTTGATGACGCGGCGCAATGCGAGCTAGCGCGGTTTATTGATGAAATGACGGCTCGCGGCACATACGTTTTGCTAAGCAATTCCGACCCCGAAAATACCGATCAAAACGATGATTTTTTTGACGATTTGTATTCAAAACATAAAATTCTTCGCGTCTCAGCCTCGCGAATAATCAACTCAAACCCCGCGTTAAGGGGGCAAATCAGCGAAATTCTTGTTGTGGGAAGAAATAATGACGAATTGCTCTATCAAACAATATAAAGTTTTTATGTGAAAAACGGGATTATTCGGCTTGTTAAAAACTCGCGTATTACAAATTTGTTAGATCGCGCTATTCGCGGAAACGCGGCGGTTATGGTGAGATTTATCGCGATCTTATCGCTCGAAACTCGAAGCGCGATCTCATTTAAGTTAATCGCTCTTTTTTTGCTCGCGATCGCGCCGATTTTCGCGGACGATCTGGACTTTTTCGACGAGCCGCCAAAGACTGGGGCGGTCGCGAACGAACGCGCCAAAGATAACGTTTTAAGCGGCGCGATCTCGCTGCAGAGCGCCTATCAATTTCGCGAATACGCTAATCGCGGCAACTTTCGCCAACAGAGGGCGCGGCTGGATTTGGATTTGCGCGAATCGCTTTGGGAAGGCGCGAACTTTCAGGCGAATGGTTACGGGTTTTGGGAGGGCGCGCCAGCTCCCGCCGCGAAATCCTCGGCGAACCTAAACGAAGCCTTTATACAAGCGCGTTTGTCGCCGAATTTTGACCTCAAAGTCGGGCGGCAGCTGATCGTATGGGGCAAGTCCGATATGCTGCGCGTAACGGACTGCCTAAACCCGCTGGATAACCGCGAGCCGGCGATGACCGATATTGCGGATTTGCGGCTCGGAGCAGCGGCGGCGCGGGCGGATTTTTACGCGGGAAATTGGGATTTGCAAGGCGCGCTGATCGCGGAACGCCGTTTTGGGGAACGCCCTAATTTCCCAAGCGAATTCGCGCCGTTTGACGCGGATTTTCGCGGCGAAAAACCGCGCGGAGCGCAGGGCGCGATCGCGGCTTTCGGCGCGTTTGAGGGCTACGATGTTTCGCTAAATTACGCCTCCGTTTTCCGCGATGAAATCGCCGATAGATCGCGCGTGAATTTGTACGGCGCGGCGGGGGCGATCGCGGCGGGAAATTTCCTGCTCAAAGGCGAGGCGGCGGCTTTGCGATCCGCTGAAAATTCGCGGATTTTCGCGCAAGATTTCGCGCGAAACGACCTTTTGGCGGGGGTTGAATATAACGGCGCGAGCGATCTTACGATCGCCGTTGAGGGCGTTACGCGCCGCGAGATTCGCCCAGCTAGCTCGCATACGGAGACTTACGCCGCGCGAATCGCGTACGATCTATTTAACGCGCGCCTCAAATTCGTTTCGCTTTCGTCTTTAACGCGCGATCTAAGCCGCGCGAACGGCTGGTTTTCGCGCTTTCAAGGCGATTACGAAATTAAAAACAACCTGTTTTTCACGCTCGGTTTTGTCTTTTACGGCGGCGACTTGCCGCCGTTTTCGCTTTACGATCATAACGATCGCGTTTTCGCGAAATTAAAGGCGAATTTTTGATCGCGATCGGAACGCCCAAATAAAACGTAAAATATCTTTGGCGCGGAGGAATTAAAACCCGCTAAATAAACTTTGCGAGAATGTTTTAATAAGCCTAGACGTCCTATAATCAACTCAACTGAAAAAAAGGGGGCAAGAATGCAATCCATCTACCGTGAATACGACATTCGCGGCATTTTCGGCGAGGAGCTCACCGAAGATCGCGTGAAAAAGCTAGGCTTTGTACTGGGCAAAGAGGCGGGCGGCGGCAGCAAAGTCGTGGCGATCGGCTACGATGCGCGCACTCACTCGCCGAAGTTGTTTGAATACCTCGCGAGCGGCTTTAACGCGGCGGGACTCAAAGTGCTGAAAATCGGAATGTGCCCAACGCCTGTGAGTTATTACGCGGGTTTTCAGGATTTCGGCGGCAAAAAGCCCGATCTGACGGTGATGATCACGGGCAGCCACAACCCGCCCGAATACAACGGCTTTAAGATCACGATCAAAAACGAGCCCTTTTTCGGCGAGCAAATTTACGCTCTGGGGCGCAAAATTGAATCTTGCGGCGAAGCGATCGCGACTAACGCGGCGTCTGAGGAGATTGACGCCGTCAAGCGATATATCGCCTATATGAGCGAGCAATTCGCGCCTCTTAAAGGGCTGAAAACGCCGATCGCCTTTGATATTGGAAACGGCGTGGCGGCGATCACTTTGGCGGAGATTTTGAAGAATCTGCAAATTGAGGCGAAGTTGATGTTTCCCGAGCCTGACGGCACATTCCCAAACCATCACCCCGATCCTAGCGAGGAAGAAAATCTGGAAATGCTCAAAGAGGAGATGCGTAAAAGCGGTTACAAATACGGCTTCGCGTTTGACGGCGACGCCGATAGGATCGCTATGTTAAGCCATAAAAACAACTTCAAGGGCGACATTCTCTCTATTTTCCTCGCGCGGCACATTAAAAATCCCGTTGTGATCGGCGAAGTGAAGTGCTCGCAAGTAATGTATGACGAGATCAACAAATTCGGCAAAGCGATAATGTATAAAACGGGTCATAGCAACCTGAAAGTCAAGATCAAAGAGACGAACGCGAGTTTCGCGGCGGAGGTGAGCGGACACCTGTTTTTCAACGATCGCTACTTTGGCTACGATGACGCCGTTTACGCGGCGTTTCGTTTGATTGAGCTCATTGCGCAAGGCTTTGACTTTGACGGCGAGGCGGCGAAGTTGCCGAAAGTCTATTCCACAGACGAGCTCAAAGTCAAAACGACTGAGGACGAGAAATTTAAGATCATTGATCGCCTGCGCGAGGCGTTGAAAACTCCGCCTGCGAATATGCCGAAAATCCGCGATATTATCGCGATCGACGGCGTGCGCGTCATCTACGAAACGGGCTGGGGTTTGGTACGCGCCTCAAACACGACGCCTGTTTTGGTAACGCGCTTTGAGGCGACTAGCGAAGCGGATTTGGCGGCGATCCAAACGAGCTTGACCGCGCTTTTGGAAAAGTGCAAATAGGGTTTTAGCCCTTCGTTTTAAGAGAGCAAATTGCGCCGAAGGGCGAATATGACGAGCGATAAATTGCCCGATCAAATCGCGCTCAAGCCTAACGCGCGCTTTGGCGAGCCGCGCTTAAAGGGTGCGCAAATCGCGGCGGGCGGTATATTGCTACGGCTTTCAGAGGGAATTACGCGCGATAAGATCGCGGCGGATTCCCCCGAAATTAAAGAGGATCGCGTTAAACCGCGCTTCTCTTGACCGCGCGATCGTAACTTTTTCTTCTTGCGGGCTTTTGCGCGATCAAACTTATCGCCGCCGCCCCGCGATCTCGCGCTTCCAAAAACCCTGATCGTTTCAGTAATCGCGCGTCCGTTGATCGCGCTCCTGCGGGAGCTTAAACATTTTTGCGCTAAAATCGCGGGCTTTTAGCGAAAATTTATAGGCAAAGGAGCAGTTATGAGATTATCGCCGATTCACGCCCGTTTTATCTCGGAGAAAATCGCGCACGAGCTCCTAAACAGCCAAAAAGTGAGCTTTACGCAAGGCGATTCGCCCGTGATCAGCGCCGCCGTAAAGCGCATTAACGAAGAAATTGAATTAGAAAAATCGGTGGATACCGCCGTGAAAAAATTTATGGACGATTACGAGGACGACATTAACCTCTACCAAGCCGATCGCAATCAAGTTTTTTGGCTGATCAAACGCCGTTTCGCGCCCGACCACGCGCTGATTTTGGAAAAAGAGGAGCGCTTCAACGCCCTCGCGCACAAAATTTTAGACGATCTCTACGAAGACGACCTCATCAACTACCGCGTTGAAGAGAATATCGTGAAAAATTTAATTTGCAAGGCGATCTTAGATTTCGGTCGCCGAATGGATCAAATTGAAGACAAAGTCCACGAAAAAATCCGCGCTTTCAAGCGCCGAATCACGCGCGGGGACGCCGAATATGAAATCCTCTACGAAAAGTTCTACCACGAAGAACTTTCGAGGCTCGGTCTGTGAAACCCGTCAATCTCTACTTTGAAAACGGGATTCTTATGCAGGGTAAGTGCTTCGGCGCGGAGGGTACGACCTCGGGCGAAGTCGTATTCAACACCTCGATGACGGGCTATCAAGAGATCATCACCGATCCTAGCTACGCGGGACAATTTATCACATTCACGATGCCTGAGATCGGCAATGTCGGCGCGAACGCCGCCGACTGCGAATCGCGCGGCGTCTTTTGCCGCGGCGTGATCGCGCGCAACTATCAAGACGCGCCGTCAAATTACAGGAGCGAGAGCTCTTTGGCGGAGTTTTTGAAATCGCGCGGCATCTTGGGAATTTGCGACATTGACACGCGCGCGCTTACAAAACTCATTCGCAAAGACGGCGCGATGATGATGGTCGCCTCTACCGAACACAGCTCTTACGCCGATTTGCGCGCGGTTTTGGACGCGACGCCTAAAATGAGCGACATCAATTTCTTAAACCAAGTTGGATCGGAGAGGGCGTTCGCGCACAGCCGCGCCGCGTGGAATGACGCCGCGCAACGTTATGACGAGCCAAAAGCGAATCCTTTGGCGAAAGTTTTGGCGTTCGACTTTGGCGCGAAACTCAACATTCTAAACGAGCTAGTTTCCGCGGGATTAGAAGTAGAGGTTACGCCGCACAACACGCCCGCCGAAGCGGTGATAGAACGTTTTGACAAGGGCGAAATCGGCGGCGTATTTTTAAGCAACGGGCCGGGCGATCCTATGGTGTTAAAAGACGAAGTCGCCGCGATCAAAAAACTTATCAATCACAAAATCCCGATCTTCGGTATCTGTCTTGGGCATCAATTGCTCGCGATCGCGCACGGCTACGAAACTTATAAGTTGAAGTTCGGGCACCACGGCGCGAACCAACCCGTGAAAAACTTGCGTACAGGCGCGGTGGAGATCACGAGCCAAAACCACAACTATTCCGTGCCCGATACGATCAAGCAAGTCGCTGAGATAACGCACCTGAATTTGTTTGACGGCACGATTGAAGGCGTGCGCTACAAAAATTCGCCGTGCTTTTCCGTGCAGCACCATCCTGAGGCAAGCCCTGGTCCGCGCGAGAGCCGCTATATTTTTGCCGAATTTGCGAAGCTAGCGCACTCGCGCGGGCGATACTGGTGAAAAGACTAGCGGCGCGATCGCCCGAAAAATAAGCGGCATTGACAAAAATTGCGCGAAATGTGAAAATATATTAAAACAAACGGGCAAAAATAATTTCCCGCGATCGCCGCGTTTCACAGGCGATCGCAAATAAAAATCCTCATTGCGAATTTAATCCGCGATCTAGATCGCTATGAAAATTACGAAATTTAGGCTTAGCCGCAATAACGAGGCTGGCGGGTTGATTTTGAGTTTTCGCGACTGAATTTCGGCAACTTCTAGGTGGGCGCGAAACGTAATGGCAAAGCGGCGCGATCGCGCATTCCACAGGCGATCGCAAAGGCAAAGCGATCACCGCGTTTCTCACACGTGCGATCACACAGGCAAAGAAGCGCGATCACAAATACAAATCCTCATTGCGAATTTAATCCGCGATCTAGATCGCTATGAAAATCGGGCGGGTTGATTTTTGAGTTTTCGCGCCGCAGTTTAGGCAAGTTCTAGGCGCGGCGCGAAACGCAAAGGCGAGGCGGCGCGATCACATATTCCGCGCGCGATCGCAAAGGCAAAACTTTGCGATCGCCCGCCCCAAAGAAAGAACCGTTATCGCGGAGTTTTACGCGCTGGCGCGGCGCGAAACGTAATGACAAAATGGCAAAAAGGCGCGATCATACATTCCACAGGCGATCGCGCATTCCACAGGCGATCGCGCATTCCACAGGCGATCGCAAAGGCAAAGCGCGCCTTTGCGTACCTTTGCGATCAAACTCCGCGACAACGAAATCGCAAAGAGCGAAAGCAAAACAAAACAACTAACGCTCTATCGCCACCGCTCCGCTGCGCACCGTTTCTTTCGGGTTATATTTCTTGACCGCTTTCAAGAAATTATTCACGCGGGAGGGCTCGTCCGCCACCATCGCCACAATATAATCCTCGCCCACATTGGCGATCTTGCCGTTATACGCGCGGCAGATCGCGTCAATATCGCCGATCGGCTCGCTGATCGAGAATTTCACCATCGCGAGCTCCTTTTCGATCGTCTCTCCCGTCTCGTGCTCAATCACCTTCAAAACGGGAATTAGCTTGTGCAGCTGCTTGACAATCTGCTCCAAAACTTTCACGCTCCCGATCGTAACGATACTAATGTGCGAATACTCGCTGTTTGGGATCGGCGCGACTGTGAGGCTCTCAATGTTATACCCGCGCCCCGCAAAAAGCCCGCTCACTCTGGACAAAACGCCGTGTTCGTTCAAAACGACTACTGAAATTACTCTTCTTTCGGTCTGCACGGCTAATCCTTATACTCTAAAATCATATTGTAGAGGCTGCCGCCCGTGGGCACCATAGGCAACACATTTTCCATACGGTCTACCACGACGTCTAAGATCGCGGCTTTTTTACTCGCGATCGCGGCTTTGAGCGCGGCGGCGAAATCCTCTTGTCGTTCCACGCGCGCGCCGAAGCAACCGAACGCCTCCGCGAGTTTCACGAAGTCGGGTTGCTTCTCAAGCGTGGTGTTTGAGCGGCGGTCATCGTAGAAAAATGTCTGCCACTGGCGCACCATTCCAAGGTAATTATTATTCAAGACAATGTTTATGACTTGAATATCGTTCGCGCTCGCCGTCATAAGCTCCTGAATGTTCATCAAGATCGATCCGTCCCCGCTGAAATTCACTACCACGCGATCTTTGTTCGCCTTTTTCGCGCCGATCGCCGCGGGAAAGCCAAAGCCCATCGTGCCAAGCCCGCCGCTCGTAACCCAACGTTTCGCGCCGTCAAGCGGATAAAACTGCGCCGCCCACATCTGGTGCTGTCCGACATCGGTTACGATCACCGCCTCTTTGCCGAGCATTTTGCCCGTCTCCTCAACGACCCATTGCGGCTTGATCGCGCCCTTGTGATCGCGATCGTAAGAGAGCGGGTGAATTGAATCGTAATTCGCCAAACGCGCGCGCCAATCCTTTTGCTTTTCAGGATCGTAATCCGCAAGCGCGGTTATCAACTCCTCCAACACATTTTTCAGATCGCCTACGATCGGGTAATCTACCTCTACGATCTTGCCGATACTTGACGGATCAACGTCAATGTGAATAATTTTCGCGTGTTTCGCAAATTCGCTAAGCCGCATCGTAACGCGATCGTCAAAGCGCGCGCCCAACGCTACGATTAAATCCGCCTCGCTCACCGCCATATTAGCCACATACGCGCCGTGCATACCGACCATTCCGAGCAACTGCGGGCAATCGTGGGCAAACGCGCCGCGAGCCATTAGCGTCTCAACTACGGGAATTTTCGTCTTTTCCACAAGCGTCCGCGCGATCAT
This sequence comes from Helicobacteraceae bacterium, assembly GCA_031286325.1. Classification (GTDB taxonomy): domain Bacteria; phylum Campylobacterota; class Campylobacteria; order Campylobacterales; family SZUA-545; genus JAIRNH01. Next base: position 19,104 of record JAITUT010000064.1, read on the forward strand.
AGCCGCGCCTGAAAGCATTACGCCGCCGCCCGCGCAAATCACGGCTTGGCGCGCGTCTTTGATCGCTTGCGCGGCTTTTTGAATCTGGCGCGGGTTGCCTTTCACAGTCGGGCGGTAGGTTTTCATATTGATCTCTTTTGGATAATCAAAATGCCCAAGTTCCGCCGTAACATCTTTGGGAATGTCAATATGCACGGGACCGGGTCTGCCGCTGCGCGCGATATAAAACGCCTGCTTCAAAATCAACGGCAGCTCCGCGACATTTTTCACAAGGAAATTGTGCTTCGTGCAAGGGCGGCTGATACCCACCGCGTCAATCTCTTGAAAGCCGTCCGTTCCAATGAGGCTGGTCGCGACCTGCGCGCTGATAACGACTATCGGCGTCGAATCAAGGTGCGCGGTAGCGATCCCAGTAACCGCGTTCGTGAAACCCGGACCGCTCGTAACGATCGCCACGCCGACTTTGCCGCTGCTGCGCGCGTAGCCGTCCGCCGCGTGAACCGCCGCTTGCTCGTGGCGGGTCAAAATGTGTTCGAAGTGCTTTTGCTTGTAAATTTCATCGTAAATGTTCAGCGCGGCGCCGCCGGGGTAGCCGAAGACCACTTCGACTCCCTCCTCGCGCAACGCCTCTACGACCATTTGCGCGCCTGTTAATTGTTCCATCAATATCCTTTCTATCAACATCTTTTTCTGTGGCGAGAAGCTCGCCTTGCGAACTAAAGAGCTTGCTCATAAATTGCCATTGCGAACGCAATGACGGAAATTATCATAAAAATTTCGCGCCGCCTAATGGCGCACCAGCGGTCTCGCTTTGGGAAACGCCCAAAAAATAAACGGCAAATTCCATTTCACTTTCTATCCTTTGACTTTGCTAAAAGGCGCGATCTTAGCGAAAAGGGTTTTAATCCGTATAACCGCCGCGCTTTGCGCGCGAAATACTCTGCGGAATAAAGCGCGTTAAATGAAAGTTAATAAGAGGGGCGCGATCTGATCGCTCGCCCCTCTTATATAGAGGGGGTGAGAATTAACGGTTTCTATTGCCTTTTACTAGCAATTGGACTCTTGCGATACAATCTTTATCGCACGTTCCTGATGCAAGCTTGCGGTTATACTCAACTAATCCGGCGACAGATTCGGCGTTAGGACCAAAAAAGTATATTTTCCAAGCCCCTTGTTCTTCTTGCAACGAAGGTGTGGTGCTGGGGTATTGTCCTTTGTTCTCAAAAGGGCAGCTGATACCAACACTGCAACTGGTAGCGCCATCATAGTTTATCGGCTGCTTAATTTTGTCAAAGCCAGTAGTCGCAGGAGAGCCATCAATAGTGGCAATAACAAATCTTTCGCCCGTAAGCTCGGCTGTAAAAGCCGCCTCAAACCCGTATTTTCCTGCTCCGAAATCAACATACATTTTAAACCAATTCTTGTTTTGTTGCCCAGGAGAGTTGGGGATTATAGACGAGGCGGCGTATACGGGAGTACTCCCTGTATCGTCTGCGGCATACAATACCCTGCCCGTTACTTCGCCCTTATAGTCAAACCTTTTGTCTTTTTGACTAAGCAACAAGCTAATCACGGAATCATCAGTTTTCGTTCCGTAAAGCCCGCCTACTATGTGGTGATCTGTCATTGCCACCGCGACATTATTCCCGTTAAGAAATGTATTGCGATCGACGTCTACCCAAAAACCCCAGTCCACGTATGGGTCTACATAATACAAGTTGGGCATATAGACGAAATCTATCGCTGGCGGGTTCGAACCTGATGGGGGTGAGGTTTGGATCTGGGGATTTAGAGCATCATCAACATCTAGCTTAGGAACGCTCATACCCATAATTTGTCGATCGTATAGTCCCAAACTGACGGTATTAACTTGATTTGCCGCGTCGCTTAAATCTTGAGCGGGATTAAGGCTCACGTTCGCGCCGCTGGAGGATTGATCGCTCGCGATCGCGCTATCCGCGTCCATTACGAATGTGTTCGGATTGACTACGATCGGAGCTCCGTCTATTTTCTCGATTATCTTGAGAACTTCTTCGGGTTTGAAATTCCTAGGCTGCAAGATCGCGCCGTTTTCAAAAATCGCTATCTCCCCCGCCCTCAACGCCGCAACCGCTCCCCCGTTATCGAGGGTAATCTCCCCTTGCGTGCAAGCAAACCGCTCTCCTATCTCCGTAATATCCACCAAAAATTGCGTGCCTCTAATTCCAATAGAGGTGGTTCTGGTTTTTAGCTTAAAGGTCTCGGGGGCAATCTTGCCGATCTGTCCCGTGATCGTTCTAAACGCGCCTTTAGAGAGGCTGATCTCAGCTTCGTTCTTCGCGTTCTTTTCGTCAAATAGAAACTTCTCTATCTCTAACGCCGAGTTCTTGCCGATCGTTACGAT
>JAITUT010000046.1 GCA_031286325.1 Helicobacteraceae bacterium
TCAATTTCAATTTTTGGCGCATTTTCTTTTAAGATTTTTTTTACATCTTTTTGTGTCATACCAAAAAGAATATCATTATTATAAAAGTTTATTCCTTTATATGGATTCAAAATTACGCCTCTGTTCGGCTGCGGTTGTCCCGCCGCCCCTGTATTCATTTTCAAACTTTCTTTTTCTTCGGTTTTCATTGTGATTTTTCAAACTTCAAATTGTTTCTCATTACCACGGAACAGTACCTTTGATTCCATATTTGGAAAGCCATTGCCAAAACTCACTGGAAATCTCTATTTCACTGTTTTCCCCTGTTAAAAATATTCGTTGATTTTCATTTTTTATTGATAAATCAAAATCATAATCTTTAAAACCATTTTCCAATATGTTTAACAATTTGAAAACGGATAAGTCTATTAGATAACCTATAACATTTTCAATTATTTCTGATTGCTCTTGATTTAAACTATTAATTAACTTTATAGTGTTTTTCTCTTGAACATTAGGATTCTTGGGAATCCATTCTCCATTTCTTATATTTTGAAATGTATTTATACCTGAATTTCTTGCTTCAATTATTAATTCTCCAACTAATTCAAGTATTTCTTCCCTTGTCTTTATTTTCAAACTTTCTTTTTCTTCGGTTTTCATTTCGCCGCTTCCACCGCTTTTTTCGCGCCGTCCGTTAGGTTTTCAGCGGCGATAATGTTAGGGATATTCGCTGATCGCAGGATTTCGCGAGCTTCGGCGGCGTTTGTCCCGTCAAGGCGCACGATCACGGGCAAATTCAAATCCACGCGCTTCGCCGCCTCTAAAATCCCGTTCGCCACGCGATCACAGCGCACAATCCCGCCGAATATATTCACAAAAATCGCCTTCGCCGAACGGTCGCGCAAAATTATCTCAAAGCCCCTCGCAACGGTTTCGGCGGACGCGCCGCCGCCCACATCTAGGAAGTTTGCGGGCGCGCCGCCCTCGTGTTTAATGATGTCCATTGTCGCCATCGCAAGCCCCGCGCCATTGACCATACAACCCACTTCGCCCGCGAGGCGCACATAACTCAAATTCGCCGCCGCCGCCTCCGTCTCGCTCGGCTCTTCCTCGAAAAGATCGCGCAACGCCTCAATGTCGGTATGGCGAAAGAGCGCGTTGTCGTCAAAGCCCATTTTGGCGTCCAGCGCGATAAATTCGCCGTTTTCAAGGAGCGCGAGGGGGTTGATCTCCGCCATATTGGCGTCTTTTTCGGCGTAGGCGCGGTAGAGGGCGGCGCAAAATTTCGCGAAACTCGCAAACTGCTCTTTGGCGATCCCAAGCGCGAAAGCGAGCGAGCGAGCGTGCATTGGCAGAAATCCAGTAAGCGGATCGATCGCGACTTTCGCGATCTTTTCAGGCGATTTCGCCGCGATTTCCTCAATCTCCATTCCTCCCTCCGCGCTCGCGATCATCACGGGCGTCTCGCGGGCGCGATCAAGCGCGATTGAGAGGTAAAATTCTTTTGCGATCTTCGCGCCGCTCTCAATATAAAGTCTTTGCACGACTTTGCCCGCCTCGCCAGTTTGAGGCGTAATTAGCGTTTTGCCTAGCAGATCGCCTGCGATTTTTTCAACTTCGTCAAGCGATCGCGCGATCTTAACGCCGCCCGCTTTGCCGCGCCCGCCCGCGTGAATCTGCGCCTTCACCACCCACAAATCACCGCCGATTTTAGCCGCCGCCTCGCGCGCCTCGCTTGACGTATTCGCGGGAAACCCCGCCAAAACCTGCGCGCCGAATTCGCGCAAAATCGCCTTCGCTTGGTATTCGTGGATATTCATCGCCGCCCTTTCTAATAGACAGACTTTTTAATAAATTCATTAACGACTACAAATTTACCGTCGCCCTCTTGAGTCGTTTTGATTCCTACATATTTGTCGGGAAACTTTTCGCGCAGGAGTTTTAACGCGATCTGCACTAAAACGCCGTCCAAAACGCGCGTTTGACCTTTGCCCGTCTCGCGGATTTGCTCAATTATGGGTTCTAAATACCGCGCGATCATCTCCTCTTGATTCTGTAAAAATTTCGCAATCTCAAGGCGCAAAAGGTATCCGTAAGTAGGATTAATCCAATTAAATAAAATATAGCTTAATGCTTTGTAGCGGTAGCCGTCTTTGCCGATCAAAAGCGCCGCGTCCTCGCCGTCAAAAAATACCTGCAAAGTCTTGTCGTCGTAAGGCGTTACTTCAATTTCCGAAATTTTATAATCCGTGTTGTCAAAGAGGTTGCGCAAAATTTGCGCGATCTCCTCGCAGACGCGCTTTTCCTCTTCGGGCGTGTGGATAATAACGGGTCGCTGGGTGTCAAAAATGTCGCGTTTGGGCTGATCGTAGTTGTAATTTCGCGGCTTTTCCTCGCGCGGGGCGTCAAATTTGGTTTCGGCGCGCGGTTTTTCGCGCGGCGCGTCAAAATTCTCCGCCGCTTTTCGCGCCTCTTTGATCGGCTCGTAAGGGCGCGGCTCTCTGTTCTCATAACGCGGCGGGGCTTTGCGCGGCTCGTAGCGATCGGTGAAATTTCCGCCGGGCGCGCCGCTGAAACCTGCGCTGTCCGCGCGGTGATCGTTGTTTGGGCGCAGGAAGTTTGTGCCGACTTTGAGCGGCTCGCCGTGATCGTCATCGCTAAAAGCGCCTTGAATCAGGCGATCGGACGCGCTGGGCTTCAACACGGGTTTTTCGTAACGATCGTAAGGCGGCTCTTTGCGATCGTAAGGCGGCTCTTTCGGCGCGTTCGGCGCGCGCTCCTCGCGAATTTCGCGCGGTTTTTCGTAACTTCGCGGGCGATCGCGATCGGCGGGAATTTCGCGCGGCGTCTCTCGCGGCGTCTCTCTTGGAGCTTCGCGCGGCGTCTCGCGATCTCTTTGCGCGTATTGCGGCGTCCCAGTGTGCGCGGAGGATTTTTTATGCGCCACGATCACGGCGGGCTTATTCATAAAGCCCATAAAACCGCTGCTGCCCTCGCTGATGACTTCATACTCTAATTCCTCAATGGAACAACCTAATTCTTGCGACGCTTTTATAATCGCTTCGTGTAGGGTTTTTTCTTCTACTTTAATCATTGTTTTCTCTCTTTTTTGACTTTGCTAAACTCGCATTTACTAACCATTGCTGCGCAATTGAAATCACATTGTTTATGAGCCAATACAACACAAGTCCCGCAGGGAAAAACAAGAAAAATACCGTAAATACCGCAGGAAGCCATTTGAATAACTTTTCTTGCATCGGATCGGTGAAATTGCTCGGTGTGATTTTTTGCTGAAACCACATTGTAAAACCCATTAACAACGGAAGGATAAAAAACGGGTCTTTCATAGATAGATCGCTAATGTAAAACCACTCGGCTCCTTTTAATTCTATCGCGTTTAGCAGCACGCGGTAGATCGCGAAAAAGATCGGAATCTGTATTAACAGCGGCAAACAACCGCCAAGCGGATTCGCGTTGTGTTTTTTGTAGAGTTCCATTAAGTGAAGCTGCAGTTTTTGCTTGTCGTCTTTATAACGCTCTTGCAACTCTTTGATTCTCGGCGTTATATCTTTTAATCGCGACATACTCACCATACCTTTGTGAGACAACGGAAACAGCACGATTTTTACCAATAATGTAAAAACTACTATAGCCCAGCCCCAATTAGGAATTACCGAATAAATCCACTCCAAAATCACAAATAGCGGTTTAGACAAAAATGTGAAAAATCCGTATTCAACCGCGGCGGTTAGTTCTGGATTGATTTTGCGCAATTTATCTACATATTTGGGACCAATATATCCGCCTAGCTCTAAATCTTTTTCAGATTTAATAAATCCGAGCGGCGCGGCGTCATTAACTTTCAGAAAATTTACCGCGAAAGTTTCGGAATAATTAAACAAAATTGAGGCGTAATAACGATCAAAAGTGCTGATCATTCTCGCGCCGATAAAACTCTCGCCGCCTTTCGCGTCTCCCTCTGCGATCACCTCAATAGAGCCGTTCGCGAGTTGCGTCAAAGCGCCTTGAATTACCATTTTATCGCTTGACGCGACAGGGCGAAAGCCGGTCGTAATGTAAAATTCCGTAGGTTTTGAGAGCGAAATTTTCAGATCAAAGTGCCCGTCGGGGTAGAAAGTGAACGTTTTTGCAACCTGCGCTTCACCCAAATCTTGCGTTAAAACAAGCATTGCGGGCTCAACAGTCGCATCAACTTCCGCGCCGCTAGCCGCATAAGCGGTCTTAAACGCCGCCTGATTCAGCGCCGCGTCTCGGAAGCGTACCTCCAAAGCGCGCACCTCAGAGGGATCAAACAACTTTAACTGCGCGTTGTCCTCGCCTTTAAAGATATTTTCCGTCAAAGTCGCCTGCGCCACGCGACCTAGATCGTCAATTTCGAGCTCGCTTATTTGCGTTTTAACCCGCGCGATCACGCGCTCCGTCGCCGCAAGCGCCCTAGGCGGCTCAATACTTGAATTTGGCGCGGCGGGCGCTGCTTTATCCGCGACAGCCGAAAGAGGCGCGTTCAAATTGCCCGTATCGCCGCCGCTAGCCAAAGCCGAATTCGGCGAAGCGGTTTTCTCCGCCAAAGTCGCGTTCTTTTGCGCCTCTAAAGCCGCTTGCCGCGCCGCGTTCTGCGGGGCGATCACATAGCGATCGTACGCCGCGAAGAATATGACTAACACGATCAAAAAGATCAAATATCTATTTTTTTGGCTTAAACTATCAAGCAATATCCAAACCTTTACTATATTTTATAAAAGAGTGCGCGGCGCGGGAAAAATCTCTCAAAAGCGCCGCGAAATTTGCCTCTAATATCGGCTTTTTTGCCACCATCGCGTATTTACCGCGCGGGATTTTCGCCTCGTTTGCCCTAAAAATTTCGCGCATTCGGCGTTTGGCGTAGTTGCGCTCCGCCGCGCCGCCTACTTTTTTGGACGCCACAAAACCCTTTTGCGCTCTTTGCGCCGCCGCCAAATCACCGCAAGGCAAGTAAAAACAGACGAAAGCGTCAGTATGAAAACTTTTGCCTTGCTTAAAAACCGCGTTAAATGCCGCCGAATTTTTCAGGATCGCGAATCTCTCGCGATCATTGCCGCCGCTCACTTTTAGACGCTTAATCTCTTTCTGCCTTTGGCGCGGCGGCGGTTAAGCACTTTGCGCCCGTTTTTGGTAGCCATTCTAACGCGGAAGCCGTGCGTATTCACGCGCTTGCGTTTAGACGGGTTGTAGGTCGGTTTCATAAAGTAAATCCTTTAAAAATTTCTCTCGAAGGCAAAGCCCACGCTGCGACAAGAGATCGCGTCTCTTGCCTCTCCTAAAAATCGCTGCTATTTTGCCGACAGCGTTTGCTGTTTTAGTCATTGCGGTTTGCGATCCGCAATCTCTTAAATACCGCAAAAACTGTAATTTTCGCCCGATCGCGTTACGATTGGGACTTGTAGGCTTTTTGAATTTCCTGATCTCAAAAATCGCCTGATCGTAAAAATCGGTGCGGATTTTAGCGTTTTTGACTTAAACCGCTAAAACGCGCTTAAATTCCCCCAATTTTCAGCCGCGATCTCGCCCTCTAACTCCTCTTCCAAATCGTCCGGAAGCGCGGAGAAAAAGTCAATTTTTGTCAGAGTTTCCACATCATTTACGCTAACTACAAAATTCCCGATCGGCTCGTCGCCTTTCACATCTTGCGGCGCGAGAAACGCTAAAAACGCGATCTCATCATCATTGATCGCCGCGTAGATCGCGAAAAATCCATCCGGCGCGACGGGCGAAAATACGCCGTTTATCCGCTTCGCGTCAGAGCCAAAAACACCGCCTTTGACAACCCAAACTTCGCCGAACTTCGGCGCGAAAACATCAAACGCCGTTTGCTCCATTCGTTGCCAGACTTTGCGGTTTAGATCGGGCTTTTGCGGCGCGATATTCGTCATCAAAAACGTCTCTTTTTGCGCCGTTTTGCCGTAAATTTGCGCGATCGCGTGATTCGGCGCGAGATGCCCGCGATCGTAGCCGCTGCGCGTGTAGCTCTCAGGCGAGATCGCGTAAAAAGCGCGAATGTCCGCCTCAAAATTTTTTGGGCGCGGCAAATCTTGGCGCGGCGCGGCGCGCAAACGGTACGCGACCCAGAGGGGTTCGCCCAAAATGTCGCTGTAACACGACAAATAGCCGTCATTGCGCAAAATTCTGCAGAAATTTTCGGCTTTCGGCTCGCCGTAAAAAAAGAAGTCTTCGCGTAATTTGAGTTCACGCAGATAAAGCGCCGCGCTCAAAATGGCGATTAACGCGCACGTCGCGATGATTTTGATCGGCGAAAATTTGCCGCGCTTGTCTTTGAATAACGGCGCGAGGAGCGCGAAAATTACTAACGCGGTTTTAATTGCGGCGATCGGCGTTCGACTGTTTCTGCTCATAATTTTCATTGGGCGATCGTAGCAGAAGAATTTTGGCAGTGAAACTTTTGGCTAAAATACGCAATTTAACCGCGGTTATCTCTTGCCGCTTCGCAGGATCGCTAAAGCTAATAAGGTTCAAGAATAAGCAATGAAGCATACTATTTTTGACAAAGCCAAATGGCATTGGGGAGCTGCAAACGCGCCAACCGACATTCCAATAGAAAACGGCGGAACGCACATTGCGTTTTTTCTGCGCTGGTGTATTGAACAAAAATTCTGCAGCGCGCAAATGTGGGAAGAATTTCCGCAAGAACTTAAATCTGCGGAAAACCAAGAGGGCAAGGTTGATTGCCGAAAATTGTTTTTTGATATGGACGGTGTTTTGAGTACGGAAGAACTGAACGCAAACGGTAATCAATTCGCGATTGCTTATTATGGTTCTGATAAAACGAAATTTGCTAAGGCTTTCGGCTATTATCTGGACGATTACACCAATTTTGTGAAAGAAAAATTCGGCGACAAGTATTTTGACAATGCGTATTATTATATTGAAAACTCTAAAGAAAATTATCAAACAATCAAATCTATCATTGACAAGCGATACGCGGAATTTTTAGAAATGAAAGCAAAAAATAACGGAAAAAACGCCCGCGTTGCGAATACCAATAAAATAAAACCGCAATGAAAAAATGGTTTATCGTAAAATGTAATTGGTCTTCAATTAACCCTAAATATTTAGGATTAGGCGGCGACTCTTGCTTAGATATAGATGTTCTTGGTTATAAATTATATAAAGAAATACAGGATAGCAGAGAATATATTGATTTTGAAAACACTTTTATTTATGCTTTAACTGATTTTAATATAGCGCGGAAATATGTATCGGCTTTGGCGCGCAAAAATTTATCGCCCATAGTTATAAGCGTTTCAAGTAAATGTAATAAAATTGATGTTGATGGGTTTGATTATGGCGATCCAACAGGAGGGTATTCAATCATTGAAACAGAAATATTAGCAAAAAATAAAGAGGATTTTATTAAAGAATTTTTAAATGAAAACTATCTATTTAAAAATATCCAAAAAATGAACGAATTTTTATTTCTAAATCTAATGAATAAAGAAGATATTACTTTATATAAGGGCGTTTCTATTAATAGAATTAACCTGAACAGGGAAATAGAAATTTGAAAAAATGGGTAAAATAAAGCCGCAATGGAAAACGAAGAAGAAAGGTTGACAAGATGAATTTTGTAATAAGCGCGGCAATAGGAGGGCAAGCAACAAATGTATCTAACGCAAGCCTCAGAAATCTTAATTTAAGTATGGCTAAATACTTAAAAAGCGGGTTTGAGAATATTGAATTTGTTGGAGTAGATAAACTCAAAATCAATTTATATATTAGCGGGGATATATCTGAATATTGTAATTGTAGCGGTATTAAAAATGTTAGGTACATAAAGAATAAAAAAGAAATTTCTTCGGAACTCTGTATTCAAAGAATTTATTGGGATACTTTACCAGAACTAAGTATAGAAGAAAAATTCATAAAATTTATGTATTCATCTTTGTTAGATTTAAGTATTTTAATTGAAAAGAAATTAGAAAACAACGGCTATTTTTTTGACAAAGAGAAATTTAATAAAATAATTGCGGAATGCGTTAGATAAAGTAATACTGCGTCTCATTACAATACTTTTTACCTTTGAGACGTTATACGCCCAATTTTTAATTTATATAATCATAAAGTAAAACTGAATGAGTTTCGCGCGTTTTTTCGGCAAAAATAACCATAACTTACACTATAATTTTAAGCGGATTTTGGCATTTGAAAACATCGCTAAAAAAAGCGTTTTATTATGGCTTGGGCTTTGCGCGCTAACTTTGCTCGCTTTTCGGCAAGGGTGTGATCTTTTCTATATCGCTACCAAAGATTTCAACCGCCTTTTTTAGCGCGGGATCGTCCAAAACGTTTGTGTTTCCAGACGGCTCATCGTCTTTAACGGGTGCTATTTTCGCCTCTGCGCCAAAGACTTCGGCGGCGATCTGGCGGAAAATTTTGTAGTCGGATCGCAAGCGATCTGCGGCTTCGCCCTCTTTGGCGAATTTCAGCAAAATCTCGCCGTCCGCAAAATCCACAAAAGTTACGACCGCCTCCGCCGCGCTACCCAAAGATTCCCCGCGATCGTAGAGTTTGCGCTTGAAAATTTCAAAGAGCTCTTTTGGCGAGGGTGTTTTCGTAGCGGTGATCGCGGCGGGCGCGGCGGGCGCGGAGTTTCTGATCGCAGTTGAAACGGGCGGAATCGCGTGTGAAGCCGCTGGCGAAATTTGCGCGGCTGGTTTCGCGCTCGCCGCCCCAACAGGCTGGTTCGCGTTAAGATCGCCCATATTTTCAATCTCGTTTTCCAGCCGCTCAATCGCGTCATTTATCGCTTCGGGGCGCAGAGCCTCTATCATTTTCATCGCCGCCAAAGCAAGCGCGAAACCCGAATCCGCGCCGTGCCTCAGCATTGATCTCGTCTCGGCGAGCGTCTTAAAAAACCGCTCGATTATGCTGTGCGTAAAGCGCGGGCGCGGCTTAAAAAGACGATCTTTTAAAAAATTTATCATCTCGCTCACGATCATTTCGGCGTCGTCGGACTCAAATTCCTTGACAAACAGGGTCGCCTCGTCGGTTTTACCCTCCAAAACCGCGTCAAAAAAGCTCTCAATCCGCGCGGGATCAAGCGCGCCTAAAATGTCAATCGCCGATTCCAAAGTAACCGCGCCCCTGCCAAAGGCGATTGTCTGTTCCAAAATCGTCAAAGTGTCGCGCATACTGCCGCCGCCGGCGCGCGCGATCATTTCCAGAGCTTTTTCGTCCGCCGTGATATTTTCCTGCGCCAAAATCGCGCGAATATGCGCCAAAACCGCCTCATAAGCGATCTTTTTGAAGCGAAAATGTTGCACGCGCGAGAGTACGGTGAGCGGCAATTTCTGCGGATCGGTCGTGGCGAGCAGGAATTTCGCGTGCGGCGGCGGCTCTTCAAGCGTCTTCAAAAACGCGTTAAACGCCGAATTGCTGAGCATATGCGCTTCGTCAATAATATAAACCTTAAATCGTCCCGCCGCCGGCGCGTATCGCGTCTGCTCAATCAGATCGCGAATGTCATTCACGCTCGTGTTGCTCGCCGCGTCCATCTCCACTATGTCAATGTGGCGACCTTCGTTGGCGTTTTTGCACGAATCGCACTGATCGCACGGCGCGGCGCTGACCCCTTTTTCGCACAGCAAAGACTTCGCGAAAATGCGCGCGCTGCTCGTTTTGCCGCTGCCGCGCAGCCCAGAAAATAGATAGGCGTGCGAGAGTTTGCCGTTTTCTAACGCCGCCGAAAGAGTCTGGCTCACAGCCTCTTGCCCGATGAGCTCTTTGAATGATCGGGGGCGGTATTTTAACGCTAGGACTTTATAGTTTTCCATTCTTACTCCATTTATTTCGCGGATCGCTAAAGCCGTTCCTTGCGCGCCGTATGGGAATTGACCCGCGATCTAGATCGTCGTTTATCTTACGAAATTGCCGTATTTGTTTTATAGGCGCGCGATCTAAAAGAAATTGTTTCGCTATCTCCATTTTACGACTCAAAAATTATCGTTTTGTTTTTGTATATAAATACGCGATCGTCAAATACAAGGCGCAAAGCTTTTGCTAATGTAAGCTTCTCTATCTCTTTGCCCGATCGCGCCATATCCTCCGCGCTGTGCGTGTGATTCACATTCAAAACGCTTTGCGCGATAATCGGACCCTCGTCTAAATTATTATTTACAAAGTGCGCCGTCGCGCCGATAATTTTCACGCCGCGATTATAAGCCTGTTTATAAGGATTCGCGCCTATAAACGCAGGCAAAAACGAGTGGTGAATGTTGATAATTTTATTAGCGAAATTTTCCACAAAATTCGGCGTCAAAATCCGCATATATTTCGCCAGAATAATATATTTAGGATCATAATTTTTGATCACTTTTATTAACTCCGCTTCGTGGGATTCGCGCGAATGATTTTCGTGCGAGATAAAGTGAAAGGGAATATCAAAGTTTTCCGTAAGCGATCGCAAATTATCGTAGTTGCTTGTAACCGCCGCGATCGTAAATTCTAATTCGTTATATTTATGGCGAATCAAAAGATCGCTTAAACAATGGTGCTCTTTTGTAACCATAATTACAACGCGCTTTTTTTCGGCTGGAATCAATTTGATCTCGCTGTCCGCGCCCAAAATTTCGCGCAACTCGTCAAATAAATTTTCCCGCGCGATCCCGCTAATATCCGTGCGCATAAAAAATCTATTGGAATCGCGCTCTACAAACTCATTATTTTGCTCAATATTTAACTCGTATTTTAACAATACGCCCGTGATCTTATGAATCAAACCTTTTTTATCCGCCGTCTCTATTAACAATCTATATCTGTTTTGCATAATTTTTCACCTTTTCTAAAATTCGTCCGCGCAACTCTAAGCCCAACTCTTTGCCCGCGAAACCTTCGCGCATTAAATCCGCCGCTTTAACATTCGGATCAAACTTTTGATCCAAAAAACCCAGCTTAACGGCGCGATCATAAATTTTCGCGTACTCAAAACCAGCCCAATTTTTAAGCGGATATTTTAGCGCGATAGCGATTAAAAACTTATCGTTAAATCGCTTCGGCGGCGCGGGGTGATTCAAAATTTTGCGCCGCTCGTTTTTCGGCATATTTAACCGCTCAAAGATCATATTCCGCGCGTGAAAAAATATGCCGATCGCGTAAAAAAACGGCGTTTTTTTCACAAGGCGAAAAAAATTCAGATCGCAACGTGAAAAACCAAATAATTTCCGCGCGATCAAAAGGGAAATTATGTAAAACGCGCCCTTAACCCGAAAATCAGATCGCGCGATCTTCTCAAACTCGCCCCAAATCCGCTCGCGGCTTAGATCGTCTAACGCGATTTCGCGGCAAATCGCGCAAGTTTCGGGGGCAATTTTGAAATTTAGTTGCGCCGCAAAACGCGCCGCGCGAAGAACGCGCAAACTATCTTCGCCAAACGCCGCGCTATCAATGTGCCGCAAAACGCGCCGCGCAAGATCGCCCGCGTCGCCCATCGCGCCGAAAAAATCCAAAATTTCGCCCGTAAAAATGTTGATCATCACCGCGTTGATCGTGAAATCGCGCCGCCTTGCCGCAAGACTCGGATCATTCTCGATCGCCACCGAAAAACCCTTATGCCCGCGCGCGATTTTCCGCTCCGCGCGCGGCAAAGAGAGGTCAAAAACGCCCATTTTATAGACGAAAAAACTTTTTCCAACGCCGATCGCGCCCAAATTTCGCATCAAAATCTCAAAATCCGCCGCTGGAATATCGTAAATTTCAATGTCAATATCTTCAAAATCGCGCCCGAGAAAGTGATCGCGCACCGCGCCGCCCACGAAAAACGCCCGCTTGGTGCGCGGGGCGAGCGCGGCTTTAACGCGCTCAAAATCGGCGGCGAAACGCGGCGGGAGCGTCATTTGTTGGGAATTTCCCTGATTTTTGCGAGGCGATCCTCCACAATGCTTAAAAGGTATTCAAAAAAATTAAATGTCAAATCTAACTTTGCCTCAAGATTTTTACAATTCGGAGATTGCAAACCCACAAAGAGCGTCAAAACGCGCTCTCTAAGCGTCTCCAAAAACATCTCTTCGCCGCTGATTACGCTTTGATTTGCCAGCATTTCGCCGCTCGCTAAATCACGCGCGGGGTTTTCTTGTCGCGCTGATTTTTCGGCGGGTTTCGCCTCTGCGAATTTCGGCTCTTTCGCCGTCAAGGAAGCCGCCGCGATCTCTTGATTTTGCGGCGCGGCGGGCGCGGCGGGCGCAGCGGAAATTACAGGCGCGGCTGAAACGGCGGAGATAGCGATCTCGGCGGGTTTAGCGGACTTGGCGGATTCTTCGGCAGCCTGGGGCGGCGTTGAAACGGGCAAACTCAAACCGCGCGCGATCTCAATCGCCTGCTCAATTTTCGCCAACGCGATGGGATCGCGCGACTTGTCGGCGATCACCGCCTCCACGCTCTCACGCGCCGTGCGCTCAAACTCGCCGCCCACATCGGAGAGCGCCGACAAAACCAGCTCTTTTAAATCCATTCGCTAATCATACAAAATTTTCGCGATCACCTGCGTTAGCGCGTTGATTGCCGCGCCCTACCCTACTCCAAAAGCAGTTTCGCGGCGGCGATGTCGTTCGTGATTTGCGCTTTCAGATTGCTTAAGTCGTCAAATCGCTTGTTTTCGCGCAACCTTTCGGCGAAAAATATCGCGGCGCTTCGCGGTTGCTCCGCCTCGCTTTTACCCGCGAAATCCTTGAAACTTTCATCTATTATATGGCTCTCGATCGCAAACGCGCCGTCCGCGCTGAGCCTCTGCCCCACAAAACTCACAGATTTGTAAAGCGCGCCCAAAACCTCCGTCTGCGAGGCATAGACCCCGTCAAGCGGCGCGAGAAAGCGCGTAACGGCAAGGTTTATCGTGGGGTAGAGCCGCTTCGCGCCCAAACCCTGTCCGCGCACGATCTCGCCCTCAATCATATGATTGCGACCCAAAAGTTTCGCCGCCGCGCGGACATTGCCGTCAAGGAGGAACAATCTAATCCGCGCCGCGTGGACTGGGACATCGGCGACTTTGACCTCCTCTACGATCTCACATTCGCCGCCGAAATTCGCGAAAAGTGTTTTGAGCTCCGCCGCGCCCGCCGCGCGATCTTTGCCGAAGCGAAAGTCGTAGCCGACTACGAGACGTTTGAGCGCGGGAAATTCGCTTACGAGGCGCGCGATAAAGGCGTTCGGCGACATTTCGCGCAACTCGTCAAGCGGCACGAAAAAGATCGGCGCGGCGCAAAACCTTTCGCGCGAAACGCCGGGCGTAAGGCATATACGATCGTGCTCAATCGCGAGCAGAGCGCTTTTGTCGCCAAGCCGCGCGACGAGAGCTTGATGACCTAAATGTATGCCGTCAAAACCGCCCAAAGCGAGCGAAGTTATTTTGGATTTTAGCGCGTTCATTTTGATTTTTTATAATACAATAAATATTCTTGATTGCCGTTTTTACCTTTCACTTTCGAGATGCTTTTCGCTATTAAATTCCACGCGAATTTTTCGGCGGTTTCAAGGAAATTTATTAGCGCGTTTTGCACGGCTTTTTCATCAACCACTACGCCTCTTTTATCGCGTTTTGCCCCGCGACCTGTTTCAAATTGAGGTTTGAATAATAATATAATATGTTCTTTGGCGTTTTTATCAATATCTTCTATAAATTTTTCCAGCGAAATAAATGAGGCGTCGCAGACCACCAGATCAAACTTTTCTGGCGATCTGAAACCTCTTATGTCTGTTTTTTCCAAATTAACTACTTTTTCATTGGTTTTTAGCAAATTATTTAACTGATTTACGCCGATGTCAAGCGCGGTAATTCTCAAAGCGTTTTTCGAAAGCAGAACTTGCGTCCAACCGCCCGTGCTTGCGCCTATATCAAGGCAATTAAATCCTGCTATGTCAAGGTTTATTTGCTCTAAAAAATATAATAGTTTTAGCGCGGATCGGCTCACGAAATTTTCTCTTTCTATTATTTTTATTTCATCGTTTTCGCCGACTTCTTGGGAAGTTTTAACACACAAGGTATTATTTAGAATTACGCCGTTATTTTTAATAATTTCCGCAGCTTTATTGCGGCTAATGTTTTTTAACTTCGCGACAGCTATATCAAATCTCATTTTTGCTATCCCTATAAATTATTTTACCCTTAAATTTATCAATCCCGCGATCTAAATTTTTCGCGTTTTTGTAGCCGATCTCACGCATAGTTTCCGCGCAAACTTTACTGCGCGATCCGTTAGCGCAATATAAAATATAAAGCGGCTCTTTTTCTTTTATTTTTTTCACTTTCGGATAAAACGAATTATATGAAATTACAAGATCGGTTCCCTCTATAAAATGGTGCGCAGCTTCGTATTTCTCGCGTACGTCAATTAAAACAAAATCCGCTTCGCCGCCTGATCGCGCCTCAAGGAGCGAAACAAGCTCTGCGGAAGTTACGAAATCTTGTTCTAAAATGTTTTTTGCCATAATTATTTATAGCGTTTTTTGGATAAGGTCAAAATGCAAATAGAGATCGTGCGCAAAAACAGGTTAAAAAGGTGGCGGATCGTTATTAAAGACAAAGTCTATTTTTACGCGCCGCGCAAGATGAGCGATTTGTTAATAAACAACGCGATTGCGCAATATGAAAGTTGGATTAAAAAGAGTTTTTCCGAACGCGATAAAATTGTGCGGGAAGTTGAAAATATATATGCGCAAAATTCAGGTAAAATTCCACTATTTGGCGAATGGGTTTCGGCTCCTGAAAATGTAAAAGAATTTTATAAATTAACCGCGCAAAAATTCTTTAACGAATTTTGTGAAATTTACGCCGAAAAAACAGGCGTAAAATACGCGAAAATTACTATTAAAGATCAAAAAACCCGTTATGGGAGTTGCTCCGTAAAAGGATCGCTTAATTTTAACTTTCGCGCGGTGAAAGCGCCTAAATATGTAGCCGAATACCTAGTGGCGCACGAGATCGCGCACTTAAAACACTTAAATCACGGCAAAAATTTCTGGCGTTTGCTCTCTGATATTTTTCCGCAATATAAAGAGGCGGAAAGTTATCTGAAAAATAAGCGAAACGCATTGTTTTTGCGCTATGATAATTTTGGTAAAAAAAATGACTGAAACCATATTAAAAACTTCGCATATTTTAGCCGCGATTTTTTTCGCTGGATTTATATTTACCGATCGCGCGATCTTGCGTCGAAGTTTCACGCAAAGCGAATTAAGACCCCTTTATATCAAAGCGACAATCCCAACTCTGATCGCAAGCGCGATCTTGATCGCAAGCGGCATATTTTTATTATTAAATTACCCGCAAAAAACTTTTCTTTTACACATTAAAGCCGCCTTTGGGCTTTTAACGATCGCGCTCTTTTTCACCTGCCCATTTACCGCAAAATTTTCGCCGAAAGTTCGCTTCGCGCACCGCGCGGCTACGATCGCCGTAGCGATTTGCGCGGTAATTTGCGCGAAATTATTATGACTCCGCGGCTTTAAGCAGCTTTTTATAGATCGTTACAAGATATTCGCTGTCTTTGCCGCAATAATCAAGCAATTCTTCTTTAATTTTTACGCGATCTTCGGCATTAGATTCAAATAACGAAAAATACTTCTGCACAGCTTTCATACCATTCGCGATCCCGCCGTCATAAACTGCGGATTTGTCAATCGCGGGAGCGACTGATTTTAACGAGTGCGATCCGCGCATTTTGTAGTGATAAAACCAACGTTTTTCAAATGGCGTCATAATATCAATTATCCGCGCTGAAATTGAGAGTAGTTTTTCGCGAGATTCAGAGCAAAAATTCGCCAGCTCTTTTATGATCGTTTTTTCAAAAGACGATCCGAACGCCACAACGCTTCCTTTGTCCGCTATAATTTCGCCTAAAAGGTGCGCGATCTCGCTTCTCGAATCCTTGTCATAATCCGCTAAAAAATCATATCGTTTTTTGCGCGATTTGTCACTCTCTAAAACACATAACGAGAACTGAAAAGGCAATATCGTATTCGGCGGCAAACTTTCAAACGGAGGGATAATATAATTGATCGCCTCAAAATCCAAAAAATGGATAGGATATGCGATTTTTGATAAAAATTTACGCAATTGCTCCGCGTCTATATGCGTCTTTTTCTCACGATCGCAAACTGCTTGAATCCGCTGATAATCGGTTAAAAGCTCATCGGGAATTTCGCTCGTATTTAATATATTTTGTTTGATTAAATCCAACTTTATCTCGCGGCTCAAACGAGTCATATTCATTACGGAATACTTCGGTATAAAAGCCAAACATTTATGCGCGTATTCACAGGTAAAATCATAATCGCAGCGAATTTCATCATCTTCGTAATGATCCAAAAAATCTATAGCGTTTTGAATTTTAAAAACTTTACCGAAAACCTGCCTTGAAATATCCTCTTTAATAAACAATTTTTCAAAATTTAATTCGTTGTTTAATTCGCCTTTTGCACTATAATTTTTATCCGCCATATAAAGATAAATTTTTTCCACATTTAATCCGCGTTTTTTTAAGATAAAAACCTCTAACGCAAGCTCTTTCATAATTTGCGAATTAGGAGTATATTGCAATAATAACTTTGATAGTTCGTAACTATTCTTATTTTGCGTAATTTTATCGGCTGTTACAGAAAAATTTTTATATGTTAAAACTTTGTTGCTGAGAGGGTGCGAAAAACCGCCGTTAAACCAAGCGTAAACTTTGCGTGAAATTTCAGGCGGCGTAAAACCGCCGATGTGCTCGTTCGCGATCGGCGAAACGCCCTGCGCGTAATACGATCGCGCCCTCTCGCACGAAATCAATCTAAAAAGTAAAGCCGCGTCCAAAAGCCGCCCTAAAAATTCTCAATTTTGCTCACCACTTCGCTAATAATCCAATCGGGGGTAGAAGCGCCGGCGGTAACGCCGCAGAGGCGCTTACCCGCGAAAATCGCGCTGTCTAACTCCGCCGCGTCCTCAATCAAATAACTATCCGCGCAAAAATCCAGCGCGATCTTGTGCAGCTGCTTCGTGTTGCTCGAATTTTTGCCGCCGACAACGATCATAATATCCACGCTGTCAGCGAGGCGGCGCGTGGCGTTTTGGTTCTCAAAAGTCGCGTTGCAAATCGTATTGAACACGCGCAGCTCGTTCGTCCGCGCGACAAGCGCGGCCGTAATGCGGTAAAACGCATCGATCTGCTTCGTGGTTTGGCTAATCAGCGCGGCGCGGCTGTAAATGCGCTCGCGCGCCAACTCCTCCTCGCCGCCGATCACGATCGCGCGATCGCCCGCATAACTTAAAACTCCCTTAACCTCTGGGTGTTTCGCGTCCCCGAAGATAATCACTTGATACCCTTCTGAGCGCATTTTTTCGGCGATCTTCTGCGGCTTTTTCACAAACGGGCAAGTCGCGTCAATGACCTTCGCCGCGCTTTTTATGAGCGCGGCGCGATCGTGCTTCTCAATGCCGTGCGTGCGGATAATGACTTTCGCGCCGTGAGGAATTTCGGCGAGATTGTTGGCGATTTTGACGCCGAAAGCCGCTTCAAGACGTTTAGTTTCGCGGTGATTGTGGATAATTTCGCCGAACGTGATCGCGCCGCCGCTCTCCTCGGCGATAGCGATCGCGCGTTTTACGCCAAAACAAAATCCGCGCTTTTCGGCGAGTTTAACCTGCATTTTTACCTCGTAAATTTTCGCGAAATATAGTATAAATTTGCTAGCCGCCTAAAAATACACTCCGTTCGCGGCGGCGAGGAGCGCGTTTTCGTAACTTTTGCGCGAGGGGTTCGCGCCCTGATACGCGATGTCAAACGCCGTGCCGTGATCTACGCTCGCGCGGAATATCGGCAAACCCAGCGACACATTGATCGCCTCGTCAAAAAATAGAGCTTTGAGCGGCGCCAACGCCTGATCGTGATAAATCGCGGCGATCCACTTATAACGCGCCAAAAATTTCGGCGTCCAAGCCGCGTCTGGCACGATCGTCCCCTCAAAAACATTTTCGCCGAGCGCCCTGTTCGCGGCGGCGATCGCGCGTTCAATTTCTAGCTCTTCATCGCCGATCGCGCCATAATCGCCCGCGTGCGGGTTCAAACCCAAAACGCCGATCGGTCGCGCCGAAACGAGCTTTGCCAGCCGCGTCAAAAACTCAAAAAACTCGTCAAATTTCACGGCGGCGGCAACATCGCGCAGCGGTATATGATCGGTAAAGAGCGCGGCGAAGCGGCGATTACAGCCTAACGCCATAATCACGCCGCCCATAGCCTTGCCGCTCGCGCCGCCAAACCTCCCGCGCAGATAATCGGTGTGCCCTTTGTAAACGATCCCAGATAACGCCCAAGCGGCTTTACTTATCGGCAGCGTTACGATCGCGCCGCCCTGTATGCCGTTTCTTAAACCGTTTTGCTCTACTGCAAGCTCAACGGCTTTCTTGAAACTCGCGAAACTCGCCGCGCCTGATTCCGCGCTAATTTGCCCCGCTTTGATCGCCGCGCGCGGCTCCGAGCCAACGCAATTAAAATCGCCGGGCAACTCCAAATCCAAAAGCCGCGCCGCGTTTCTAGCGTTTTCAACGCTCACAGAGTAGGCGATCTCGCCCAAACTCCGCGCGAATTTATGCGATCGCAAAGCGATCTCAATTCCAATGCCGTTTAGATCGCCGACCGAAACAAATATTTTTTTCAATCTACCAAGTTACCCCAACAGAAACCATATAACGGCGATCTTGTTCCTGCCCCGAATACGCGCCAACCTCCTCCGCGAAAGTCGCCAGCGCGATCTCCACAAGCGAAACGCGCATAGACAAACCGCCCGTGAACGCGCCTTGATACAACCCGGCTTGCAGAGCGAAAGTCGAAAGCCAACCGTCCCACACATTTAGCTCCGCGCCGACTTTTGTCCGCTTCACAAAACTCTCGTCTTCGTATTGGCGCGTGATGTCAATGTAATCCGCCGAAATTCGCAACTGGTTGAAAAACGTTTGATCCTCAATGCGGTAAACATACGAAACTCCGACGTTGAATGTCGCGGGGATAAAATCTTCCGCGATACCGCCCATATTCATTACGCTCGCGCCGACTGAAATGTTCGGATAAATGTCGTAGATCGCGCCGATGTCAAAGACGGTGGAGCCGCCCTCTTCAACTTCGTCTTCCGCTTTATTAAATTCATCGTTCGCAATGTCTTGCGCGCTATATGAGCGGGCGAGTTTGCCGTATCTCAAAACTTTCGCGCCGATCCCGACCGAGAGGCGGTTTAGCGGGTAGCCGCCGATCCCGAATTCGTCAAAGTTATGCGCGATACCGCCCACGCCGCCTCCGACTACCAGCGCCTCCGCCTCTACAACGCCCTGCGCCCCAAAGCCCTGATGTACGACCGCGCTGACTTCGCCGCTTGCCACCGCGCCGATCCCAAACGCCGTTTCGTCAAACATTTTGGCGATCGAGATGGGCACCGTTGAAACAGAAACATTGTAACGATCGCCGATGTGTTTCTCTAACTCCTCCGCAACTTTCGCCTCGTCGTCTTTTTTATCGGAGATATCTTTCAGATCGGCGATGTTTTTATTCACGCCCGCCGCGATATTCAACACCTGAAACTCCCAGCCGTTTTCTTTGGGAATCCTAGCAAGCCCCGCCGGATTATGAAATAGCGCGCTAAACGATCCGCCGCTCGCTACCGCCGCGCCGCCCGCCGCCATAATTTTTGGATCTTTGTAGAGCTGGCGATACTCGTAAGATTTCGCGCTCAACACCGAAGCAAACGCTAAAACCGCCGCGATCACAAGAAATTTTTTCATTAAAAATTTGTTCATCGCCCGCTCCTTACGGCTTTTTTATGTATTTGTCTAAAATGTCCTGATAGCCGCTAACGAGATCGGTTGCCGCGCAGTTCGCGCGTTCGCCCGCAGCCGCGCAAATCTCGCCCTTGATCTCTTCGACTTTTTGCTTAGTTTTGGCGTCGTCTTTGTGGACAATGCTCAACAAAAGCTCGGTGTCGTCAAAGAGCAGTTCTAGAAATTTTTTAACCTTAGCTTCGCAGGCGGTTGATGGCGCGCAATTCTGCAAATCTTTCGCCAGCGACGCGCTTTTAGCGATCGCCACCAACCCAGCGTTAGCGCAGGAGTCTTTCTGGTATTTGCCAAGATTTGCCGCGCTCACGCAATACGCTTTGGCGTTTACGTTGTCCGCGCCTAAAGAGGCGAGGCGCAAAGTCTTGAAATACTCCGTTTCGGCTTGATTCAAAAGGTTGTCCGCGTTCGGCGCGATCTCGCTCTCAAGGGCGGTGAAGAACTTTTTACCCGACTTTTCATTATTTACCACCGCCGTCAAAATAGACGGCACGCTAAATCCCGCGAGTCCCATATATGCCGCCGCGCGATCCATTAAACATTCGTCCGAAAAGCAATTTTTAGTTAGCTCTAAAACGCGCGGGTAGTCGCCTTTGTCAAGAGCCAATTGGCGGTCAAAATCCTCCGCCGCGTCGCTGTTTTCACCCATATCGCACCCCGCCAAAATCAACGCGAACGCGAATAACGCTACTTTAAGCCTCGTCATCGGCTACTCCTTTTGCTTTGGCGGCAAACGCCGCTTTAAACGTAACTTGCGCAAGAAATATCGCATTTTAGCAGGTTTACAATGTTTTTGTCTCAATAATTTGGCGCGTTTCGCGCTTTATACTTTTTTACGCGGGAGTTAAATCTTTTACGATCGCTGAAGTCAAATTTATTATGAAAGCAAAAACAGGTGCGAAACTTTAATCCTCTTCATCGCCCGCTTTACCTAAAAACCGCTCGTCGCAAAAAGTTTCGGCTTGCACATTGCAAAACGCGCGGCGCAAGCGATCAAAAGCGCCCTCTTTTTCAAGCGCGAGTTTCGCGAGCCGCTCTTTCATTTCGGCGCGCGCGTGCGGCATTTTGACATTCATCTTAAACGCGGGACAATTTTCATCGCCTACGATCGGGAAATTATTCGCTTTCGCGCAATCCGCGAGCCACGATTCGCGCGCGGCAATCAAAGGGCGAATCACCTTAATCCCGCGCTCGCTTTTATAAAAAACCGGCATTGATCGCAGCTTGCCGTTATTAAAAATGTTCATAAAAAAGCTCTCCGCCGCGTCGTCTAAATGGTGCGCCAACGCCAGAGTATTAAATCCGCGATTTCTCGCGGCGGTGTATAAAAATCCGCGCCGCATACGCGAAAAATAACTGCAAAACGAGCTGTTTTCGCGAATATATTTCGGCGCGTCCGCGAAAATTGAGGTCTTTTCAATTTCGTGAGGGACGCCGTATTCGCGGCAATGCGCGGCGAGGCGCGATAAATCTTCGCCCATTCCGTAATCGATCGTGATCGCGAGAAGTTCAAAATCAAAGGGCGCGATCCGCTTCATTCGCAAAAGCGCGTGAGTTAATGTTAATGAATCTTTGCCGCCGCTCAAACCCACTATTACGCGATCGCCCTCGCCTATCAAACCATAACGCGCGTTCGCCTGCGCGATCACGCGCGCGATTCGTTTCGGAATTTGCGCAACGGGAATTTTGCTCCCGCCGAGATCGCCGAGATCGCGAATATCGCCAAAATTATTTTTCATAACTCAAAAGCCGACAATTCAACAAGCCCAATCAAAATAACGCGTTCTTAAAGATCACGAGGATTACGATCGGAATCATAAAAAGCGTGGGAATTTCGTTGTAAAAACGAAAGAATTTGCCCGATTTTTGGCATTTATCGGCTTCAAGCTGCTTGCGCGTATAACCCATATGAAAAAACCACGCGATTAAAAGCGCGACTAAAGTGAGTTTCACGTGCATCCAGCCGCCAGATTTGAATAGCGAAAAACCGTATTCGGTGAATATTATCATAAGCCCCGAAGCGAGCGCCGCCCAAAACGCGGGGAGCGCGATATATTTCCAGAGCTTTAACTCTTGAATTTTCACCACGCGTACGAAGTCTTTGTTCTCAATGTTCTCCGCGTGATAGACAAAGAGGCGCGGCATATAAAACATCGCCGCGAACCACGAAATAACCGCCATAATATGTAAGGCTTTCAACGCCAAAATCTCCATTTGACCCTCCTAAAAAACCGCGAATGTTATCCAAACACTTCTGAAAGCCAAAAATGCTTTTATCTAATTTAAGTAAAATCGCCTAAGTAAAAAGGAGCCGCCTTTGATGCCGCAAATATATTTATCACAAGGCAAACCTTGCCCATACCTAACCGCGCGCAAATCGGGCAACCTCTATATATTGGGTGCGGACCGCTCCCTGTATAAAGAGCTTTTAGAGCGGGGCTGGCGACGTTTCGGCGGCTTCTTTTTCCGCCCGTATTGCGAAGGGTGCAAAGAGTGCGTGAGCGTGCGGATTCCCGTAACGGATTATAAATTTTCCAGATCGGAAAAGCGCGTTTTGAAAAAATGCGAAACGTTAAGAATGAGAATTTCGCGCCCGATGCTTGATCCAAAGCACATCGCGCTCTATGAGACGTATCATAAGGAGCGATCGGCTTCGCGCGGCTGGGGGTATCGCGAAAATGACGGCAACCCGTCCGATTACTACGATCACTTTGTAGATTCTTCGCTGGATTTCGGTTATGAGTTTTCATATTATTTTGGCGAAAAGCTGGTGGCGGTCGCCCTCTCGGATATTTTGCCGATCGGGGTTTCGGCGGTTTACTGCTATTACGATCCCGCGTTTAAGGAGTATTCGCTGGGGACATTTTCTATTTTGCGGCAGATAATTTTCGCGCAGGAAAACAACTTGCCGCACTTGTATTTGGGCTATTTGGTGAACGACAACGCGAGTTTGCGCTACAAAGCGCGTTTTAGCCCGCTGGAATATATGACAAATTCGCCCGAATTGTTAGAGTCCGCCGTGTGGGAGAAAAAGGAAAGTTAATGGAAGAATTTCGCGTAAAAGACGCCATAAAAGATATAGTTAGAGCGAACGAAACCTCTGCGCAAAAGGTCGCCAAAAAGCCCTCTGCCGAGATCGCGCGCATTTTAGACGATCCGAATCTAAACATTCAGGCAAAAAGCCGCGAGGTTTATTCATCTACAAGCAAAATCGTAAATGATTTGTTTGAGAGCGAAGTTACGCCTGAGAAAATTCAAGAGGTGAAAAGCTCTATAAATTCAATGTTAAACGGCGTGATCAACAACAAGATCACGATCACATCGCTGATTAAAGTGAGTAATTACGACTATTATACTTATACGCATTGCGTAAATGTCGCGGTTTTTTCGGTGGGTTTGGGGCGCGAGATCGGGCTTAGCAAAGAGGAGCTTGAAAAGTTGGGCGCGGGCGGAATCCTGCACGATTTGGGCAAGGCGAAAATTGACGTCGGGGTCGTGAATAAGCCGGGTAAACTTACGGACGAGGAGTTCGCCGCGATGAAGCGCCACCCCGCGCTCGGCTACGATATGCTTTTGGAGCAATTTGAGAGCGACGAAGTGATCTTAACTTGCGTACGCCACCACCACGAAAAAATTAACGGCGGCGGCTATCCCGACGCGATCAAAGCGAACGCGATCAGTTTATACGCGCGAATTGTCGCGATCTGCGATATTTTTGACGCGCTCTCGACAAAGCGCAGTTACAAGCCCGCGCTCTCTACATTTGACGCGCTGAACTTGATGAAAACTAAAATGAGCGCGGAGTTAGACCCCAAACTGTTGCCGTTCTTTATTAAGATGATGGGGAAGAAAGAATAATTGTAGGCGATCGCGGCTCGGCGTAATATCAAATTTTTTGTTTCGTTACAGAAAAATTTTACAAATCAGGCGCGATCGGCAATTCGCGCGCCGACTGGTTCTCGCCGCCGATCGTATAAGTGGGATACGCGAGGCTAATTCCCTCCGTAGAATTAAACGCCTCAATAACTTCTGATCCGATCACGCTTCTTAATGACAAAGTCGCGTAAGAATTTGTTAAATACCAGATGCTCACGCGCACCCCATAAGTGTGCGCGAATGTGAAAACCCTAGGCTCGGGACTCACCGCGCGAAAGTTAAATTTAGAGCGCAAATTATTGTAATGTTTGCGCGTTTGATCGGTGTAGCCGATCGCGTGTTTTGACGCAATATCTTTAGCGATTTTTTGCGCTTTTTTATGATTGCTGCCAAATGTGATCGTAATATCTATTCCGTCCCACACGGTTTGCATATCTTGATATGTATAATTTTGAAAAATATGCGTAAAAATATAGTTATTCGGAATATGCAAAACGCGCCCCGCGCGGCGATTTAATTCATAAGTTGCGAGCGTAATATCTTCAAATAGCATTATGCGGGTTAAACCGATCTCCAAAACATCGCCTACAATAATATCGCCCGCGCCAATTCTGGTAATTCTTATGCGATCGCCGATATGAATTGAACCGCCTATCACGATCACAAGCCAGCCCAACAAACTCATAAACCAATCTTTCATCGCAATCGCTATACCAGCTGAAATAAAGCCTAAAAGCGTTACAAAATATAATATATTGCTGATGTAATTAAACAATAAGATAAAAACTATAATAATAAATGTAGCTATATTCGCCGCGCGATTTATGCTAAATAATCTGTTAGCGTCTTTTACCGCCCTTTTCGCGACGAGTTTTAATATAATTGAAAGCGCGAAAACAACACCGACGGCAATTGCGATCGCGATTATTTTTGATACCTCTTTTTCTATTTTTTCACGCACTATTACTTTATTTTCCGCAAAACGATCTTCTTGCACTCCAAGCGCGATTGCAAATAGTTCTTGCGAGGTGTTTAGAGAAGCTAAAAGGGAGGTATTTTCAGAGATTTCACTAGAATTGACATCGCCTCCTAATTGTTTTATTATAGCGTCTCTTCTTTCGTAATAAACTTTTATATCATTTGCAGTTTTTATTGTAGCTTCAAGCGATTCCAATCTTACTCTCTGATCGCGTAAAATTTTTTCGCTATCGTTCAAGTAATTTATACCAGAAATAATCGCAAAAGGGTTTTCTACTTCGGGCAGTTCCGGTAGTTCTATTTTAGTTAAATTTTCGTATGGCGCGGAGTTTTCCCCTTTTTTTAACAGCTCAATTCTTAAATCGATTGTTTTAATGCGTTCGTCTAAAAGCGCTTTTCGTTGTTTAGAGGCTTCATCGCGTTTATTGGATAGTTGTTTTATTTCGTTCGCGCGCTCGGAGTGTTCGGTCTGCAACGCCAAAAAATCTCTGTGGTTATTGTATCTTTTAATCCATATATTGTTATTAAAATCATTCTCTTTTTGCAGTTTGGCGATCTGATAATTTATATCGTCTAATTGCACTTTCAACAAATCTTTTTCAGCATCGTTCAAATCGGCGTTTAACATAGAAAAGCCCATAAAGGCTATTAACGTCGCTCTAAAAAACAAAAATCTCATATTTTAGCCCTTTTAATCGCTTCTATTACAACATCTTTCGGAGCGTCGTCTACAAATTCAAAACCGCCTATTGATTTCGGTAAAACAAATCTTATTTTATTATTTTTCGTCTTTTTATCCATAAAGAATTTATTATAAAACTCCTCTGTATTATTTACTTCGTATTTAGTCTGCAAATTAAATTTAACTAGTAAATTATTAATTCTTTTAAGTTCCTCTTTTGTTATTAAATTCAACAAATTAGCCAGATTATTCGCCATAACCATACCCATAGCCACGCACTCGCCGTGCAAGAACTTTGAATATCCCGTTTCAAGCTCAATTATATGCCCGAAAGTGTGTCCGTAATTTAGTACTGCCCGCAAGCCGTTTTCTTTTTCGTCTTTACTCACTATATCGGCTTTAATTTTGACGCTTTTTGCAATCGCTTTTTGCAGATCATCGCTATCGTTTAGATCGCAACTTTCTAAAAATTCAAAAAAATCTTTATCTAGCGTCGCCGCCATTTTTACAATCTCAGCCGCGCCCGAATTAAATTCGCGTTTGGGGAGAGTTTTTAGCAAACTTTGATCTACATAAACCGCTATCGGTTGATTAAAGGAGCCTATTAGGTTTTTGCCGAAATTATTATTCACCCCAGTTTTGCCGCCTACGCTCGCGTCTACCATTGCCAAAAGAGTAGTCGGAATCTGCAAAAAGTCTATACCTCTTTGATAGATCGCGGCGGCAAAACCCGTCATATCTCCAATCACGCCGCCGCCGAATGCTATTAAAAGGCTTTTACGATCAAATCTAAACTCGCAAAGTTTATTCAAAATAGAGTTTATTGTCTCAAAATTTTTATATTGCTCTCCATCTTCTAAAATGATCTCGTATATTTCTCGCGCTTTCACTTTGCTTTTAAGCGTTTGTAAATGCAACTTCGCAATAGTAGTATTAGTTACGATCGCAACTTTGCGATCAAACTCTAAAAGCGGTAGATCGCCAAAAGTTATATCATAACTTTCATCTATATTTTTACGTAAATCAATATGTATTTTCACGTTAAACCGCCGGCACAAAAATTTGATGGTGCTTGTATAGCAGATTATACATTCTTTCCGCGCGTTTCGGTGAAAAAATATCAAAGAAATTATTGCCCGCGATACGCTCGTTAAACGGGAAAAATAATAGATGATCTTTCTCGTGGCGCAAGCGCAAAATAGAGTTTTTATCGCCCTCTTTGATTTCAAGCGACCTGGAGTGAATCGCGGCGATATTTTCATAATGCTCCACGATCACTTTTTCGGCATCGTCTTCGCTGTTTGCGGGATAGAGCGTAGCGCTAATTCCAAGTTGCGCCGAGAGGTCAAAAAATACCGCCGAAAGCTGCTCCATAGCAGGGTTCGGCGTGAGCAAAAGCGAGGCGCTTTTAAGGCGCGAAACCATTTTCTGCCCTAACTTCCAAATCGGCTTTTGAAATTTGTTTAATAAAACGCGCATTTTTCTGTTACGGAAAAATTCATCGCTTACGATCAATAATCCGGTATTAAATTTAGCGAATTCTTCGCGTAAAACACGCTCAATATCAAACTTATTGTATTCAACATTTATATATACATTTTCCAAGCGTGTTTCGCGCAACTTATTAAGCATTTTCCAATTATCTGGGTTAATTACTTTTATATACAAATGGCTCTGTTTTAAGCGCTTTTGTATATGCAAGACGCTCTCAAACTCTTGAATTGCGTATTTCCCCCTTTTTTGCGAAATATCTAAAATTGCGTATAACGATCTGCCGTATGGCGCGGGGAATTGCCCGCTATCAATTTTAATCGCGCGATAAACGCTCTTTAATATCTTCGGCTCGCCGATCAAAAGTAAATTATCGCCGGGTCGAATCATTATATTCGGCATTGGTAAAATAAGCTCGTTGTTTCTATATATCGCCGCAACCCGCCACTTCTTTTGCTCTATGTGGCGGATATGACGATACGCATAACTACTCCCAAAAGGCACTTGAGCTTCAATTATTTCGCCGATTCCAAGCCCCACATATTGCACAGAAACAGGGATATTCGGCACAAATGCCATCATATGATTTGCTAGCAAATCTTGAGCGCAAATTATTTGCAGGTTTTCATCATTTTTATCAAAATTAGATAAACTCGCGTCCTCCAAAATAAAAACTTTAATTTCGCTATCCAAAGATCGCACATTTTTATACGCTTCTTTAGTGTCTTTTTCATCTTGCATCATTATAAAAGCGGCTTCAAATTTACCGCTGAAAACCGCTTGAAGTTTGCTTAAACTCGTAGGATCAAAGCAGTGAAAATGGCAATGAATCGCCTCGGATTCAGTGATATTTCCGCGATAATAGACAATTTCGTATAGGTTCGTGTCGGTGTAGGTATCCACAATCCGCGCTACAAACTGCTCGGCTACCTCGCCGTCCGCTAAAATCAGTATTTTTTTCATTTCGCGATTTTACTTAAATTTTTCTCATCGCTGTTTTCGGCTCGTAATTCGGACCTCAGCAACTCCTCTAACAACGTGGTCGCGTAACTGCCTTTGGGCAAATAAAACGCCAATTCGTAGTGCGCCTCTTTCGCGATGTATTCGCCCGATAAATCCTGCGGAAAAACCCAAGCGTAACGGCGATCGCCGCCGGCGGGAATATCCTCAAAAAATTCGCTCTCAATTTCGCCAGCCGCGCCTCTCGCAAATAGCGATCTAAACCCGCACAATGCGCCTGTCGGAGCGGTTTGTTTGGCGTAAAAACGCGCGGCTTCCGCGCTTGTGTCCTCCGCGAAATAAAATTTGCCGTGCGGGTAATGACACATCAGATCGCCGTCAATTATTTTGAAAAAATGCGATTGCTTTTTGACGTCTGTTATCAAACTCTCGTCAAGTTTAATCTCATCAGCGGCTTCATACGGCGAGAAGTTATTGATTATATGTGAAATTTCAATGCGTTTTGATAACCAATTATTAAAGTTTGCGCTCTGCAAAGCGCTTATTAAAAACTTTTGCATTTTTTTACCGCGAATTTTACTTTTTCCATCTAAAAATTCGCGAGCTTTTTGATAATTATCCATATCGCGCCCAAATCTTTGAAACCCAAAAAAATTCGGCGCTCCGAATTTATTTATAACATCTATAGCCGCGCTGATTTTTTGCGAATCAATTTCGCGTACTTTTTTCAGGCGCACAAAAAATCTATTGCCCTTCAAATGCCCGATCTTTAACTTATTATTATGTTCTTTAATCTCCAAAATTTTAATGTTTTTATCATCAAATTTTTCTAACGCCGATCTATACTTTTTAGGAAACGAAAACGTCTGCGCCGTCATAGCGTTTTTATCTTTCAAACCCGCGTAACCTATATCGGCTGCTTTTACGCCGATTTTTTCGCTGAAAATTTGCGCCGCGTCCCAAGTTGATAGACCCTTTTTCCGAATACGCGCGAACAAATGATCGCCGCTCCCGCTCGGTTCATAAAGCGGTATCTCTTCTACCACAAAATCTTTCGCGTTTTGCGCGAAGATCGCGTTTATCGGCGCGTGTGTCAAAAAAAACGTTCGTTTTAACATAAAATATGCTCCTTTTCGTGCGAATTTTCACCTACCGCGATCTATTTCCCGCGATCGGCGTAAAACTCCCGCTTAAATTCCGCCCAGCGATCGGCTAGGATCGCGGATCGCATACGCCGCGTCAACTCCAAATAATAGTGCAAATTGTGCAAACTCGCAAGGCGGTAATATGTGATCTCGTTCGCTTTGTATAGATGACGAATGTAACCTATTGAAAAATTTTGGCAGGCGTAACATTCGCAGCCCTCTTCCACAGGACGTTCACAGTTGTCAAACTCCGCGCGCCTGATGTGAATCGCGCCGCGCCGCGTAAAGAGCGTGCCGTTCCTAGCGTTGCGCGTGGGCATCACGCAGTCAAACATATCCACGCCGCGATCCACAGCCTCCACCAAATTCTCAGGCGCGCCGACCCCCATTAAATATCGCGGTTTTTCAGCGGGCAAAAGCGGCGCGGTAAAATCAATCGTCTCATACATTTGCGCGTTTTCTTCGCCCACGCTGAGCCCGCCGATCGCAAATCCGTCAAAAGTTTTACCATTCGCGCTGATCGTTGTTAGCTCGCCCGCGCTGATTTCGCGAAAGTTGCGATCCACTCCCCCCTGCGCGATCGCGAACAGATTCGCGTTTGCGTTTGCGCCGTTTTCTAGCGATCTGTTGTGAAATTCCAAAGACTCCCGCGCCCAGCGCGTAGTGCGCTCGATCGATTCTTTGATTCGGCGCGGCTTCGCGGGCAACGCGGGCAGATCGTCAAGCGTCATCATAATGTCGCTGCCGAACGCCTGTTGCGCCTCAATCGCGCCGCGCGGGGTGAAAAAATGCGGCGATCCGTCAATGTGGCTGCGAAATTTCACCCCCTCGTCCGTAACTTTCGCGCCGCGCAAACTGAACGCCTGAAAGCCGCCGCTATCCGTGAGAAATAGCCCGCCAAAACGCGTCCAGCGGCGCAAACCGCCCGCCTCTTTGATCGCCGCCGCGCCCGGTCGCAGATATAAATGATAGGTGTTGGCGAGGATAATTTGCGGTTTTAAAATTGTGTTAAGGTCTATCGCGTCCAGCGACTTCACCGCCCCCGCCGTGCCGACTGGCATAAAAACGGGGGTTTGAATATACGTTTCGCCGCTCTTTGCGCCGCTATGATCGGTTGCGATCTCAATCGTGGCGGCTCGCGCCCCGCCGCTCTGCGCTTCAAGTGTAAAAATCAACTTTCGCCCCGCGAAATCAACTTTTGATCCACTCGCCAAAGCGCGCCAACACAGCGTTCGGCAACGCAAAAGCCGCCTCGTGCGTATCGGCGTTGTAGTAATCGCAACCGCTAAGCAAATCGGCTCGCTGCAGCTTCAAATCCGCGGTCGGGTGCGACTTTTTTGACGCAAAGACAAAGCCCGTAAAACCGCCGTCCAGCGGCGCGAACGCGCTCGCCGCGCACGGAATCACATAGCGGCACGAGTTGTAAGGCTTCATTTGCTCCGCTTCCAAAACGCCGAAAAGTTTCAGTAAAACGCCCTTCGCGTCAAGCGACATTAAAAGCGCGCGCGCCTCTTCGGCGTTCGGCTTGATCGCGCGGAGGTCAATAATCGCGTCAAATTTTAAGGAATTGTCAATCAGCGCGGCGATCGCGCCCGTTTTCCACGATACGATCCGCGGGTATTTTTGCGCGTCAATATCACACTCGCGCGATGTTAAAAGCGAAATTTTCGCGCCGTGTTTGGCGAACTCATCAAGCAAAAATTCGTCTATCGTATCCGCGAGAACAAGCGTGTTTTCCGCGCGATCCAGCACGCAAAAAGGTATATGTACAGCCATCTCCGCAATTATTTTTCGTAGTTTCATTCGCGGATTTTAGCGCGTTGTCGCTTCTTGCAGAGGCAAAGCCGCCTAACTGCCCAAATATGATATAACGGCGCGTTGGCGCAGTCGGGCTTTGACTTAGATCGGGCATAAAAAACTAATAAACAAAACGCGTTTTCGCCTCCTAAATTTCACGATCTCCGCGTTTCAGCCAAATCCGCTATAATCCGCGCCATTTTTAATTTGGGAAACAAGATGAAAATACGCAATATCGCAGTAATCGCGCACGTTGACCACGGCAAAACGACAATGGTAGATGGGCTTTTGCGCCAATCCGGCACATTCGGCTCGCACGAACACGTCGAGGAGTGCGCGATGGACAGCAACGCGCAGGAACGCGAGCGCGGAATCACGATTTTGAGCAAAAACACCGCGATCCGCTACAAAGACCACAAAATCAACATTATTGATACTCCAGGGCACGCGGATTTCGGCGGCGAGGTGGAGCGCGTTCTCAAAATGGTAGACGGCGTTTTGTTGCTTGTGGACGCGCAAGAGGGGGTAATGCCGCAGACCAGATTTGTCGTGAAAAAGGCGATCGGATTCGGCTTGCGCCCGATCGTAGTCGTGAATAAGATTGACAAACCCGCCGCCGAGCCTGATCGCGTAGTGAATGAAGTATTTGATCTCTTGGTGCAAATGGACGCGGACGATCGTCAGTTAGACTTCCCGATCATCTACGCAAGCGGCGTGAATGGCTTAGCGAAATTCAAATTAGAGGACGAAAATAAAGATTTGCAACCGCTCTTTGAGGCGATTTTGAACGAAGTTCCCGCGCCCAGCGGCAGCGCGCAAAACCATATTCAGGCGCAAATTTTCACGCTTGATTACGATAACTATGTCGGCAAAATTGGGATCGCGCGGGTTTTTAACGGTAAATTGCGCAAAAATCAGACTTTAATGCTCGCCAAATCTGACGGCGAGAAGATCAACGGGCGCATTACGAAGCTAATCGGCTTTCACGGTTTGACTAGAATGGAAATTGAAGAGGCTGAGGCGGGCGATATTGTCGCGATCGCTGGATTTGAGACGATTGACGTCGGCGATAGTTTAGTCGATCCAGCAAATCCGATGCCGCTTGACCCGTTGCATATTGAGGAGCCGACGCTAAGCGTCTTATTTTCGGTGAACGATTCGCCGCTCGCGGGAACGGAGGGCAAGCACATTACCTCCAACAAACTGCGCGATCGCTTAGTTAAAGAGATGAACACGAATATCGCGATGAAAATGGACGAGGAGGGCGAAGGCAAATTCAAAATTTCGGGGCGCGGCGAGTTGCAAATTACCGTGCTTGCCGAAAATATGCGGCGCGAAGGCTTTGAATTCGCGATCGGGCGACCCGAAGTGATTATCCGCGAGGAAGCGGGGGTGCGCTGCGAACCATTTGAGCACCTCGTCATTGACGTTCCAGAGGAGTTTAGCGGCGTAGTGATTGAGAAGCTCGGCAAACGCAAAGCCGAAATGAAGGCGATGATTCCAATGGGCACGGGTTACACGCGATTGGAGTTTGAGATTCCCGCGAGATCGCTGATCGGACTGCGCACGCAATTTCTGACCGACACGAAGGGCGAAGGGGTGATGAACCACTCGTTTTTGGAGTACCGCCCGTTTAGCGGCGGCGTCGAGAAACGCGGCAACGGCGCGCTCGTCTCAATGGAGAACGGCGAAGCGGTCGCTTACAGCATCTTTAATTTGCAAGATCGCGGCGTGATTTTTATCCGCCCGCAAGATAAAGTTTATGTCGGAATGATCGTGGGCGAGCACTCGCGCCCTAATGATCTAGACGTAAATCCGATCAAAGGCAAGCAACTAACGAATATGCGCGCGAGCGGCTCGGACGACGCGATCAAACTCGTGCCGCCGAAAGAACATACGTTAGAAAGCGCGCTCGAATGGATCGACGATGACGAGATCGTAGAGATCACTCCGAAAAACATAAGGATTCGCAAAAAATATCTCGATCCTACAACGCGCAAACGAATGTCGCGCGAGTAATTATGAGTTGCACGCTCACGATCAGAAACTTGGCGTTAAAGCGCGGCGAAATTACGATCGCGCAGAATATCAATTTGAGCGTGCGGCACAAAGAAAAAATCGCCGTGATCGGGCATAACGGCAGCGGTAAAACGACCTTGTTGGAAACGATCGTTGGGTTAAACCCATTTGATCGCGGCGAAATAGAGCTATTTCACGAAAAATTAACGGATAAAAACGATTTCGCGAACGCGCGGAAAGATATTGGATATTTACTGCAAGACAGCGATGATCACTTTTTGTTGCCGATCGCGAGAGACGATATAGCTTTCAGCCTTTTATCATGCGGCGAAAACGCCGAGATCGCGGCGGAAAAAACCGAAAAAATTATGCGCGATCTCAATATCGCGAAGCTCGCCGATAAGATCGTCTATAATTTAAGCGGCGGCGAGAAAAAGTTAGTCGCTTTGGCGGGAATTTTAGTCCGCGATCCGAAACTTTTGCTGCTGGACGAACCCACTTCGACGCTAGATTACGCCGCGCAGATCGCGCTCGCGAGAATTTTGCGCGATCTTCGCGTTAGTATGGTGATCGTCTCGCACGACAGGCTCTTTTTAGAGGAGATCGCGAGCGACTTTTATATGATTGACAAAAACGGACTAAAAAAGATCGCGGATTTTGAGAGTTTTATCACACATTCGCACGACAATTTGCCGACGCACACGCACCCCAAAAATCCGCCCGCGATCTAAAAAATGTGCATTTGATAGAGATAATCCTCTTGATCAAGCCCGTATTTCACCTCTTTTAAGTAGGCGCGTAGCCCGTTATTCTCCAAAAATTTAACGTACTCCATTAAATCTTTGTGCGCGTTGCTCTTGTCAAAGTAAAAGATCGCCGACTTTTCCGCCGTGATCGCCTCCAAAAGTTTCTCATGCGAAATAGATTTAGGCTTGCCGCCCGGCTCCGCATGCGCAAGTTTGAGTTCCATTAAGCGCCTTTCCGTAATAATAGCGTCGCGATTTTAGCCAAATTCACTAAACGGATTAAAAATGGACAAAATAATCGAGGCGATCGAGTCGATCGCGAACCAGCGCAGCATTGATCCATCGCTTGTGCACACGGCGTTAAAAAACGCCTACATCAACACGGCGAAGCGGGTTTTGGGCAAGTTTATAGAGTTTGACGCGATTTTGGACGAAGAGCAAAAAGTTTATCGCCTCTATATGCAAAAAGAGGTCGTAGCCGAAGATGACGATCGTATGCAAACTTCGGAGGCGGAGAATTTGATCGCGTTAAACGAGGCTCACGAAATCAATTCGGACGCGGAAGTCGGCGATGTGTTAATGGACGAAATAAAAATTGAAGAGTTATTCGGCCGCGGCGATATTCAGGTTTTCCACCAAGAATTTGACAGAAGTTTGCAAAAGACGATTGAAGAGGCGATTTTTAACCAGTATAGCTCTAAGATCGGCAAGTTAATGAGCGGCGTGGTTACGCGCGTGGATCACAATGAAAATACTTTTATAGAAATGGGCGAAGTTAGAGCGATTTTACCCCGCAAAAACCGAATCAAAGGCGAAAAATTCAAAGTCGGCGACACTGTTAAAACGATCGTGCGCCGCGTAACTACGAGTATGAAAGAGGGCTTTAGGATTGAGCTTTCGCGCACATCGCCGAAATTTTTGGAGGCTTTAATGGCGCTAGAAGTGCCTGAGATCGCGGACGGAACGATCACGATTGAGCGGGCGGCGAGGATTCCCGGCGATCGCGCGAAAGTGGCTCTATATTCGTCGCGATCCACGATCGACGCGGTGGGCGCGGCGGTGGGAACGCGCGGAATGCGCATTAACGCGGTCGGCAGGGAGTTAAACGGCG
This sequence comes from Helicobacteraceae bacterium, assembly GCA_031286325.1. GTDB lineage: Bacteria > Campylobacterota > Campylobacteria > Campylobacterales > SZUA-545 > JAIRNH01. The sequence continues at coordinate 34,652 of JAITUT010000046.1, forward strand.
AGAGTATCGATGTGATTGAATACACCGAACGCCCAGAGGAGTTTATTTTGCGGGCGATGGCGCCAGCGGAAGTAAGAAGCGTGGTTTGCAAGGAAGAGAACAAAGCGCTCGTGCTGATTGACAGCGATCAGAAAGCGAAAGCGATCGGCAAAAGCGGCGTAAATATCCGCCTCGCCGCGATGCTCACAGGCTACGCGATAGAGTTGCAGGAGATTGAGGGCAGCATTACGCGCCCCGTCGCGATCGAGGGCGGCGAAACGGACGAGAAATCAGACGATACAAGCGTGCTCAGCGCGTTGTTTAACAGCTGATCTAGCAAACAATGGACGCAATTAACACGATCTTTGACAGCCTTGAAATTCAAGGCGTGAATACGAAACAGGAGTTTCTTTATGGGTACTTTTTCTATGACGCAAGCAAATCGAAATTAGAGAAACTCAAACAAACATTGATAGAACAGACGTATTCAGTCGTAGAAATTAAGAAAAACGGGAATGTTTTTGCGTTGCGCGCGGAGAAAATCGAGCAACATACGAGAGAGAGCATTTTCGCGGCAAAACAAAATCTAACGAAATTAGCGGAACGTTTTGGAGTTTCCTATGATGGTTTTGATATGGGAGATAGCGACCCGACAAAACCGCTTATATCCAACGATAATTTTCATAACTTTATGAATACGCGCAACGAAGATGAATTATTTCAATTGGGCGTAAAATTGTATGACTTTGAAATTTATGACAAGGCGGAAATTGTGTTTAGAGAATGTTTGAAAAAGAATATTAATCCCGATACAGTTTCATACAAACTTGGAAATATCTTATCGCGGCGGGGGGCGATTGAGGAAGGAATTAAATATTTAGAAGAAGCGACGAAGTTAAACCCAAACTTTCTTGACGCTTGGTTTAATCTTGGGGCAATTTGTTACGACAACGACTTGTTTGAAGCGTCGATAAAATACTATCAAGAAGCGGACAAATTACACCCTAATGACGAAGATATAATTTACGGAATTGCCGCCGCGCAATTTGCCTTGCGGCAATTTGACCAATCATTGAAAAATTGTAAAAGAGCGCTTGAAATTAATAAGAAAAACGAAAATGCTAAAAATTTACTGAAAATGTTGAAAAACAAGTGATATAAAATGCCCGTCCGCGACGCGCGGTTTGCCGCAAGCGCGGGGGTGTATTCTCGTCGGAGAATAAACGCGCAACGCCTCCATTAATACCTCGCGGCAGTTTAGCGAAAGCCGCCGCCTCGCAAAAAAATACAAATTTAGCTAGACTTTCGGAGATAAACCCAAAAAGGACAAAAAATGATTCATATCGCCTTTGGAATTGACGATAATTTCGCAATGCCCTGCGGAGTGATGATCTATTCTATTCTCGCGACGAACACACACACACACACACACACAGAGAGAGAGAGAGAGAGAGAGAGAGAGAGAGAGAGAAATAAACTTTCATATCATCTCTGAAAAGTTGTCGGAAGATAGTAAAAAAACCTTGCGCGAAAGCGTGGAGCAGTTCTCAAATTACAAAATCAATTTTTACGATCTTACGGGCGAGATATTTGATAATTTATATACAAGTTACGCTTTAACCAAAGCTATATATTATAGGCTTTGCATTGCTGAAATGTTATCCAAAAATATAACAAAATGTTTGTATCTGGATAGCGATATGTTATGCGTAGATTCTATTTACGATCTATACGATACCGATATAAAAAATTATGCCGCTGCCGCCGTCATAGATCCGCTTGATACGCATAGAGCGAAAAATCTCGGCTACGATCCGAATCTGGGCTATTTTAATTCGGGAATGCTTCTTTTGAATTTGGATTATTGGCGGAATAATAATTGTGCGGCTGAAATTATAAAATTTTTGGCGGATAATTCCGACAAATTTTACGATCAAGACGGGATAAATTATATTTTGCGCGGAAAAATATTATCTATTTCGCCTGAATACAATATGTTTGCTTCAATATTATGTCAAACTGCCCTGCCCGGAAAAGATTACTTTGACGCTTATAGCAAAACGGTAAAAAATCCGTGCGTAATACACTATACAAGCAATCGCAAACCTTGGTTTATTGAATATGACGACGCGGCGAATAATTTATGGTGTTTTGTCAAGTCAAAAACCATATATAAAGATATGGCGTTACTCTCGGTATACAACAGAAGTTTTGACAGCAAAATCAAAACTTTTTTCTATAAACTAAAAATTTTGCGAAATCGCAATAAGGGTTATTTGTGGTTTAAGAAATTGCGCAACAAAATCCGGGACCGGTTGCAAAAAAGAGAACCGCGAGAATATGCGACGTTAGATGCAAAGTGCGATTTTGAGGCTCTGCGGCGCAGGTTTGATTAGCGGCGATTTGATTGATTTTAATTGGCGGGAATTGCGGCAAGGAAGATTTCTGTTACGATCGCGCGATCCTGAGGTTAGCCTAATTCACTTTTTTCTCTACTAAATCGCCCACCACATCGCCGAATAAAACAGTGTCGACTATCACCGCTTTTTTCACTATGTTATCATCGTCTAAAAGCACAAATAACGCGCCGTCCGCGCTGCTGAATAATTCTTGGTTTAAATGTACTACCAAAATGTTTCCGCTTGTTAGGCCTAAATTCTCTTGCGCCGCTTTCAGTAACTTGCCTTCCGGCTTCTCCACACGCGCTCTTTTACGCGAGCCGACCACGTTGACTTCTATATTCTTTTCGGGCGATTTCATAAAATTATTTGTAATGTTATGATAGATCGTAAGAATATCGTTGCGCGAATATTTTTCGCCCTCAAGCATAGTCGTTTCATGGTTACATTTCTTTTTACTATCGCACTCCTCTTTGACCATTGTCGCGATCTCGTTTTCGTGATCAAAAATCCATATAATATATCTGCTTTTATTCGTGCTTTTCATACGCCACTCTAGCTTTTCGGGCAACAAAACATTTTGCCCGTTTTCTTTAATCACGCGCCCCTCGCTACGATAAGTCTCTTGGCGGTTGCCCGAAAATGTCGCCGCCATTTTTTTGCTCTTCGCGCTCACTTCGGTAACATAGCGATCGCCGTCAATTGAGAGTTTCGCGATCGCATCGCCCAACTCAAACCAACTATATTTAACGTTGTATTTCGCGTAGGACTCAAAAGCCTGCGCGCCCGCCGCCCAAAAAAACATCAAAACAATTGCAAAAATACGCATAAAGCCGCCTCGTTATTCGGAAGTTGTGCTAAACTATATTATTTAGTTGCTTAAACGGAGCGAAAAGTGCGTAAAATCACGAGCTTTTAAATGTTTTTAGGCTTTGTTTTTGCGGCAAATTCGCGCTTTGAGCCGCGCATTGGCTTTGGTTTTTCGCTTTCAATCGGAAGCAAATTTAATCTCGCCGAAAATTATGAAACCGCTTTGCGAGTTTCGCGGTTTTAGAGCAAAATTTAAGCGATCTTTATATGTGATCGCGTGTGTGATCGCGCGCAATTATTTTATGTATTTAAGGATTTAATATGCGTATTTTAGTAAGTGCTTTAGAGCCTTCGGCTAACTTGCATTTGGACGCGCTTTTAAGCGAATTAAAGTGTGAAATAAACGGCATTTTTGATAGTAAATTCGGCGAGCCGATCGTAGACAGCAAAGAGTTTGGCGCAATGGGAATTTTAGGCGTTTTATCTAAAATCCCGCTCGCTAAAAAAAGTATGCGAAAAATGCTGGAAACCGCAGAAAAAACCGAGCTGATTTTGCTTATAGATTCGCCTGCTTTTAACATACCTCTGGCAAAAGAAATTAAAGCAAAATTTCCGCAAAAAAAGATCATTTATTACATATTGCCGAAAGTGTGGGCGTGGAAGAAAAATCGTATAGCCGTTGTGGAAAAATATACGGATATTCAAGCGGCGATCTTTCCGTTTGAAACAATGTGGTGGCAAAACGCCGTTTTTGTAGGAAACCCGCTAATGAAAGAGATTAAAACCTTTAACGATAACGTTACGAACGAAGAAATTTATTCTTTTCTGCCCGGGAGCCGCGCGGGAGAGATCAGAAGATTGACGCCGATCTTTCGCGAAGTCGCCGCTAAATTAAACGGCAGAAAAATTTTAGTAATTCCCCCGTATTTTGACCAAAGCTTTATAGATAATAATTACGGCGATCTGAGCGGTTTTGAAATATATAAAAACGCGCGCGAGGCGTTAAAAATATCTAAATTTTCGTTCGTATGCTCAGGTACTGCGACACTTGAAGCCGCGTTAATAGGCGCTCCGTTTGTTTTAGCCTATCGCGCGGGGGCGTTAGATTTTTTCATAGGCAGAAAGTTTGTAAAATTGCCTTTTGTGGGTCTCGCTAATATTATATTTGATTTCGCGAATTTGCCTAAAATGCACGACGAATTATTACAAAATGATTGTACTGCGGAAGCATTATTAAACAGCGCGAAAAATTGCGATAAAAATATGTTTTTGAAACGATCTTTTGAGCTAAGAAATATGCTAAATAAATCAGCGATCAGCCTTACGGAACTCATAGAAAACGCCGCGCGATATTAGATCAAAATAAAACCGCGCCAAACGCAAAATCAAACCAAAATTAAATCAACCCCACCCCGTTTCGCGCCGCCATTATCGGCGCAAGCCTCTCCACAAGTTCGGGCAACATTTTTTGAAAAATCGTCTCTTCTTCATTTTTGAGCAAATTTTCCAACGCAGGCAGATCGTCAAAGGGCAGATCGTTCCGCGCGGTTTTAGCGTCAATTTCCACGATCGGGAGTAGCTCCTGACTGCTTTGCGGCGTGTTCGCGTAGTCAAAACCGCCGTCCGCTAGATTGTAAAAGATCGTAAGCGGCGCGCGCGTTTTAGCGGAGGCTATCAGCGCTTCAGCAAGGCATTTGCGGAAAACGGCGCGATCAATTGAAAATTTCACGGGCGCGGCGAAAGTCGGCGCGGTAAAAGTAGGCATTTGACTCCTTTTCGCGTTGTTTGCGTGAGGTAATATCGGCGCGGCTTTGATTTTGTTTATTTTGCGAAGCTCAAAAGAGATAAAAGCGCTGATAAAATATTTAATTACGGGGCGTTATCGCGGATAAGAATATGTTCTAAACCATCGCTAAATCTAAAAATGATTCTGTCTCTGTCTATTGCCGTTATAACAATTTTGATTGTGTCTCTGCGATTGCTTATTTCGCCCCACTGCGTCTGAAAATGTTCCGCTTTAATTATTAAATTATCTCCGCGTAATGTCCAAACTCCGACAAACGAGCTTCCGCCATAAATTAAACCGCCGCCGCTTAGCGGATTTCCGTGAACCGCGTAGCCATCGGGGCTAAAATTCCAATAATACCGCGCGTCTTGATTTTCTATACGCCATCTTCCTAAAACTGGAGGAGTATCTTTAGGCATTGCGTTGGAGAGAAAGCCTCCAAAAATCCAAGCAAAACTATGCTGCCACTCAAGTTTATACCAGTATTCGGTTATTCCATCTATTTCTTCCTGATTCTCGCTTCGCCCTATCAGTATGATTCTATCGCCGTATAAAAGCGTTCCCGTTTTATCGCACGAGATAGAGGGACAAGACCTGATTGTTAAGCCTTTCTTTGCCGTAACATACCCGACAATCGGCGATTTATAAGTCGGCGTATTTTGAGAATAAAAAACTTGAGAATAAACAACGCCAGCGCAATTTAAAAAAGAAAGCAAAATAAAAATCGCTGTTTTTCTTAAAATCATTTTCAACTCCTTGCGCTTATATCCGTTATACTCTATTGTTAAGCGCGAAAATTGTCTACAGAAAAAGAAGTCGGGCGGAAATTGAAGAGAATCAAAAATTGGCTCCGGATGCTGGATTCGAACCAGCGACCAAGTGATTAACAGTCACCTACTCTACCGCTGAGCTAATCCGGAATAAGAAAACGAGGCGCAATTATAGCCGCGCAAACCTTAAAAGTCAAGAAAGTTTAGCTGGAATTTTGCAAAAAGGATCGCGAAATGGGCAAAATCGGCAAGTTTTTTGAGAAAATCACGGCGGTTAAAGAGGAGGAAACCCGTTAGATCGTGAATTTCGCGCTGAAATTTACAGCTAAATATGGGCGATGTCGTGCGGACGGGATATAAATCTATGGTTGGTAAAAAGCGTGTTTATACTAAGTGGATAGACGGCGTTAGGTTTAGAGCCGTTGTCGGCGACAGAGCGAACGGAGAGAGAATAATCAGTTTTTATTCTAATAGAAACGCGCCGGAGGAAGGGCTATCACGGATCCCAATTACTTCAACCTCCGGCGCTGGAAGCATACCAAAAAAGTAAAAAAGCAAGTAGCTTTTGTTCGCCTACGCAAACCGTTTGCGGGCAACGAGAGCGCAGAGGGATCGCTCTTTGGCGCAGGGCGATCGGCAAATGGATATTACGCAGGCGAATAACGAGAATATTGGAAGGTATTACGACGCGAAAACGAAGAACGACGCGGCGGAGCTTGCCTTGCGCAGCCGCAAGATCGGAGGAACGCTGACGCTCCTTGACCATGTTACGGGCGCGCCGAATACGTTCACATACAACGAATATGGCGGAGCAAAGAAATGGCAGGGGCTAACGTCGCCGACGGGCGGGAGAGGGGGAGAGAAAGACGGAGAAACAAAATATACAACAGATAACGATTATTTAGAGCTTGCTATTTTGGCGGATGCGCCCGATGAAGCTTTTTCTTTGACGAAAGACGGGCTTGGGGTTGACAGGGATTACGCGAAAACCGCCGCGCTTAAAAAGAAAAAAGATTCTCTAGGAAAAAGAAAAAACTAGTCAACTTCATAGGAAAGCCTTGTCAATCTCGCCGTAATAAGTTTTAAGAGGTCGCAGTTTCCTAATTCGCACGCTCGCTTAGCGTCTTTTATGGCGTTTTCGTAATAGGTTTCGCCTATGAAAGTAGAAGTCAAGGCGCGAAGAGCGTAAGCTCTTGTGTGATTAGGATCAATTTCTATAGCGGCGGCGCAATCAGCATTTGCGAGTTTGTAAAGCTCGTGACGTTCTTCGCTTTTATCTTTGAAAATAACAGCTCCTTTACGAAAATATGCGTGTCCGCGATCGGTATATGCTTTCGCGTCGCGAGGATTTTTCTCAATTACTTCAGTAAATTTTTCAATCGCGATATTGAAAGCCTTTATCGCCTCTTGATGTTTGCCGTTTTTAGCCGCTTTTTCGCCGCGATCCATAGCCTCGTCGCCGCTTTCGGCGAAGACCGCGCAATTAGCGAAAACAAGCAAAAATACCGCCAGCAAAATACGCATTGTTTATCCTTTAACAAAAGATGATAAAAGTTTAACTAAATTTAATTGAAGTTGGCGGCGGCTTTGACGGCGCGGTTGATAACGCGGAGACGGGCGAACAGAGTTCGCCCCTACGGGAAAACGCGGCGATCACGGCGAGGGGCATCGCTCGCCGTTGGTTTTGCCCTGTTTATTTCTCGCCCCGCGCGGTTTTTATCGCGTTATGATTTCGCCTCGTGCGGCTTTGAGGGCTACGAGGCGAATGAAAGAGGAAAACGATAAACCCGCTTTACGCGCGGCGGCGGTGATCTCGTCTTTTTCGTCGGCGGTCATTTGTATTATTGCGCGCGCGGCGCGAGGGAAAGCGTCTTTTTGCGCGTTTTTATTGCCTTTTTTCGCCCCTCTCATTTGTTCTCCTTTTTTATGATCTTGCTTGTGGCGAGATCGTGCCGCCCCAGGGGATTAACTCCGCGCCTAGCTTTAGCGCGACTTCGTCGTGATAATGCGAAACGAACTCACCAATTACGCGATCTCAGTCATGATCGGCGTGTTTGCCGCGCTTTTGATCGCTTTTATGTTGGATTGCAAAAAGTCGCGCGTTTGAGCGGCGGCGCAAAACAAAACTTCCGCGCCCAAATCTTGCGCTTCCAAGACCGCTTCGCAAGCGGCTTTGATTGACAGATCGCGCCTGTGCGCGAAAGCTGCGCCCGTAACCCGCGCCGCGTTTTTCAGCCGCAAAACCTCCGCGCCGATCGCGGCTAACTTTTGCTCGTATTCTTTCGCGCCGCAGGCGGCAAAAGCGCCTAAATCCGCGCTCACGGCGATCGCCTTGCCGCCCAAATCGCCCAAATTAGCCAAATCGCCCAAATCGCGTTTAGCGAATTTCGCCGCTTTGAAGCCCGTCGGCGCGTAATTTCGCGCCAATTCCTGCAACTTTTCAACCTCCGCCGCGATAAACTCCGCGCCGTCCAAAACCGCGCCGTAAAGTCCCGCGAACGCGAAAATCCCGTTGGCGGGATGCGAAACGCGGCGCAAAATTTCGTCCGTTTTCGCGCCGTCTTTTGCGATCAAACGCGAAGCCAAAGCGAACAAAGCTTCGCCGTAATAATCGGGGTTTAACGCCCTCATTGGCGACGCCGCGTAGACGGTGAAAAAGTCGTCATAATAAGCGCGATCGCTCTTGTCGGCTAGATCGGCTAGGATTTTGAAGCTCTCGTCAAACCTGCTAGGATCGCACTCTAAATCCAAAGTAACGCGCTCGGGCATCAATGGCTCCAAGACGATCTCGCCGCCGTGCCTCGCGAACGCCGAAACCGGCGAATCAAGCCGCGCCGCCACGCCATTTACGCGCGCGCCGCCCAAAAGCTCAAGGCGCATTTTGCAGAGCGGATTCGCGCTTTTAAACGCCGAGAGCAAATCAATTAGGGACGCGCCCTCGTCAGCGCGGTATTCAAAGGGCTGCAACGCGCCCAAATAATCGTGTTTGGCGTCAAATCGAAAAACTCTCGCGACAACTTTCATCGTTCAGCCTTATGAGATTTTTGGCAGATTATACTAAAACAATTTTGCGGCTAACATCGCGGCGCGGGCGCGGTGCGAAATTCGCGTTTTCGTTTCAGAGGAGAGTTCCGCCAAAGTCTGATCGTAACCTTCGGGAATAAAGATCGGATCGTAGCCGAAACCGTTTTTGCCCCTTGGCGCGGCGATCGCGACGCCATAAAGCCAGCCGTGCGCGCTCGCAGCGTAAATTTCGCCGATTTTTTCGCCGCGCGAAGCGCCGATTTTGCGCGCAACCGCGATCACGGCAGTGTAAAACGCCGGAGTTTCCGCGAGATTTCTAGCTTTGATTTCGGCGATCAGTTTATTTAAATTGTCCAAATCGCTCGCGCCAACTCCCGCGAAACGCGCGCTGAAAATCCCGGGCGCGTTATTTAAGATCGGCAAACTAATGCCGCTGTCGTCGGCGATCACGATCGAATCAAGCAACGCGTTCGGCGAATTTGCCGCAACCCTTTCAAAAACCGCGCGCGCTTTAATCAGCGCGTTTTCTTTGAAACTAGTTCCGTTTTCATTAATTTCAAAAGACGGCGCGAAATCCGTATAAGGCGCGACCCTAAACCCCGAGAAAATCTCGCCGAACTCTTTAATTTTATGCTTGTTTCCGCTCGCTAAAATGAGCGTCATTTCGCGCCAATCAGCGAGTAAAGCAAGCGGATTTCCTCCGCCCAAATACTCTCGTCAATCGTCTCTAAAATCATCGGGATTTCGTCTATGCGATCATCGTTCATTATCAAACGAAACGTCTCAATCCCTAGCTTGCCTTTGCCGATTGATTCGTGGCGATCAAGGCGCGATCCTAGATCGGCTTTGGCGTCGTTAATGTGCATTCCGCGCAGGAATTTGAAGCCGATTTCGCTGGCAAATTCGCGCGTTACCGCCTCGTATTTTTCCGCGCTTCTTAGATCGTAGCCCGCGACAAACAAGTGGCAGGTATCAAGGCAAACGCCCACGCGCGATTTATCGTCGACCAAATCAATGATCGCCGCGATTTCGGCGAATTTTGAGCCTAAATTACCTCCGCCGCCCGCAGTGTTTTCAATCACCGCCGCAACGCCTTTTGTCTCTGAAAGCGCGATATTGATCCCCTCCGCTGCGAGTTTCACCGCGTCCGCCGCGGCAATTAAACCTTTATGCGATCCAGGGTGAAAGTTCAAGAGCTCTAAGCCCAAAGCCTCGCAACGTTTCATCTCGTCTATAAACGCCGCGCGACTTTTTTCGAGCGACTCCTTTTCGGGCGCGGCGAGGTTAATTAAATAAGAATCGTGCGGCAAAATCGCCTTTGGTTCGTAGCCGAAAGCCTTGCGTCGCGCCTTAAATTCCGCGATCGCGAAATCTTCTAAAGGCGGCGATCTCCATTGACGTTGATTTTTTGTGAATAACGCGAAAGCTTTTGCCCCGATCGCCGCCGCGTTTGCGGGCGCGTTTTGCGCGCCGCCTGAAACGCTAACGTGCGCTCCGATTAACTTCATAACTCCTCCAAATTCAGCATTTCGTCTATGTTAATAATACTCACCATTTCGCCGTCAATTTGCGCCAAACCCTCTAAATACCGCGCCTCTAAACCGCCGCCGATGTCAATCGGGCGGCACATATCGGAGGATTTTAGAAGAGCTATCGTCTCAATGCTATCAACGGCGATCGCCATTAAGCGATCGTTGGGGAATTTCAGCGCGATAATTATCGTCTCTTCGTCATAAACCACGCCGAGTTTTGAGAATTTCAGGCGAAAATCTATAATAGGCGTTACTTCGCCGCGCAAATTTATTACGCCCAAAATCCACGGCGGCGAAAATGGCAGCGGCGTGATCTGCGATTGGTAGGTTACGATCTTGCTCACGCGCTTTAACAACGCGCCGTATGGCAAGCCGAACATTCTGAATATCAGATATTCTTCGGCTTCTTTGCTTTGGGGGCGTTTGGCGGCGGCGCGCGGCGTAATTTGCGCGGTTAAATTCGCGCTCAACGCGGCTTTTGAACGCGATTCGCGCTCCTTTTCGGCGAGACCTATCGGATCGAGAATTAGCACGATCGCGCCGTCTCCTTGCACGGTCGCGCCGCCTACGCCCATCGCGCGGCGAAAGTTTTTTTCAAGCGATTTGACCACGACTTGCCGCTGCGCGCCGAAACTATCCACAAAGAGCGCGATCTTTTCGCTTCCCGATCTAGCGACAATGATCATTCCGCGCGAAATTCTCGTATGTCGCGGCTTGATACCGAATAACGCGTGCAGCTCCACGATCGGGATAATTTCGTTGCGCAGCATTAAATACATCCGCGATCCATCGCCGTTGGTTTGAATCATTGAATCTTTAGGCTGCAGCGATTCGGCGACTAAGGCAAGCGGCAAAATGAACTCGCGATCACCTACGCTCACGGCGAGCCCGTCTAAGATCGCCAGCGTGAGCGGCAGAGCGATTGAGATCGTAGTGCCAGCCCCCTCGCGCGATCTCACGCGGGCGAAGCCCCCGAGTTTAGCGATGTTGCTGCGCACTACGTCCATTCCCACGCCGCGCCCAGAAATATCCGTAACTTTTTGCGCCGTTGTGAGCCCCGCCGCGAAGATCAGATCGTTTTTTTCGTCTTCGCTCATTTTGGCGGCGATTTCGGCGGTGATAATGCCCTTTTCTATAGCTTTTTTCACGACTTTAGCGGCGTTGATCCCGCGCCCGTCGTCGCTGATATTTATTACGATCTGCCCGTTTTCTTGCGCCGCTTCGATTTTGATCGTGGCGGTTAAATCTTTGCCTGATTTTTCGCGCGCATCCTCGCTCTCAACGCCGTGATCTATCGCGTTGCGGATTATGTGATTTAACGGATCGATAAGCCCTTCTATCATCACTTTATCTATTTCCACCGAGCCGCCCACGGAGATAAACCGCGCTTTTTTGTCAAGTTTTTTGGACAAGTCGCGCACCATTTTCGGCAACTTCGCGTAGATGTGATCAAGCGGCACCATTCTGACAGCCATTACCGCGTCTTGCAATTCGCGAATGTGGCGCGTAAGCTGCGCTAATCGCTCCTCCAACTCGCCGCGCGATTCGCGATCGGATAAAGTCTCGGCGAATTTGTGGAGCGTGGAGTTTGTGATCACAAGTTCGCCGACTCTGTTTAACAGGCGATCGATTTTCTCCAAATCAACTTTGATCGCGCCGGTTTGTAACTCTTTTTTGGGGTCGACGTTTTCGTTGCGCGGGAGTTCGGCGCGGTTTTCAACAGATTTTTCGGCGGGTTTTTCAAGCGGTTTTTCAGCGGGTTTTTCAGGCGTCTTTTGCGCCTCGGCGATCATTTCTGGAGTAAAGAGCATAAAGCCGTCGTCCGCGCCTTTTTCAGCTCGGTTAAAATCCTCGATCATTTCAGGAGTAAAGAGCATAAATCCGTCATTAGCGGCGGGCGCGGAAATTGACGTTTGAACGGACGTTTGATCGGCGTTTTCGCCGGCAAATTCGGCGATTTTCTTCTCTAATAACGCAATTTTTTGGTTAAAGTCGTTTTCGTCTATCTCGGCTTTCGCCTCCAAGTCCAAAACCTCTTGCAAGCGATCTACGTTGTCTAATAAAAAGCCCGCCATTCCGCGCTGGTAGGCGATCTTGTCATCGCGGAGCTGCGCTAAAAGGTTTTCTATTTTGTGCGCGTAACGGCTCAAATGGTCAAAATCCACGCTGCCGCCGCCGCCTTTGATCGTGTGGATCGCGCGGAAAAGTTCCGCCACATCGTATTTGTCCAGCGCGTCTTTTTCCTCCGCGACAAGTAACCGCTCATAAGCGTTTGCGAAAAGTTCGCCCGCCTCTTGAGCGAACAAAGCCTGATATTCCGTCATTCCCCGCTCCGTTTTTGTAAGTAAAGCAAAAATTATGCCGCGTGGAAAAAGGCTGATTTTTTGTATATTTCGCAATAAAAAGGACAAATATGAGATCAAATTGGTTAAAAGCGCGGGAAAACGACCGTGTAAAAACGCAGATGTATTACGCGAAAAAGGGCGTGATTACGGAAGAAATGAACTTTGTCGCGGCTGATGAAAATTTAGAGCCTGAGCTCGTGCGATCTGAGATCGCGCGCGGGCGGCTGATAATCCCAGCGAACATTAACCACGCGCGCCAAAAACCGATGGCGATAGGGATCGCGGCGCGTTGCAAAATTAACGCCAATATCGGCGCGAGCGCGCTTTCCAGCGATCCTGGAACTGAGGCGCAAAAGGCGTGCGTGAGCCTCAAATACGGCGCGGATACGATAATGGATTTGAGCGTCTGCGACAACACGGATTTAGTCCGCGCGGCGGTGCTTGCCGAGAGCGACGCGCCCGTTGGCACCGTGCCGATGTATCAGATCGTCCAAGAGGCGAAAAATCAAGACCCGATGAATGTGAGCGTAGATGATATTTTGCGCGTTTTGGAGAAGCAGGCGAAACAAGGCGTGAGTTACTTTACGATCCACGCGGGATTTTTGCGGCGGCTTTTGCCTGCGGCGGCGAATCGCAAAATGGGCGTGGTTTCGCGCGGCGGATCGCTAATCGGCGCGTGGATGCAAGAGCGCAACGCGGAAAATCCCTTTTATTCGGCGTTTGACGAGGTTTTGGAAATTTGCCGCAAATACGATGCGAGTCTATCGCTGGGCGATAGCCTGCGACCCGGCTGTCTCGCGGACGCGAGCGACGAGGCGCAGCTTGAAGAGCTGAAAGTTTTGGGCGATTTGACGCTTCGCGCGTGGGATCGCGATGTGCAAGTGATGATTGAAGGACCCGGGCACATTCCGCTAAATCAGATCGAATACAATATGAAAGTTCAACGCCGCTACTGCCACGAAGCTCCCTTTTATGTGCTGGGACCGCTTGTAACGGACATCGGCGCGGGCTACGATCATATAGGCAGCGCGATAGGCGCGGCGCTGGCGGGAATGTACGGCGCGGCGATGCTCTGTTATGTTACGCCGAAGGAGCATTTGGGACTGCCGAACGCAAATGACGTGCGCGAGGGAATTATCGCTTATAAGATCGCGGCGCACTCGGCGGATATCGCGCGGGGGCGGCGCGGCGCTCGCGTTCGCGACGACGAGATGAGCGACGCGCGTTACGCTTTTGATTGGAATCGGCAATTTGAACTCGCGCTTGACGGCGATCGCGCGCGCGAATTTCACGACGAATCTCTGCCGCAAGATAAATTCAAAACTGCGGAATTTTGCTCAATGTGCGGACCTAAATTCTGCGCCTACAAAATCTCGCGCGCGATTACGGAGAATAGCGCGAAATAATCAGGCGATCACTATTTTATTTTGATTTACTCTCTCGTTAGGCGATCTGCGGATCGCCGCGAGCGATATATTTGGCGTTAGGGAACGCGTGAAAAGCCGCCGATCTGGGCTATGCGGAATTATCTAACAACTTTTTTGCTAAATTAAATTTAACGGAATTTGACGAGGAGTTAAACGCGATGAATAACGATCTATATATGCGCCTTGCTCTGGACGAGGCGTGGCGTTTTCAACTCCTCGCATATCCCAATCCCGCTGTGGGCGCGGTATTGCTCGACGCGAACGGTAAAATTTTGTCGATCGCCGCGCACGAAAAGTCGGGCGAAGCGCACGCCGAAGTTTTGGCGCTATACCGCGCGTTTACCGCCGCGAAAGGCGAAGCGCCAAACCCGCCTAAAACCTCCGCTGAAATTCACGGCTTTTTGCGCTCAAACCACAACGGATTTTTCGCGGACGCGACGTTATATTGCTCATTAGAGCCCTGCAACGCAGAGGGCAAAACGCCCTCTTGCGCCGCTTTGATCGCGGATTTGAGCGTATCAAGGGTCGTCTTTGCGGCGCGCGACACTACCGATAAAATGAAAGGCGGCGGCGAATATCTGAAATCTCGCGGCGTTGAGGTAGAGGGCGGCTGCTTAGAAAGCGAGGGCGAAAAGTTGCTCGCGCCGTTTAGGATTTGGCAAAAAAAGCCGTTTGTGTTGTTCAAACAAGCAATCAGGCTTGACGGCTCCATAGACGGCGGGATTATCAGCTGCCACGAAGCGCTTGACGAGACGCATAAATTGCGCTCCGTTTGCGACTTGCTTTTGATCGGCGGCGCTTCAGTCCGCGCGGATAGACCCACGCTGGACGCGAGGCGTACAGGCGGCAAAGCCCCCGATGTGCTGATACTTTCAAGAAACAAAGACGAGATCGCGGCGAAAACCGCAATGGCTGAAAGCGTCTTTATGGACAATAACGACATTCTAAATGGCAACGTCGTTAGGAACTTGACGGGCAATCTCTTTGATAAAAATATTCCGCTATTTTCCGTCCCGAACCGTAAAGTTATGGTCGCGAATTTAGGCGAGTTGGAGCGGCATTTGCGCGGTTTTACGCTCGTAGAGGGCGGCGCGGAAATGTTTAATCTCATTTACGATCATATAGATTGGTGTCTTTTTTACCAAAGCGCGGCTCTAACAGGCGGCGAAAAGCGCGTAAAGTCCGATCGCCCGCTTGAACTTCTCCGCGCCGAAAAATTCCACTCTAATACAAAATTATGGTTTGAAACAAAACGCTAGATTACAATCTATTAACGGGAGTTTAACGCGCATTTTAATTTTGGCGCTTTTGCTGGTATTTTTACTTGCGCGGCGGAAAATTCCGCGAAGCCGCGCGCGAGCGCGATTTTACGCGATAACCGACCGCAAGAATAACGTTAAGGAAATAGAACGTCACGGGTTTTAAGTAATGCGCAAAATTTGCGCATTACTTTTTTCGTTTCAAGACTTATCCCAAACTAAGCCCTTTTTGCCTCTTAATAATCGGCGAGCTTAATCGGGAGCAAACACGCCGCGATCTTTAAGGTGCTGGAGGTAAAATAGCCCCAACGCGATCGCCCCCATTACGCTCATCGCTATTGTTAAGCCGCTCCAATCCATTTGCATATTAAGCTCCTTTTTTCGCGCCGCGCCGCTTTAAGCGGTTTTTATATCGCCGCTCTTTTGATCGGGCAAATGATCCGCGATCACTACAAACAAAAAGATAGTTAATCCAAACACGGCAACAGCAATCCAAGCTCCCATTTTTACCCCCTATTTTTGATTTTAAGCCAAAATGCGCCGAGCCAAAAAATAATGTCCAGCGCAACCCCCGCGTTACTTTGAAAAAGACCGATCGCTAAAGTCGCGACGGATAATTGCGAAAAATACCCCGCGATCCACTCTTTGATCGGTTCTTCTTTGATTAGCCTTGCCAATACTATAACCCGCGATTTAACGCGAAATAATAACGCTTTAATCATACCGCCCCCGTTCTTACAATATCCTTTAATGGCTTTTGCTTTATAATAATAAGGCACATATAGTGATCGCGCGGCTTATTTCTCCTCATAAGAAACGCGCGATCGCGTTTTAGCGTTATTTTTGATTAAAAACGCTTCCTACAAAAAGGTAAAAAACTATAAAAGCGATCAATAACGGCGTACCGATAAAGATCACTTTGGCGACCGCGTTAATACCGCCAAATAGAGCGGTAAAAAATAAAACTACCAAAACCAACTCGACAAGCCCCATTTTTTATCCTTTCCTTTTGACCGCGCCCCCGCCAAATATCGGCGGGGGTCTTTTGGCGTTTAAGCCGCCGATCTTATCGCCCTAGAAGCCGCTATGCGAGCGTAAATCCGCGCCGTTATTTCCGCGATTTTCGCTTCGGCTTCTTTTTGCGCTTCAGCCTCAGCCGTTTCTATTCGCTCAATCTCCGCGATCGTATCGGCGTTTATATCGCCGTTTTCAGCGCGTAATTTCGCGATCTTCTCTTGATATTCAGCCGCGATCGCGGTTTCGGCGAAGGCTTTATTCGCCGCCGTTAAAGCCTTAAAGCGCGTTTCTTTGCGGATCAAAGTCTGTCCCGTGCTTAATTCGCTCACAATCCACGCGCCGTCGCGATTTTGCCACACGACAAAATCTAACATCGGCAAAGCCTCAAATTGCGTAGCGTATCCATAGCCAGCCATTTTCGTGCCAAAAGGCGCGACTATATAAGGACGTTTTTTATTTTCAAAAATCACCCCGCCCGATATTGCGGTAATATCGCGCAATTTTCTCCTGCGATAATTCGCCATTTTAGGCGCGGCGATCGGCGCGATCGGCGTTTCATTCGCCGCTTCAGCCGCGATCGCCGTCTCCTCGATCGCCGCGCTTGTTTTAGCCGCGATCGGCGCGATCACATCGGCGATCTCCGTTTCTTGCTCCGCTGGCGTTTCGTCGTCGTAAATGCTATGGGAAGAGCACTCCGCGATCACCGCCCAACCCCGATCTTTTGATCCGCCTACGATCGTATAATCCGATCGCGCTTTTGTCCCTTTTGCTTTTGCCGTTTCCATTGTTTGATCCTTTGTATTTTGTGTTTCTACGATCGGCGTTTTATTTGTCGCCGCTTCAGCGGCGATCAGCGCGTCAAT
This sequence comes from Helicobacteraceae bacterium, assembly GCA_031286325.1. Classification (GTDB taxonomy): domain Bacteria; phylum Campylobacterota; class Campylobacteria; order Campylobacterales; family SZUA-545; genus JAIRNH01. The sequence continues at coordinate 51,863 of JAITUT010000046.1, forward strand.
TTCGGCGAGCGTGTGTGTTTGCGCTATTTTAATAGCTCTCCGAACGCTTTTTTCAAATTTCACTTCTTCTGCGTTTTTCGCGGCGATCTTGCTACGCGATCTGGCGAGCTTTGCTTCCGCGATTTCAGCGAGTTTTGCTAACGGAATTTCTACCCGCGCGGCGATCGGCGTTTCAATCGCCGTTTTAGCCGCGATCTCCGTCTCCTCATTCGCCGCGCTTGTTTCAGCGACGATCGCCTCTTGCGTTTCATTCGCGATCGGCGCGATCGTCTCCTGCTCCGCTTTAATTTGCGCGGCTTCCTTTAATTCGCCATCGCTTAAAGCTTCCTCAACCTTGCGATCTTTGATCGTAATAGGCGAAAAAAGCATTTTATACGCCCAATTTGATAGCAAGATCGGTCTATAATTAGCGTCCGCGCTTATCTTTATTTTGCCCTCTACATTCGCCGCTTTCCAAAACTTGCGGACAAATTTCGCGTTTAACCATAATTCGCGCGGCAAACGTCCGCTTTTCGCTGTTATGCCCGTCGCCGCGCCATTTTCCGCGATCGCCTCATTCGCCGCGCGTATTTCGCCGTTTTGCGTATTCCACACGATCTCGTTACTCGCCAAATCCGCCGTAGTCGCCACAAATTCGCGACCGTAAAATTCGCCCGTAGCTTTCCATTCCGACGGGAACAACCCTTTCCAATTCGGATATTCCTCGTTATAACGCGAAAATACCCAGCCCGTCGATTCTATTAAATCAATTTGCGCCGCGCCGTTATTGCCAAGCCATAATAAATGCCGCTTGCTACTCCCTATCGCCGCTTTAATTGCGTTAATAGGCAGTAAAACGGGGAATTTATCGACTTCGCAATCCGTTAAACCATTCAAAACCGTAGCCTTATCGCACAAGCGGTTAATCATTCCGCACGGAGCTGAAAACGCGACCAAAGATAACCCGCCGTCTAAATCGCGATCAACCGCGATCGCCCTTAATCCGAGCCGCTCCGCTTTTGGATCAATAAAGGGCGCGAGGGTTTTGAATTTATTGTGAAAATGCGCGTTAGGTATATTTACGCGCCCTACAATATCCGCGCGAATTTCGCGAATTTCGCCCTCAAGGTACGATTCGTTTTCTCTTTCAAAGGCGATTTTAATCTCGCCCGCGCTAAAAATTAGGCGACCGTCTGAAATTTCAAGCGTTACGTTATACGCGGTTTTCATAAGAGGTTCAAGCTTTTTCGCTATTTCGCCGCTACTTTCCAAGAGCGACGCTATTTGCTCCGCTTTAATAACGCACTCTTTACCGCCGCCGATCGCGTCGAAAAGCTCAAAAACCGCGATCGCCTTGTTATGCATACCGATCGCGATCGCCGCGCCATAATGCTCGGTAATAGGGTTAATTAGCTCAACCCGCCCGTGTTTTTCCTGCTTCATAACGGCTAAAGCCGCTTTTAAGTCTTTTTTGGATATGCTCCACATTTCCTATCCTTTTATTTTGCGCCGTCTTTGGCGCGTTATTCGCGCGATCGTGTTAGCGCACAATCGCGCGATCTTATAGAGATAAATCCCAGCCGCTTTACTTAATTAAACCCTCTTGTCTGTCTAGTCGCTTACCAGCGTAAAAAACAACCGCCGATCCAATCAACACAAAGGCTAACATAGCCGCTAAAATAGAATAAACCAACATCACCGTCTCCTTTGCTCTATAGTGTAGGCTATCAGCCCCGCCGCTATCATAACAATAAAGCCTATGATAATGGTAAAAGCGATCATTTTAACGCCAGCTTCTTTGCCTATATCTAGTAAAGCGGCGATAAAACCCGACCCCGCTAACCAAACGCCTAAACTTCCAAACAAAGTGAGGGCGATCGCCTCAAAACCCCTTAGCCTATTAAGCGCGGTATTATCGCGCCCTCGCTTATTATACGTCCACCTTAACGCCATATAGCCTCCTCTGTGCTATACTCACACGCGCGGGATATGCCCCGCCATATAGCGGCGATCTTTGATCCAGCAAGATCGCAAAGATCGCCGCGCCTCAACTTAACGCTAGAGGTTGTTAAACCTCACCCGCCTTACTTGATCAAGCCGAGCCGCTTATCGTCGCGCCTACTTACATACAACATAACGCCGATCATAAAAAACGCGCTCCCTACAAGCATTGCTAAAGCGATATAAGCCTCCATCACCGTCTCCTTTCTACGATATAAGCTCCCGCACCAGCGATTATCATAACAATAACCCCCAAAATAATGGTCGCCGCGATCATTTTATAGCCAGCTTCTTTACCTATTCCAAGCAAAATCGCGATAAAGCCCGATCCCGCTATCAATACGCCAAGTCCCATAACGCCCGCGCTAATAATGCTCTCCCAGCCTCGCAAGTTGTTAAATACCTTACTTGTAGGCTTCCCAGTCTTTTTGCCACTCTTTAACGCCATATAGCCTCCTCTGTGCTATAATAAGCGCGATCTATTTGTCTATAAATAGATCGCACTCGTAAAGATCGCCGCGCCTGCTCCCAAGCGTAAAGCGCGGCGATCGCCTCGTAAACCTAAGCCTTAACAATAAGTTGTTAAAGAACTCAAACAAGTAGCTAAAATATGCTCTTGTTTTACGCCGATAAACAAATATGAAAGCTAAATTAAAACGGAGTATTAAGACGCTTGTTTGCAACATAACGGAATAGACAAATAAAAAGCTAGCGATCGCAAAAAATTAGCCAATGCGATTTGGGTATAAAAGCGATAAGAATTCCCGCGATCTAATGATTTAGCAAATCATCACTATAATTCGCGAAATTTTTAGAGTTACGAGGGCAAAATGTTCAGAATTTTGATCGCGGCGCTGGTTTTAACATTGGTTTTGGCTGGATTCATAGGTTGCGCAAAGAGCGCGGAGCTAAAAGAGCCTATGGCGGAAGGCAAGGCGAGCGTTTATATTTACCGAGACGCGATTTTCGGCGGTGCTCCGGAATTTAACATAACGATCAACGATCAGCCGCTTGG
>JAITUT010000057.1 GCA_031286325.1 Helicobacteraceae bacterium
CCGAGCGAGCCGCCAAAAGACGTTTCGGTCTTGGTCTTATCCAGAGAAACGCTCCTGCCGTCCGCTTTGAATTTCGCGCCCTCGTAAGTAATTTCGCAATTAGAATCGATCGCGCATAAATTGTCCGTTTTGATGTCGTGTTTGCGGCTCACGCTGCGGCTCGCGCCGAATAGCGAAACGTAATACGCCCAGCGATCCACGGGCATTTTCGCGCCGTCCGGCAACGCTCTTGCCAACTGCTTTTGAGTAGGCGCGGGCGGGCGTACAAGCGATCCGCCCTGTCTCGCGTCGCTCTGCGGAGTAGTTCTGTGGCGCGCCAAAATTCGCCCGTCGTCAGCGCGAATCAATTCGCGCCCCGCAGGCAAGCGGACTTGCCGCCCATCGCTCATTTTGATAATCCGATCGCGATCGGCGGCGGGCACCAAAATCTCCTCCGCCGACGCTATAGTTAAGTTGCCGACGACAAGCGCCGCAATCCACGCCAAACGCCTCATAAAGACCTTTCGCAAATAATTTGCCAACTTTAAGCGGCAATTATGCCGTAATTTTCCCTTGCGCGATCCTCTTGCGCGTTCGTTATATTTATGATAATATAACGCCACTTTTGCAAAAGCAGGCGGAATATGGAAGTAGGCGGCAGAGTTTGGCTGGACATTAACGATCGCAGGTTTTTAGGCGGCGGGCGCATCGCGCTTTTGAAGCAGATTGGCAAAGTTGGCTCAATCAACCAAGCGGCGAAAAATCTCAAAATGAGCTACAAAACCGCGTGGGACTCAATAGACGCGATGAATAACCTTTCGCCCGCGCCTCTTGTCGAGAGCGCTCGCGGCGGCAAGCACGGCGGCGGCGCGAAACTAACAAAGGCGGGCGAAAAGCTGATCGAATTATTCGAGCAACTCGCCAAAAAGCACGATCAATTGATGAGCGAACTTGCCAAAAGCGGCGACGATTTTTCGTCGCTCCTTGAAACGGCGCAAAGGATTACGATGAAAACAAGCGCGAGAAACAATCTTGCGGGCGCGATCGTAGCGATCAAAAAGGACGCGATCAACACCGAAGTAGAATTGGAGTTAAGCGGCTCTCAGAGGCTCGCGGCGGTGATCACGAACGAGAGCGCGGAGCAGATGTCGCTTAAAATGGGCGATCAAGTTTACGCGCTCATTAAGTCAAGCTGGGTGATTTTGGCGAGCGAAAAGCCCGCAAAAATCAGCGCGCGGAATGTGATTGAGGGCGAGATCGCAAACATTACGAACGGCGCGGTAAATAGCGAGGTGAAACTTGCGATCAAAGGCGGCGCTACGATCGCGGCGATTATCACGAACGAGAGCGTAAAAGAGCTCGCTCTGAAAAAGGGCGATAAAGCGTGGGCGTTGATTAAAGCCAGCCACATTATTTTAGGGGCGTGAAATGAAATTTTTAGGAAAACCGCTTGCGGGATTGATCGCGAGCTTTTTTTTAGGCGCATCGTTATTAGTTGCGGATATAACCGTTGCGGCGGCGGCGAGTTACAAAAACGCCTTGACTGAGATCGCACGGGCTTATGACGACGGCAAAGTGGAGACGGTATTTGCGGCTAGCGGCAAATTAACGCAGCAGATTCAAGAGGGCGCGCCCTTTGACATCTTTATGTCGGCGGATATGAAATACCCGCTGGAAGTTGAGAAATTAGGGCTCGCGGAGGGCGCGGTAGTAAAGAGCGTGGGAAACAAGTTAATTTTGTGGAGTCGCTCGACGGACGTCGCGAATGGTTTGGCGGTTTTGAACGATAAAAAAGTCAAACACATCGCGCTGGCGAACCCCAAGACCGCGCCTCTAGGCGTTGCGGCGATGGAAGTTTTGCAAAACGGCGGCGCGTTGAAAAAAGTAGAGAAAAAGCTAGTACTGGGCGAAAACATTTCGGCGGCGACTACGCTTGTAGAGACGGGCGCGGCTGATGTCGGGATTACGGGTTTTTCGGTCGTGGCGGACAAGATCGCAAAAGGCGAGGGCAAATACGCTTATATTGACGCCAAACTTTACAGCCCGTTAGTTTACGGCAGCGTTGTTTTGAAAAACAGCAAAAACAAAGAAGAGGCGCGGAAATTTATGGAGTTTTTGCGCGGCGAAAAGGCGAAAGAGATTTTCGCTAAACACGGGTTAAACGTAACGCAATGAATCAGCTTTTCGGCGTTGTGAAAAATGTACGTTTTGAGGGCGCGATCGCGATCGCCGAGATGCGCGCGGCGAAGATGAATTTCGCCGCGTTGTTAGTGGAGGAAGCTCAGAGTTGCCCGTATTTGAAAGCGGGTGAAAATGTGCAAATTTTGTTTAAAGAAACCGAAGTCGCGATCGCGAAAAATTTAAGCGGAATGATTAGTTTGCGCAATCGTAACTTTGGGATCGTAAAAAATGTGGAATTTAGCGAGCTTTTATGTGAAATAATAATAGACGCGAACGGCTCTGAAATTTGTTCGATTATCACCGCCGAAAGCGCGAAAAAAATGGATATAAAGATCGGCGATCAAGTTGAATGGCTGGTGAAAACTAACGAAATTTCATTACGCGCTATTTAATTATTTTTGACCGCGATCGCAAGTTGTATTTAACTTCTCGCGGGAGCAAAGCTTTT
>JAITUT010000091.1 GCA_031286325.1 Helicobacteraceae bacterium
ACATCTTCAATTTCCAACTGAATTTTATTTAATTCAGTTAAAACAATTTTGCGAGCAATACGAAATTGTTCGCCAATATTACTTTCGATTTCTCCTGTAATAAATATTTTCATCTAATAATCATTTTTATTTAAAATCAGTATAACGCCGCAAAGGTAAAAATATTGTATTTTCAACCTTTCTTTTTCTTCGGTTTTCATATAGTATCACCATTCTTCAAAATTATCTTCGATAAACTTTCCCAAGTTAGAAGCAAGAACTTCTCGCTCATCGCAGTCGTGGTAGAAAATCACAACTTCGCCTTTTGAGTTAAGCAAAATTGGATTCCCCGAACCGTCATCAGAAAAAGCAATACTTTGTTGCGCTTCCTTCTGTCTTTTATCTCCGTTTCCAAAAGCCTGCCTCATATTTTGCGTTAGTTCGATTACAGTTTCGTTTCCAATCTCGGAAGCGTTTTCAAAAGCGTGAATAGCAACTCCTGCATAAGTTCCGCCAAATCGAGTAATAAAGTCCACATAAGCCGTTGGAAATTTCACGTTGAGTATTTTTTCCGCTTCGGCTATTTGTTCAGCGGTTGCGGCAGTTCCAAGCATTTCGTTTTCAGCAAGAAACTTTTCAAGCCGTTTTACCAATTTTTCTTTTAACATATTTCCCTTGTTCGGCTGCGTTTGTCCCTCAGCCGCCACTACGTTTATTTTCAACCTTTCTTTTTCTTCGGTTTTCATATAGATTTTAATTCCTTAATTACATCTTGATATTGTGTTTTCGCGCTTATACGCAATGCGATGGGAGCGTCAAACGCGCCCCCTAAAATCCTAATTCCTATTCCCGCTCGCGGGCAAAGAGCGATAGCTCCATTTGCGCAAGTCGTTGTCGCGATATGGCTGGTGCGCCAATCTGGTATTAATGAAATCGTCCTGACGTCTTGCGATCGGCGCGATCTCCACCTCGCCGCCCTGCTCGTTAGCGAACTCTATCACTTTTTTCGCGATCTCGTCGGATAAATTTTTCATAATGAGCGTCATCTCAAACCTCCTAATTGTTTATATAGAATATCGGCGTTTTTAGATTTTTTTGGCGCTTTTTTCCGCCGCGTAATCTATCGCCTTGCCCCACATCAATTTGTATTTGCGCTTAACAAACTCCAACTCCTCTTGCGTGATCGTGAGTTGCTTCGTGAGCACCTCAATAGACTTGCGATCCTCGTCGTAGAGCTCTTGCATAGCGAGCAAGCCGTCTTTCAAGAATTGGTTTTCGTTTTTGAGCGCGGTGAGCGTCTCGTCTTTGGCGTCTATGACCTTTTCGTGCATTGAGAGGATCGTGCCGACCGTCTTCTCCACAAAAGTCATCGCGCTCGTGTGGGTGTCAAAGACTAGCTCGGACTCAATTTTTTTAGGCAACAGCAAACTCACGCCGCTCTTGCTCTCTATCATTAGCTTGCCGCCTTCGGCTTTGCTGGCAAGTTTATTTTCCTCGCACATTTTTGTAATCTCATCAGGGCTCTTGCCCACGAGTTTGGCGAACTCATCGACGCTCAACCAACTTTGCATACTAACCCTCCCCTTTGATGCGTTTTACCGCATAAAAGCAAATTTCGCGCCAAAACAGAGCCGCAATCATAACATTTTTCGCCGAAAGGCTTTTGTGGAATAAAAATAGTAAAATCCGCACTTTATTTTTGGTTGTTAAAAGAGGCTTGTATGCACAATCTTAAAATTACGCTTAAAAATTACTTGCGAATTTTTGTGCCGCAAAGCGTTATCTCGCTTAAAAGCGGTTATAAACCGCGCGATCTAATTAGCGATACGATCAGTGGTTTGACGGTCGCCGTGATCGCCGTGCCGCTCGCAATGGCGATCGCGATCGCCAGCGGTCTTTCGCCCGAAAAAGGTCTATTTACCGCGATCGTGGCTGGATTTTTCATCTCGTTTTTAGGCGGCAGCAAGCACCAAATCGGCGGTCCCACAGCGGCGTTCGCCGTAACGGTCGCCACGGTTTATTCGCAATTTGGCTTTGAAGGACTCGTGATCGCTACGGCAATGGCGGGAATTATGCTGATTTTTTTAGGGCTCTGCAAAGCGGGAATTTTGATCAGCTTTATCCCGTATCCCGTCATTACTGGCTTCACGAGCGGGATCGCGATCTTGCTCTTTTTCTCGCAGTTAAAGGATTTTTTGGGACTGCAAATTTCGGGCGAAGTGCCGCCGGACTTTTTGCGCCGCCTCGCGATCTACGCCGAAAACTTACACAGCGTCAATATGTACGCGGTTTTGATCGCAGCGGTTTCAATGGCGATCATTATCTTTTGCAAAAAGTTTATCCCGCGCATTCCAGGTCCCGTTGTAGTCGTGGGCGCGATGGGTTTAATGATGTTCGTTTTGCCCGATCTGCCGATCGCGACTATTGAAAACACATTCGGCGCGATCCCTAATGTATTGCCCTCGCCCGCGCTCCCTGAAATCACCTTTGAAAAGTTGCGCCTCTTGTTCCCCAGCGCGCTCACGATCACGCTCCTCGCCGCGATCGAGTCGCTTTTAAGCGCGGTAGTCGCGGACGGTATGGCGGGAACGCGCCACAACTCTAATTCCGAGCTCGTAGGGCAAGGCGTGGCGAATGTAGCCAGCGCTTGCTTCGGCGGGATTTGCGCTACGGGCGCGATCGCCCGAACCGCGGCGAACATTCAAAACGGCGCGAAAAGCCCAATTAGCGGAATGTTGCACGCGGCGTGGCTTTTGTTGATTATGTTTTTGCTCGCGCCCTTTATCGCCAAAGTTCCGCTCGCCGCCTTGAGCGGGATTTTGATAATTATCGCGTGGAATATGTGCGAAATTAAGCGCGTGCGGCAAATTTTGAAAGCGCCAAAAAGCGACGCGGCGGTTTTGTTTATGACGCTGGCGCTAACGGTGCTTGTGGATTTGAACATCGCGATCCTCGCAGGAATTTCAATGGCAAGCCTTGTATTTATCCAAAAAATGATGGACGGCACGCAGATCAAGTCGTTTCAAGAGGCGCAGGCGGGGACGCTTGGCGACGAGGCGGGCGATCCAGACGCGATCAGCAAAAAGATCGTGCCGCCCGATACGGAGGTTTATGAGCTTTTCGGACCTCTCTTTTTCGGAGTCGCCGATCGCTTGCGCGATACTTTGCGGCTATTTTCCAAACCGCCCAAAGTCTTTATTTTGCGAATGCGCTATGTGCCAATGGCGGACGCTGCTGGGCTCAACGCGCTGGAAGTTTTGCAGCAAAACGCCGCCGAGCAGGGAACTACGCTCGTTTTGAGCGGCGTAAGCGACGCGGTCTATAACAGCGTCCGCCGCGCGGGACTCAACAAAATCATCGGCGATCAGAACATTTGCAATCACATTGACCGCGCCCTCGCCCGCGCGGAGGCGATCGTAGGCAGTGAAATGAAAAATGAAGAAAGAATCAAATAAAACCGCAATGAAAAATGAAGAAAAAGAAAGGTTGAAAAGACAATATTTTGCACCTTTGAGGCGCTGTACAGATTCTAAACAAAAAAAGAATATTAGATGAAAATATTTATTACAGGAGAAATCGAAAGTAATATTGGCGAACAATTTCGTATTGCTCGCAAAATTGTTTTAACTGAATTAAATAAAATTCAGTTGGAAATTGAAGATGT
>JAITUT010000079.1 GCA_031286325.1 Helicobacteraceae bacterium
CGCCGCGCTTGATGTAATATACAACATTTTTTGGGTCAAGCTCGATCGCTTGCGTGAAATCCGCGATCGCTTGATCGTAATTTTGCAATTCTTTATACGCAAGCCCGCGATTGTAGTAAGCTTTAACATATTCTTGGTTGATCTTGATCGCTTGCGTGTAATTTTCAATCGCTTGACTGTAATTTTTCAGTCCATAATACACATTGCCGCGATTGTTGTAAGCCTCAACGTTTTTTGGGTCAAGCGCGATCGCTTGCGTATAATCCGCTATCGCTTGTTTGTAATTTTGCAGTTCATAATACGCATCGGCGCGATTGTTGTAATATAAAGCTTCTTTTGGATCAAGCTCGATCGCTTGCGTATAATTTTCAATCGCTTGACTGTAATATTGCACTTTATAATACGCATTGCCGCGATTGTTGTAAGCCTCAACGTTTTTTGGGTCAAGCTCGATCGCTTGCGTGAAATCCGCGATCGCTAGATCGTAATACTCTAACTTATAATACGCAATGCCGCGATTGTTATAAGCTACTGAATTGTTTGGGTTTATAGCTATTGCTCGCGAATACAAATTTACGGCGTATTGATAATCTCCGCGTTTTTCGGCATTCTTTGCTTGCTCAAAGAGTTTGCTTGGGTCTTGTCCCTCCGCGACTGTTGCATAACAAGAAGTCAAACTAACAAAAGACAATAACCATAAAATCACAAAAAGTCCGCAGTATTTTTGCCGCATAAAACAACTCCTTATTTTGGCTAAAAATTTCGCGAGTTTACAGTATCGTTTATAAAATAAAGCGCGAGGATCGCGGCTAGCTGGGTTTGCTCACATCCAATCAATTACTTTCGCCACTTCTTCGGCGACAAAACATTTGAGATTTTGCGGGCTTTGCAGAGGTTTGCGCGGCACGATCGCCTTTTCAAAGCCCTGATTCGCCCCCTCCGCGAGGCGCAAATCCAGATTCGTAACATCGCGAATATCGCCGATTAAGCTCACCTCGCCGATAAATAACGTCTTCTCCGCGATCGGGCGGTTTCTGAAACTGCTCAAAATCGCCGCGATCACCGCAAGATCGGCGGCGGTCTCGCTCACGCGAATACCGCCCGCGAGATTGATAAAAACATCGTAGCGGTTAAAGGGCAGCTCCAACTTTTTCTCCAAAAGAGCGAGCAGCATTGTGAGTCTCGCGCTGTCAAAGCCCGTGCAGCTACGGCGCGGGTTGCCGAAACTATCGCTCACAAGCGCCTGGACTTCCACCACCAACGGGCGCGTTCCCTCCAAAACGACCGTAGCCGCCGAGCCGCTCTTCTTCTCGCGGCGCGTGAAAAAGCGCGATCCGACATTGCCCGCGCTCTTCAATCCCGCGCGATCCATCTCAAAAATCCCTACTTCGCTCGTAGAACCAAAACGGTTTTTGAAAGCGCGCAAAATCCGCAATTCATCGCTTGAATCGCCCTCAAAATACAAAACGGTATCAACCATATGTTCTAATACTCTAGGTCCCGCGATCGAGCCGTCTTTTGTTATGTGCCCGATGATAAATATCGCCGCGCCGCGCTCTTTGGCGATCCGCATTAGCTCAAATGTGATCTCGCGCACCTGCGAGACGCTGCCGGGCGCGGCTGTTAAGTCGCCGCTGTAAATAGTCTGGATTGAGTCAATTACCGCCGCTTCGTAGTTTCGGGCAAGCTCGTCTTTGATCGCGGCGAGGTCAATTTCGTTCAGCAACATCAAATTCGGCGCGAGGGCGCTAATGCGCTCGGCTCTAAGACGTATTTGCGCCGCGCTCTCCTCCGCGCTCACATAGAGGATTTTTTTACCGCTTTCGGCGAGATTCGCGGCGATTTTTAGCAGCAATGTGGATTTGCCGACGCCCGGCGAGCCGCCTACCAAAGTTAAGCTGCCCGCTACCAAACCGCCGCCCAGCACGCGATCTAATTCGGGCTCGGCTGTGGAAAACCTAACGAAATCTTCGTTCGCGACATCCGTAATCCTGATCGCGCCTTGTTTTTCGCCGTAATCGCCGCCCGCGCCAGATCGCGGCACTACGCCGCGCGGCTTTTTCGCCTCCGTTTGCTCCTTAATTTCCAGCATAGAATCCCACGCGCCGCAACCCGGGCATTTGCCCGTCCTAATTGGCGCGGAGTAGCCGCAATGCTGGCACTCATAAGATACTTTTGATTTTGGCATCGCGATCTTTAACCCTCAAAAAACGCGCCGACAAAATCCGCCGTAAATTCTTTGGGCTCAAAGGGCGCAAGATCAGAGACGCCTTCGCCCGCGCCGAGATACAAAATAGGAGCTTGCAGCTCGCGCGAAATTGAATAAATCGCGCCGCCTTTCGCGGTGCCGTCAAGTTTCGTAACAATCAGCGCGTCAATTCCGACAATTTCGTGAAACTCTCTAGCCTGCGCGATCGCGCTTCTGCCCTGCGATCCGTCCAAAACGAGGATTTTCCTGTGCGGCGCGCCGTCAAGCGCTTTGGAGCAAACACGCGCGATTTTTTTAAGCTCTTCGCCCAAATTTTTCTGCGTGTGGAGCCGCCCCGCTGTGTCAATTAACACGCGATCTACGCCGCGCGATCTAGCCGAAGTTATCGCGTCGTATGCGACCGCGCTCGGATCGCCGCCTTTATTCGCCAGCACGATCGGGACGGAGAGTTTATCCGCCCAGATTTTCAGTTGCTCAACCGCCGCCGCGCGGAATGTGTCGCCCGCGCCCAGTATTACGCTCTGCCCGGCGGATTTGTATAGCGAGGCGAGTTTGGCGATCGTAGTCGTTTTGCCCGCGCCGTTAATGCCGATAACTAACTCCACAAACGGCTTCTTACCCACAATTTCAGTCGATAGATCGCGCGGCTCGAAAAACGGCAAAAGTTCCAGCAAAGCGAAATCCAAGCGATCGCGCGTGATAGGCGTAACGATCCGCTCTAAAAGAGCTTCAATCTCCTCATAAGCCATATCGCTTTCGATCAGCGCTTCCTCTAAAATTTCGGGCGCGATTGAAGATGTTTTCGGAACGATCTTGCGGATCGCTTCGCCGGTTTTAGTGAGAAAATTTAACATCGTTTATTCGGTTTTAGCTCGCACGGTCGATGCGGTGTTGGCAATGCCGAGCAACGGATTTAAGCGAGTTTCAAGCATTTCTTGCGGCGCGGGACCTACAAAGTGCGAGACATATTTGCCCTTGCCGTCATAAATGTGGATCGCGGGAATCAGGCGCACGCCGCCCACCGCGTCCGCGAGCCTGAACGCGCCCGCGCCGATCGCGACAGGATAATTTATGCCGTTTTTCTCCACAAAATCCGCGACTTCTTTGGCGTTTTTGTTCTCCACCAGCACGCCTACGATATTTACGCTGTCCTTGTAGTGGTTTTTCATATCAATAATATGCGGAATTTCTTTAGCGCACTCGGGGCAAACGGTTGTAAAAAATACGTATAAAGCGGGCTTTTCGCCCGCGTTTAAGACTAAATTGTTGTAGCGACCCTCGGAAGGGTCAACGCGCGCTTTAAGCACATCGCCGCCGAGCAAACGCAACTCAAAGCCAGTATCTGCGGCGATCGCGACTTTTTTTTCTTCACAGCCCATAAAAAAAATTGCGAACGTAGCGATCACAGCGAAAGAAAATCGTGTTAGCATACAAACTCCTAGAAATTTGGCATTATAGCGAAATTGCGAAAGGGCAAATATGACAAAAAAAGTCGCTAGAGAGATAGCTTTAAAAACGCTTAAAAGCGCGCCGATCGCCGCGCGCCGCGCGCAATCGGCAAAAGCCGCTTCGTTTCTAAAAAATCTCTTAAAAACTATTGAATTTAAGAGCGCGGCGATCTACGTCGCGATGCCTCACGAAGTTAATTTGCGGCGGATTTTCCCGTATTTGCGCCGCCGCGCCAAACTTTTCGCGCCGCGCGTAAGCGATAAAATAAACGGAAGTATGAAAATGGTAAAATTTAGGTTGCCTTTGGAAAGAGCGGATTTTGGAATTTACGCGCCGCGAAACTCGCCCGATTTTACCTGCGATCGCGCGGCGGAGAAACTGGATTTAATAATCGCCCCCGCGATCTCAGCCTCGCGAAATTTAACGCGAGTAGGCTTTGGCGGAGGGTTTTACGATCGCTTTTGGGCGCGTTATTACGGCAAATCTTTGAGTGGGCTCGGAAGTAAAAAACCTATAGTAATTTTGACCCAGCCGATACCTCTGATAGCCGATTTCGCGGGCGATTTACGCGATATAAAGGGCGATTATTTAGTCTCGTCCAAAGGGATTATTCGTAATTTTAGGGACAAAAATGGTCGTAGCGACAACAAGTTTGGCAACGGGGGCGGCGTGCGCTTTCGCGGCGTGGTTCGTAACGAGAAAAATTGACACCGCGCAGCAAAAGGCGCGAGTTGAGCAAGCGGAGGCGAAAGCGAAGGCGATTGAATACGAGGCGAAGAGCAAATTAGATCGCGTCAAATTGGAGATCGTTGATAAAGAAAACGAGATCAAACGCAAAATTGAGGCGGAGCTCTCAGCTCAGTTGCGCGAGCAAGAGCGCAAAAATCGCGTGATCTCGCAAAAAGAAGAGCAGATTGAGGAACGCCGCCGCCAAATAGACAAAGCGTATAAAGAAGCCGCGAAACTGCAAAAGGATTGGGAAGTCCAAAAGGAACGCAGCGAGCAGCAACTTTTAGAAGCGCAAGTGGCGATTGAGCGCGCGGCGGGAATGACGGCGAAAGAGGCGCGCGCGCTTTTGCTTTCGCAGATTGAGGAACGCTGCAAACTTGACGCGGCGAATTTGATACGACGATCGGAGGAGGAGGCGCGTTTGGAGTCGCGCCGCAGGGCGAATTACATTATCGCTCAAGCGACTACGCGCTTCGCGAATGATTTCGCGAACGAACGGCTTGTAAATACAATCACGCTCACGAACGAGGATTACAAAGGGCGCATTATCGGCAAAGAGGGGCGCAATATCAAGGCGCTCGAAATGACGCTCGGCGTGGATATTTTAATTGACGACACGCCAGGAGTCGTTGTGATCAGCAGTTTTAACCTTTACCGCCGCGCGATCGCCACGCGCACGATCGAGATTTTGCTTGAGGACGGACGTATTCACCCCGCGCGGATTGAGGAAGTCTATGAGAGCGTAAAAAAACGTTTTGAGGACGACATTTTGGAGGAGGGGCAGAATATCGCCCTTGATCTGGGAATTAGCGATCTGCACCCAGAATTAGCGCGGCTTGTCGGGCGGCTGAAATTCCGCGCGAGTTACGGGCAAAACGCGCTGGCGCACAGCCTAGAGGTCGCGCATTTAGCGGGGCTTGTCGCGGCGGAACTTGACGGCGATCCGCGCCTAGCGCGCCGCGCGGGGCTTTTGCACGACATAGGCAAAGCTTTAACGCAAGATCAGGGCGGAAGCCACGTCGATTTAGGCGGCGAGCTCTGCAAACGTTATGAAGAGGGCGATGTCGTGATTAACGCGATCTACGCTCACCACGGGCATACCGATCCTACGAGCATTGAATCCGCCGCGGTTTGCACGGCGGACGCTTTGTCGGCGGCGCGACCGGGGGCAAGGCGCGAAGTTTTGGAGACATATCTAAAACGAGTGCAGGAATTAGAGACGATCGCCACAAATAAAAAGGGCGTTACGCAAGCCTACGCGATCAGCGCGGGCAGAGAGTTGCGCGTGATCGTAAACGCGAGCGAGATTGACGATCGCGAGATCGTGCTGATGAGCAAAGAGATCGCGGGTGAAATTGAGCAAAAGATGCAGTATCCTGGCGAAATAAAGGTCAATGTTATCCGCGAAATCCGCGCTGTGGAGATGGCGAAGTGAGCGGTAAACTCTGGGGCGACGGCTCGGAGTTTAGCAGCGAACTCTTAGATCGCTTCAATGCTTCAATCAATTTTGATCGCCGCCTCTACCGCGAGGATATAGAGGGATCGCGCGCGCACGCCGAAATGCTCGCGGCGCAAGGAATTATCAGCGGCGAGGATTTAGAGGCGATCAAGCGCGGTCTAGCGCAGGTTGAAAGCGAAATTGAGCGCGGCGAATTTGACTTTAAGATCGCGGACGAAGATATTCATATGGCGATCGAGGCGCGTTTGACGGCGATTATAGGCGAGGTTGGCAAACGTCTGCACACGGCGCGGAGCAGGAACGATCAAGTCGCCCTTGATCTTCGCCTGTGGGTTTTGCGTAAAAGTCGCGAGATCGCGGGGTTACTGCGCGATCTGATCGCGATTTTGCTAGAACGCGCGGAGGAAAACAAATCTACGATAATGCCCGGTTTTACGCATTTGCAGCACGCGCAAGTCGTGAATTTGGCGTTTCACCTGCTCGCTTATTGCGCGATGTTTATGCGCGATTTTGAGCGGTTTATTTCCAGCGCGGATCGCAACAATTTTTCGCCGCTTGGCAGCGCGGCTTTGGCGGGTACGCCGCATAAAATTGATCGCGAAATGACGGCGCGATCGCTGGGTTTTAGAGGCGCATGCTTTAACGCGATGGACGGCGTGAGCGATCGCGATTTCGCGCTGGAAGCGGCGTTTAACGCGAGCGTGGCGATGACGCATTTAAGCCGCCTTTGCGAGGAGTTGATCCTGTGGTCGTCAAGCGAATTTGGCTTTATACGCATTAGCGATCGCTTCACAACAGGCAGCTCCATAATGCCGCAAAAGCGCAACCCCGACGCAGCCGAGCTCGTTCGCGGTAAAACGGGGCGCGTTTATGGCAATTTGATCGCGCTGCTCGTTACGATGAAATCGCTGCCGCTAGCCTATAACAAGGATATGCAAGAGGATAAAGAACGCGTTTTTGACGCGCTTGACGCCCTCGCGGAGTGCCTTACGATTTTGACGGCGATGATCGCTGATCGCCAGACGGTTTTTAACGCCGAAGCAATGCGCCGCGCCTGCGCCAAAGGGCATTTGACGGCGACAGACCTTGCGGATTCTTGCACTAAATCGGGCGTGCCGTTTCGCGAGGCGCACCACTTAGCCCGCCGCGCCGTGAATTTCGCTATGGAAAAGGGCGTTGATCTCAGCGAATTAACCGCGGACGATCTAGCGAGCGTTGATAGCCGCCTTGCGGGATTTGAATCTTCGCTTGATTTAACCGCCTCTATGAACTCCAAAAGTAGCTTTGGCGGGACATCTATTTCATCAGTTGAGACGCAGATCGCGATCGTGAGGGAGTGGTTAAAATCTTAATAAACGCAATGGATACGCAATTTGTGGGCATTTTGCAAAAGTTAGTAACAGAACAAGGCAAAGATGTTTTGTTCGACGCGAAGAAAGCAAAATGTCTATTAGCGGACTATACTCAAAACGAATATAAAAAAGAGCGGGATTTATTGTTAACCGCCATAGAAATAGGCGCGGCAAAAGAGATAGCGAATGCGGCGGATTTGGATACCTGCAAAAAAATACAAATACGCGAACTAATGGAAGAAAAATTTATAAACGAAACCGCCGCTACAGAGATAATAGACGTCCTAGCGTTTGTATTAAGCGGCGATAACTCTAAAAGCCTAGCGGCGCAAAATAACACGATCGCGCCAACCCAAAAAAGTAACGCGGTAAAATTCAAAATAATCGGCGTTATTTTTGCGATTTTTTTATGCCTATTGGTTTTTGGCGGCTATGTGTATTATGAAATTGGAATAAGCAAGGTATACAAACTCTTTAGGCAAGCCTCTAGCGCGATGGAACTCGGAGATTTTCAAGTCGCCATAAATTTGTATACGCAAGCAATAACTATAGACTCAAACATTTCAGTAGTTTACAACAATCGCGGCGTTGCGTATTATAGATTGCAAAATTACGATCAAGCGATTAAAGATTATGAGAAAACGATCGAGCTTGATCCAAACTATGCTAAAGCTTACTATAATCGCGGCAATGCGTATAGCGGACTGCAAAATTACGATCAAGCGATCAAGGATTTCACGCAAGCGATCTATCTTAACCCAAAAGAAGCTTCGTATTACAACAATCGCGGCATTGCGTATAAGGAAACGCAAAATTACGATCGAGCGATTAAAAATTATACGAAAGCGATAGAACTTAATCCAAAAGACGCCGCATATTATTTCAATCGCGGCTATGCGTATAATGAACTAAAAAAATACTATCAAGCGATAGCGGATTATACGCAAGCGATCAAGATTTACCCAAAAGACGCTATAACTTACTTAAATCGCGGAGTTACGTATTACAATCAGAAAGAATACGACAAAGCGATCGCGGATTATACGCGAGCGATCGAGCTTAACCCAAACTATGCCGCGCCTTACTACAATCGCGCCAATGCGTTTAAAGAACTTGGACATTACAAACAAGCGATTCGAGATTGTACGCAAGCGATTGAGCTTGACCCAAAAGACGCTAACGCTTACTACAATCGCGCCTTTGTCTATAGAGAATTGCGAAATCACGATCAAATGAAAAAAGATTTTGAAAAAGCGTGCGAACTAGGAGGAGACTGTAGAATTTGGAATCACTTAAAATTAAAGCGGTAAGAGGCGACGACGGTTAATTTGGATCGCGATCGCCGCTAATTCGCCGCCGTTAATTTCATTAAACTCCGTATATAAACCTTTCGCGCGAGTTATCGCGAGTTGCGCAACTTTCCCGCAAGCGATTAAATAAAACTAATTTTGTGTAAAATCCGCCTTTCTTAAAGGGTTAAGCAACTCTTTTTGTTAAATATAAGGGCAAATTATGCGAAAACTTGGGATCAACATAGGCTCCACAAGCTTGAAAATGGCGTTATTGGACGGCGAAAAGCTGGTGTGGAGCGCCTCGCGCCAGCACGACGGCGACTTTGCGGCGGTAGCGAAAGAGCTTCTCAAAGAGGGCGAAATCAAGATCGGGACGCAAGCGTTCGTAACGGGCAACGAAGGGCGGTTTATGTTTGACTTGCCCGGGACGTTAGAGCCGCTCTGCGTAGAGGCGGCGTTGGGCTCTTTGGGGATAAAAGCGGACGCGGTCGTGAGTATGGGCGGCGAGGATTTGATCGTTTATTCGCTAAGCGCGGAGGGCAAGATCGTCAATAACTTTTCGGGCAACAAGTGCGCTTCAGGCACGGGCGAATTTCTGCGCCAGCAACTAGCTAGAATGGATATGACCCTTGAAGATGTCGGTCGCGTTAATGAAAACGCGAAAGTTTTGCCGCTTTCAACGCGCTGTTCGGTTTTTATGAAAAGTGATTGCACGCACCGCCTCAACAAAAAAGAAGCGACCAAAGACGATATTGTTGTGTCGCTTTCAAATGTAATGGCGGCGAAAGTCGCGGACTTTTTGGCGCGCGCTAAAATCGCCAAAGGCAAAGTCGTTTTGATCGGCGGCGTAACGCTCAACTCGCATATTATTAAATTTATTAAAGAAAAATGCCCTGAAATTGAGTTTGTAGTCCCCGAAACGGCGAGCGTCTTTGAGGCTGTGGGCGCGGCGATCTTGGCTGAGAAAGACGGCGCGAAACTCACCGAAAATTTCATCAAAGAAAACAATGTGCGATTTGGCGCGCTTGATTCATTTAATAACCACGAAGACAAAGTGCGCTACTTTGAAAAAAAAGAGGGCAAAGTAGAGAAGGGCGGGAAATACATTTTAGGCGTTGACGGCGGCTCGACCACGACTAAAGTCGCGCTTGTGGATATAAAGAGCCTTGCGATCGTAGCGAGCCACTATGGGCGCACGCACGGCGATCCCGTTAAGGCGGTCAAAGAGTGCTTGAAAGTAGTGCGTGAAAAAATCCGAAAAGATACGGGCGAAAGCGAGGCGGATATTCGCCTTGTCGCCACAACGGGATCATCGCGCGAAATTTTGGGCGTTTTCCTAGAAACCGAAGGAATTTATAACGAAATTATCGCCCACGCGGTCGGCACGACGTATTTTGATCCAGAAGTTGAGACGATCTTTGAGATCGGCGGGCAAGATGCGAAATATGTGTTGCTCAAAAACGGCGTGCCGATTGACTACGCGATGAACGAAGCGTGTTCGGCTGGAACGGGATCATTTCTGGAAGAGAGCGCGGCGGGCGATCTCTCTATCAAAGACGCGGCGGAGATCGGCGAGATCGCGCGCAAAGCGGACGCGCCGTGCAAATTCGGCGAACACTGCTCGGCGTTTATCAACAGCGACATTAGAAAAGCCGTTCAGCAAGGCGCGAAACGCGAGAACATAACCGCTGGAATCGTAGGCTCGATCGTGGCGAATTATCTAAACCGCGTTGTGGGCAACCGCACGATCGGCGGCAAAATCTTTTTGCAAGGCGGCGTGGCGAAGAACAAAGCCGTGCCGCTTGCGTTCGCAATGCAGCTCGGTAAACAAATTCTGGTGCCGCCGTCGCCCGAATTAACGGGCTGTTTCGGCGTGGCGCTTTTGGCGAAACGCAAATGCGCCGAAGGGCTTTTAACGGAGAGCGAAACGCCGTTTAGCATTGAAGATGCAATAACTCGCGAGATCGGCTACGGCAATGTTTTCACCTGCAAATCGTGCGATAATCTTTGCCCAATCCAGACGTTAGACGTCGGCGGGCATAAATACCAATTCGGCGGACGTTGCAACAAATACGCGAATTTACGCAAAAAAGTCAAAGAAAACGCGGCGAATAACTATATTGAGCGCCGCCAAAAATTATTATTTGAAGATTGCGCCGCGCCTAGCGAATTAACGCCGCGCCGAGATTTCATAGTAGGGATTCCGCGCGCCTTTTCAACGCACACGCTTTACCCGCTTTACTCGTGGTTTTTTTACGAGCTTGGCGTTAAGACGATCCTCTCGACCGAAGTAGATCGCGAGGGCGTCGCCAAAACCGAATCGGCGTATTGTTTTCCAGCTGAGATCGCGCACGGCGCGGTGCAGGATTTGCTGAACAAAGGCGCGGATTATATTTTGTTGCCGCACTTTCGCGATATGCCAAGTTACGAGAGCGAAGTCCACGCGAACTTTTGCCCGATCACGCAAGCGTTTCCGTATTACATTGACAAAGCTTTCCCGGAAGTACCGAAAGAGAAATGGTTGCAAATTGTAGTGAGCCAAAAGTTCGGCGATGAAAAAGCTTTGGGCTATTTCAGAGATTCAATGCGCAAAATCAAGATTGCCGATGGCGAAACGGACGCGGCGTTTAGAAAAGCGCTCGCCAAACAAAACGAGTATTTTAGGGCGTGCGAGAAGTTAGGCGAAGAGGCTTTGAGAGAAGCTCGCGAAAATAACCGCCCAATCATCGCGATCTTAGGTCGCCCTTACAACGCTTTCACCCCCGAAGCTAATATGGGAATCCCGCGCAAATTTACGAGCAGGGGCTTTAGCGTAGTGCCTTTTGACATTTTGCCGTTTAGGAACGAGAAAATTTTCGCGAATATGTATTGGTATTACGGGCAACAAGACGTGAAAAGCGCGGTTTTCGCGAAAAAAGAGCCGAATATCTATGTAACTTATATCACGAACTTTTCGTGCGCGCCAGATTCGTTCATTTTGCACTATATTAAGTGGGCGATGGGGCAGAAGCCGTTTTTGGCGTTGGAACTTGACTCGCACACGGCGGACGCGGGCGTGGATACGCGCGTGGAGGCGTTTTTGGACATTATTGAGGGTTATCGCGCTAGGAAAGACGCGATTGAGGGCGAGCGTTACGACAACGGTTGGCGTTTTATCCAAGACCCCAAAGCCCGCGAGATCAAAGATCAGCTGCGCCTTGAAAATGTGAAAACGAATGAAAAAATCGGCGTCAAAGGCAACAAGCGCGTGAAAGTTTTGCTTGCGAATATGGGCGCGATCTCCGCCGAATACGCAAGAATCGCCCTTGAAGCGGTCGGCGTGCAAGCCGAAGTGATGCCCGTTTCTACGCACAGAACCGTCCAGATCGCGCGCGCCCACGCATCGGGCAAAGAGTGCGTGCCGTGCCATTTGGTTTTGGGCAGCGCGCTTGAATACTTTTCATCTGAAAAATACCGCAAAGATCAAATTTATCTGCTTTTTGTGCCGATTACTGTAGGTCCTTGCCGCACGGGACAGTATTTTGTTTATTACGAAAACTTATTCCGCGATATGGGCTTAGAAAATGTCGTGGTTTTCATATTGTCGGACGAAAATTCCTACACGGAACTTGGCGGCGACTTTATGAAAGAATTGTGGAAAGGCGTCTGCCTTTCGGATTCGTTAAAAGATATTGAAAATTCTTTGCGGGTCGCGGCGAAATCGCC
The DNA here is from genome assembly GCA_031286325.1 of Helicobacteraceae bacterium. Lineage (GTDB taxonomy): Bacteria > Campylobacterota > Campylobacteria > Campylobacterales > SZUA-545 > JAIRNH01. The sequence continues at coordinate 12,196 of JAITUT010000079.1, forward strand.
GATCGAGGCTCTAGCGAAGTTTGACGATCTATGGCATAACTTGATCGCGGGAATTGAACGCGATAGCAAATCAATTTGGCGAGAACTGAAAGTTTTCGCGAACGAAATTCAAAAAATCCCGCTCAAAAAAGACCCGCTCAAACGCCCCAAAGTCTTGATTGTGGGCGAAATTTATGTACGGCGCGACGATTTTGTGGTAAGCGAGCTAATCAAACTAATGAGCGATCGCGGGATTATCGTGAAGATCGCGGGAGTCGGCGAGTGGATCGGATACACCGATTTCGCGCGCGAATATAATTTGCGCAAGTTGATTTCTAAAAAAGTTAAAGGCAGTTTGCGATCCTTATTGCGGCTGAAAATAGAGATGTGGTGGAAACATTACATTGAGCATAAAGTTTTGAAAATTTTAGAGCCGACGGGGCTTATCCCTGAAACGCCGCGCGATATGCGCAAAATTATGCGTTACACCGAAGAAAACTTTGTGAATTTGGAGCTAGAATCCGAAATTTCGGTTTCATCGGGCGCGGCGGCGGCGGCGATGACAGACGCGGGTTATTCGGGCGTGATCAACATTTCGCCGTTCGCGTGCCTGATCGGGCGCGTGATTGAGGGCGTATTCACGCCTTGGGCAAGAGAGCGGAATTTCCCAGTTATGTCGGTGGAGGTTGACGGCAACTTATTGCCGCCGAATATCATCAACAAGCTTAATATTTTTATGGTGAATGTCCTGCGCCGCCACAATGGCGAAGATCTCTCCACGCTTGTAGATGCCCCGGATCGCGGTGAAAACAAGCGCGCTTCGCGCGCGGAGTGCGAGTGCGGGGTGTGAAATTTCGCCGATACTTATATTAAAGGGCAAGTTAGCGTTTTTAACAAAAGCAAAAAGCGTGTAGAATATCGCCCTAGCTGTTTTGATCGCGAGCAACGGCGCGAGGAGTGAAAATGAATGAGTTCAGATACCAGCCGCTTTATGACGAATGGGTGATCATCGCCCCGAATCGCGTGCGTCGCCCAGAGCGGCAAAGCGGCGAGGAATCTCCTCGCGCTACAGAGATGACAGACCCATTCGTAACTGGCAGCGAGAGCAAGACTACGGGCGAAATTTACGCGATCCGCGAAAAACCGTCGATCGCCGCGAGCTGGAATACGCGCGTCTTCGCCAACAAGTTCCCGCTCTTAAATCTCGAAACTTCGCTTGTGAGATCGTCATTCGGCGCGTATGCGTCAATCGGCGCGTTCGGAGCGCACGAAATGGTTATTGACCACCAAAAACCAAACCGCCACCTCTGTTCATTCACTACCCAAGAGTTCAAAAACCTGATGATGACATTCCGCGATCGCATTAGCGCGTTGAGCCAAGATCAACGAATCGCGTCAATAATGGCGTTCAAAAATCAAGGCGCAAAAAGCGGCAACACGATTCCTCACAGCCACTCGCAGATCGTAGCTTTGCCTTTTATCGCGCCGCGCCTAGCCAAACTCATCGACTCTTCGCGCGATCACTACGAAAAGTCCGAGCGTTGCCTCACCTGCGATATAATCCGCGCCGAAGAAAACGAAAAGACGCGCGTTTTGATGCGCAACAGATCGTTTATCGCTTTCGCGCCGTACGCGCCGCGCTATGAGTTTGAGGTCTGGATCGCGCCGATAATTCACTCGTCAAATTTCGCGCAACTCACGAGAGACGCGCTGGGCGATCTTGGCGAAGCTTTGGAGTGGTGCGCGAAGCGGCTTGGGATCGCGCTAGAAATGCCCGACATTAACTTGCTCGTATTCGCCGAACCGCCCAAGAGAAGCCACGTAAGAAGCGACTACTTTCACCACTTTGATCGCTTTTTCCATTGGCACATTGAGTTGTTGCCGCGCATTAAAAGTTTGGGCGGCTTTGAGGCGGAGAGCGGCGTTTATGTTAACCCGATCGCGCCGGAGGAATACGCGCTATATCTTAAAGAAATCCGTATGGTTGAGCGGAACAAAAAGGAACGAAAATGAATGAAAACCCACTCGTGAAAATCCCGTCGCCGTCAGTCGGCAGTAGCGATCTATCATCTACCGCGCTAGCTACCGACATTATGGAGGCGATGAGCCGCCCCGATCATTCGGGCGCGAATATATCTCTGCCTGATGAATATGACGACAACAAACTCGTATTATTGCCCGTCAATGCTCACACGCAGCACTTTTATTGGGAAATATCCAATGACGAAATTGAGCGCAGGATTGCGCACCGCGAATGTACCGTAATAATTCGTCTTTATTATATTGTTCAAGGCAAACGCCAAGAGGTTGAGAGCATTTACAGCACGGTCGCCAAAGGCAACTACTATTCATATCACACGCCGAATACGCAAGAGATGGAAGCCGCGCTCTTTGTTACCGACAAAGACGGCGAACGCCTGATTTTAACGAGCAACCGCATCTCTACGCCCTCAAGCGGTATGCACAGCAGCGCTTGGGAGATTTGGATGACCAAAAACGGCAAACAACAGAAGTTGGAGAGTCGCCAAGCGGAGATGACTCCGCAGGAACTTACCTCGCCCTCCAGCCTTGATCTGGTTTTGCAAGCCGAAAGACTCAAGGCGCGCGTGGGCGATATGTTCGGCAGCAATCTCTCTAGCGATTCGCTATCTAGCTGGAGTTTGGGCGGCAGCGACCTCTCTAGCGGCTCCCTGCCTAAAAAGTAACAGCGTTTTTGTTGTTGCTTTTGTCAGTCGTGAATTAAAGGGGTAAAGAGATGCGTCAGAAACCAAAGGGTTACTTTTCGCTGGTGTTGCATTCGCACTTGCCGTTTGTAAAGCACCCCGAACACGAATATTTTTTAGAGGAGCATTGGCTCTTTGAGGCGATAATAGAGAGTTATCTGCCGCTTTTAATGAACCTCTCCAAGCTGGAAGCGGAGGGGGTGAAAGCGCGAATTACGATCTCATTAACGCCCACGCTTTGCGAAATGCTCGCCGATCATCACTTGCAAGAGAAGTTTGCGGCGCACCTAAACAAGTTAATTGAGCTCTCCGAACGCGAATGCGCTAGGCTTGCTAATGACGGCGTATATTTCAATGTCGCGAACTTTTACCGCGAGCGGCTCTACGCGCTCAAAAATTTCTACGAAAATAACCTGCAAGGCAATGCGCTAAACGGTTATAAAAACTTTATGCAAAAGGGCGTTTTGGAGATCATCACTTGCGGCGCGACTCACGGATTTTTGCCGCTTTTATCGGTGAATGAGCAGGCGGTTAGGGCGCAACTGCGCGTGGCGGTAATGACGCACGAAAAGCACTTGGGCGTGAAGCCGCGCGGGATTTGGCTGCCCGAATGCGCGTATTATAAAGGGCTTGACAAACTGCTCGCCGAATGCGGCATTGAGTTTTTCTTTTTGGAGTCGCACGGGTTAATTTATGGGCAACCCACGCCCCGTTTCGGGCTTTACGCGCCGGTATTCACGCCAAGCGGCGTGGCGGCTTTCGGGCGCGATCCTGAAAGCGGGCGGCAAGTGTGGAGCAGTATCGGCGGCTATCCGGGCGACGCCGATTACCGCGATTTTTACCGCGACATCGGCTACGATCTGGATTACGAATATGTGAAGCCATACATTTGCCCAGACGGCACGCGCGTTTTCACGGGGCTTAAATACCACAGAATTACGGGGCAGAGCGAGTATAAAGAGGTTTATGTGCCAGAACACGCGGCTGGCAAAGCGCGCGATCACGCGGAGAACTTCCACTTTAACCGCGAGAAGCAAATTGAGCACCTTTCGGCGTTTATTGATCGCCCGCCTCTGATCGTCTCGCCTTATGACGCCGAATTATTCGGGCATTGGTGGTTTGAGGGACCGGATTTTATTTATCATTTATTCCGCGCGATCGCGAAATACGACGTGATTGATCCGATCACGCCTGCGGAGTATTTGGAAATTTACCCGACCAATCAGATGATTCACCCCACGCCGTCTAGTTGGGGCAAAGACGGCTACTACGATGTCTGGATTAACCCGCAAAACGACTGGATTTACCGTCATTTGCACAAGATCGCGGAGGTTATGCAGAGCCTAGCGGCGCGCTTTAGCGGGACGAAAGACGAGCTCATTGAGCGTCTTTTAAACCAAATGAACCGCGAGGTTTTGCTGGCGCAGGCGAGCGATTGGGCGTTTTTGATTACGACTGGCACGGCGGTAGAATACGCCACGAAGCGCACGAAAACGCACATTTCTAACTTTTTGCGCCTCGCCGAAATGATAGATCGCGAGATAGACGAGGCTTATTTAGCCGAGCTAGAGCACAAAAACTCCATTTTTTACGGCGTAACTTTTGAGGTCTGGAATTAACTTTTGTTTTATTTGCGATAAAAGCGATCGCGGTTTTGAGGTTTAACGATCTTCAAGCCGCGATCGCAAGCAAAGCGTCCTATAGAGAAAAGTTCAGCGGCAAAAGCGGCAAAATCTGAAAGCCGCTTAGTAACCGTAAAGGCGGCTACAACTGAAACAGCGGCGAATAGCCGTTGCAGCGCCTTAAACGCAAAAGCAGGCTTGCGCGTTTGGAGCTCCTTTTGGCTCTCACCCCAATACTCGCAACGATAAAAAAGAGAATTTTTCGTAAAGTTAATAAGAAAATCCACTCCCCTCGTTTAAGAGGGGGCGAAAGCAAATCGCGGGACAAAAATCGGCGCGAGCAAACAAGCGCGAAAAGCTATTTGCCCTCGTAGTTGTAGAGTTTGACGTAGTATTCGTTCGCCATACGACCCGAATCAAACGCCGGCACAATATCGCCCAGACAAGTGCGCATCATCTTAGCCCACTCGTCGGGGTGATCGTAGTAGAGCGGGATTATCTCGTCCTCTAACATATCCATCAGGTTTCTGTTGTCAATATAATCTTGCTCTTCGGCGGATAATTTGTTATCCACAGGCGGCAAGGTGAAACTATTGCGGCGATGCACGCTAAATTCTGGATGCCAGCCGTCCGCGATCGATAGGTGTAAACTGCCGTTCATACTCGCCGTCATTCCGCTGGTGCCGCTCGCCTCGCGCGTGATTCGCGGCGTGTTCAGCCAAATATCCGAACCCTGCTTGAGCATTTTTGAGAGCCCTAGCTCGTAACACACCAGCACGGCGCAACGTTTAAAGTTTTTCGAGAGGTAAATCATCTCGTTAAAGAGATTGATCGAATTGCTGTCGTTGGGGTGCGGCTTGCCAGCCCAGATGATTTGTATGGGTTTTTCCTCGCGCGTAACGAGATAGCGGAAACGCTCCATATTGAGCGTGATAAGTTTGGCGCGTTTGTATTCCACAAAACGGCGCGCCCACACGATCGTAAGGATATTCGGGTCCATTAATGTTCCCGTCTGATCGGCTACGATGTCAAACAAGAGACGTTTGAGGTGTTTTTTGCGCGCGATCATATCGTAATCCTCGCCGTCTTCATAGGCGCGGTAGAGAGTTTTGTCCGCCCAATAGCGGCGGTTTTGCGCGTTTGTGATCGGAATGATCGGGCTCTCTTTCGTTACATAATCTTTCCACATATCGTTGCTGACGCAAGAGTGGATTTTGGAGACCGCGTTTGCGCGTTTGGAGAAAGACAACGCGCCGATCGTGAGGCTGAATCTGCCGCTCGTCTGCTTGGTAACGCGCTTCGCCTCGTCCTCTTCAATGTTGCCAAAAAAGCCCATACGCGAAAGAAGCCCGACATCGTGTTCCTCGTTACCCGCCATTTCAGGCGTGTGCGTGGTGAAAACGATATGCTTGCGCGTCTCTTCAATGTTGCGGTTGAACTTCTCATACAAATGAAACGCCATCGGCAACGCGTGCCCTTCGTTCATATGATAAATTTGCGGCGTCTCGCCCGCCACCTCCAGCACTTTCGCGCCGCCGATTCCTAGCACGATCTCTTGCGCCACACGGGTTTCCTCGCCTGCGTCGTAGAGCTTGTGCGTGATCGTGCGCGTCAAAAAGTCATTCTCTTGCAGATCGGTAGAGAGCAAAAAGATCGGCGCGGAGTGGAAAGTTTCCGACTTCAACAAATAAGCTTTAACCAGCACGGGCGCTTTATTCACCTGAATTTGCACGGTGATGCCTGGGTCCTCCAAAAACGAGTAACGTTTGCGGCGGAAGTGCACTTCCATAGTGCGATCCTCGCGGCGTTGCTGATCGTAGTAGCCGTAACTCCACAGGATTCCCACGCCGACCATATTTTGGCGCAGATCATAAACGCTTCGCATATGGCTACCCGCCAAAAAGCCCAAGCCGCCGGAATAAATTTTGAGCGCCTGGTGAATCGCGAATTCCATTGAGAAGTATGCGACTTTCGTCTTGTATTTTTCATCTATAGCGTATGGAAACAAATGCATCTCACGCCTTTCGACTTGAATTTGTCAAATTATGCCTATATAATTCTTGAAAAACGATTTATATATCGCCAATCTTAGAAAAAGCGCAAACCCTCTTCGTCAAATTCCAGAATTTCCACGCGAAAGCCCGGGAATTTCGCGGCGAGGGAGACGGCGATCTTGCTCGCCGCGCCCTGATCGCGCGCTAGGCTGAAAAATGACGATCCGCTACCGGAAAGCGACGACATTAAGGCGCCGCTAGCCAGCGCGTTTTCGCGCACGGCGAAAAGTTCGGGCATTTGCGCCATTCTGATTTCCTCGTGCAAACGATCGCGGCTCGCCTCGCGCAAAAGGTCGTAATCGCGCGTCAAAAGCGCGGCGGTCAGCAATGACGATCGCGAGATGTTAAAGGTCGCGTCTTTTATCGACACCTTTTTGGGCAAAGCGGATCGGCTGTGGCGCGTGTTAATCGGCTTGTTTGGAATGACGATTACGGCGCGCAGATCGCGATCCAACAAATTTTTGCTGAAAATCACCTTGCCCTCGTTCGCGACCGCCGCGCAGAAGCCGCCCATCGCCGCAGGCGTGATGTTGTCGGGGTGGCTTTCGTAAGCAAGGGCGGCGTTAAGGATTTCGCGCTTGTCAAAGGCGACCCCAATTTTTTTCGCCGCCATTAAATACGCCGCCGAGAGCGCGGAAATAATCACCGCCGAGCTGCTACCAAGCCCGCGCGAGAGCGGGATGTTGTTGATGAATTTGAAGCGAAATGTATCCGTAGAGCCCGTTAAATTCTCGTAAGTTTTGTTGAAAATGTTGATGAAAATGTTTTGGTTGCAAGTTTTCAAAAATTTCGCCCCCTCGCCGTGCAGAGAAACGCTGGCGAAAGTCGCTGAGTTGATCTCAATTTCGTTATAGAATTTCAGCGCGACTCCGAGCGCGTCGAAGCCCGATCCTAAATTCGCGCTGGTGGCGGGGACTACAAAATTCATACCGCCCCCAAAATATAATTCGGCGCGGTTTCGGCGGAAAATTGCGAGAAATCAAGCGCGATCGGCGCGGCGGAGGGCTCGCTTGCGATCGCGCGCGCCTCTGAAATTTCGCGCTCCACAAGAGCGATCTCGCCGTTTTCAAGACGCGCGAAATACTTGTTTTTGTGCGCTAAAATCGGCTCGCCGCCGCTGAAATAGAAAGAATCCGCCGCGAGAAATTCAATATCTTTCGCGATCGCGAAACTCTTCAAAAAAATATAACTAAGTTTAATTCCCATAAAACTTCCGGGACCTTTTGCGTATAAAACTTTCGCGATCTTGTATCGCGCGGCGATCAGGGCGACATTTCGCGCCAAAACTTCGCTCAAATGCCCGTCCAAAACGCGGCTTTCCAGCAACGCGCCGCGATCGTCGTAGATCGCGAGGATCGCGGGTCGCGCCGCCGCGTTTACGAGCAAAATTGCCTCGCGCAAAGGGCGCTCCTCACGCAAAAGCTTTTTCCATTTCGCGATCGAGCTCTTTTTCGCTCTCGCTCTCTACAATTTTATACGCCTCTTTGTCGGCGAGAAGCGCTTTGGCGAGCAGGTGATTTAGGTGGTGGCTGCCCGCGAACGACTCGTAGCGACCCAAAAACGGCGCGCCCAAAAACGCCATATCGCCGATCGCGTCCAAAATTTTGTGGCGCACGAACTCGTCCGCGAAACGTAATCCTTCTGGGTTTAAGACGCGCTTTTCGTCCAAAACTACGGCGTTTTCCAAACTGCCGCCGATTCCTTTGCCGATTGATCGCAGGTAATTTACTTCTTTTAGAAAGCCGAATGTCCGCGCCCTAGCGATCTCTTTCACATAATTTTCGCGCGTGAATTGAAAGAGGTATTTTTGCTCCCTGATCGCGGGGTGCTCAAATTTGATTTCAAACATTATTTCGCTTGATTTCGCGGGCAAAAGGCGGACGAATTTATTGCCGTCTCTGATCTCAATCGGCTTTGTTATGACGATCGCTTTTTTCGCTTTGTTTTGCTCCACTATGCCCGCCTCTTCAAACAAGAGGCAAAAACTCGCCGCGCTGCCGTCCATTACCGGCGCTTCGTCGCCGTCAATGCCGACCTCTAAATTATCGATTCCCATCGCGATCGCAGCGGATAAAAAGTGCTCGATCGTAGAGATGATCGCGCCCTCTTTGCCGATAACGGTCGCAAGGCGCGTATCCACGACATTTTCAGGCGTGATTGGGATCGCCACGCCCAAATCCTCGCGCACGAATACGATGCCGTAGTCCTCTTTGGCGGGCTTGAGCGACATTCTCACGGGGTTGCCGCTATGCAAGCCGATGCCGACTAATTCAATTGGGTTTTTAATGGTTCGTTGTTTCATTTTTACTCCTCGCGCGAGCAAAGCTTATGTCGCGGCAAAAGGCTTTTGCCTCTTGACTCCTCAAAATTCGCCCTCTGGCTTCGCTTCGCAAATTTCGCCCGCCGCTTGTCTTTCTCCGCGCGTTCGCGTGATCGCGGCGGGAAGATAATGTTTTTACTTTGCTCTCGCGCGTCTTAAATACTGCCTGTCTCTGCCATTGCCGCTTTCGCCGCAATTATCGGAAAATACGATCGCGGTAAATCGGGCGATCCTAACATTTTTAAGGTTTATCATCTTCGCACGAAATTACGCCGCCATTATAGAAAAATCGCTTCGGCGCGGTGAAAAATACGCTTTCGTAGGGCTTTTCGTTAAACACAAATAATCCCGCGCCCTTAACATCGCGGACGATCGCGATCTCGCCGCTCGCGAAACACTGCCCGTAAAGCGGCGCGTAAATAAAGCAATTTCCAGCGACAAAAATCTCCGCGCCCGCGTTGATCCTCGCGAAAAAGTGCGCGTCCCCGCGCGATTCTATGCGCTCGCCCGAACGCACGGGGCGCGTGAAAATTTGCGTTTTCGCCGCGCCGATCGCGTTTTGAGCCGCGTTTTGCGCCGCGCTAGGCGTCGTATTTTGCGCAAGTCGCGCCGCGTTTTCTGGAGTAAGCGAAATCTCTTTGGAAACCAACTCGCGATCGCCTTTGAAAGCGTAAGCGAAGTTTTTCAGCAACTTTTCATATTTTTTGTCGCGATCGCAGGCGATCACAAGCAAATACGATCGCAAAATCGCGCCGTTTGCCGCGAGATATTTCTCTAACTCCGCTTCGGTGGGCTCGGATATTTCAAAAGCCCTGAGGCTAATTTGGTTTATTTTCACTTTTTACTCCTCAAACGAGCAAATTCGCGCGATCCTGATCGCGGCGGGAAGAAGCGGATTTTCAGGCAATTTTAGCCGACTTGCTAAAATTCGCGCAAAATTTGAAAGGCGTTTAATGGAAGATACTACTTTGGCTCTCACTTTAACGCTCACGATCTCGGTCTTGCTGGGGATTTTGGGACTCATCGCCTTTTTGTGGGCGCTTAGAAACGGGCAATTTGACGATGCCGAACGTTTCACAAACGCGGTTTTATTTGACTCCGAAGACGAATTGAACGCCGCGAAAGAGCGCGAGGATCGCAAGAAAGAAGCTCTCGCCGCCGCTAAAAATCAAATTAAGGAAAAATAATATGAAAAGAATAAGTTTACTAAGATTTTACAAAACTAGTGTAGGGTTAAATTTAATAATGCTCGAAGTTGTAACGGGCAATGTACACAGTTTGTTCCCGTTTGAAATTTGAAAAGAAAAGATGGTAAAATAAAATCACAATGAAAAACGAAGAAAAAGAAAGTTTGAAAATAAACGCAGAGGCGGCGGCGGGACAAACGCAGCCGAACGGGGTGATAGCGCAGGCATTGAACAATAAAATAGATATGGAAGATAACGGCAAAAATATTAAAAAGCCAAGAGCAAAAACATACCGCTATAAAAGTGGCGATATTTTTAGCGTTTCATTCGACGACGGAACTTTTGGCTATGGGATAATCATTGCCAAAATAGTTCCAATGAAGAAAATGGGACTTATTAGTCAATACCACCCGTTTCAATACTTGGGGTCTATGCCGATTTTGGTCAGAACTTTCGATTTGATTACTGAAAACGACCATATAACATTAAACGAACTTGCTGATATTTCATATAAAAGCACTCATATAATAATGGATTGGTGTGTGCACCGCGGTTTATATCCTCTTGTTTTATACAGGGACTTACTTCCCGAAGACATTGATTTTCCAGTCTATTTTGGTGTTTATGGTAATCACTGTAATCATTACACGTCTCGTAATCAAATATTTTATGATTTGCAAAACAATCAGGATTATGAAAATATAAGGGCATATTTTTCGTGGGGTTTTGGGCTTATAGAGAAACAGGGTAAGGAATTTGAAAATAATTTACCTGATTTTGAAACATTTCGGTATGGACCCTGCGTATCAGGTGGTTTGTCAAAAGAAAATTTTCTGTATCAAAGATTTCAACCCAAAGACTTTCCCGAAGTTCTGGAATATTTCGGCTTGCCTTCGGAAATAGAATTTGATGATTTCAACGAAAAATACAATGGCTACACAAAATCAGAATTTGTGGAAATATTAAAAACTGTAAAATAGATGTCAAACAAGTATGACAACCCCGTTAGGATTAGGTTGTACCCATAAGTTACACCTGTCCTAAGCGGGAAATTGAAATTTGAAAAGAAAAGATGGTAAAATAAAATCACAATGAAAACCGAAGAAAAAGAAAGTTTGAAAATAAACAATATGAATTATTACACTTTGAGAAATAAGAAAATGCCTCGGGGCGATTATGGCGAAGTTTTGTATGCGGGACTTAATGGTATCAACAAGGAAACAGGACATTACAGCATTTCGCGAACAGCGCCGTTTGTACCGAAAATTTACAGAGACAGATACGAATCTCTTTATGCGGGCAGACGCGAACCGCTGTTGTTTGTAACCGAAACATTTAAGCAAAAAATTGAAAAAGCGAATTTCAAAGGTATTTCGTTTCAACAAGCCGTTAAACATTGGATTGTTTTGCTTGAATGGGAAAAA
>JAITUT010000017.1 GCA_031286325.1 Helicobacteraceae bacterium
CGCCGCCTCGTAGTCAATATCGCCGCAGACTTTGCCGTCAATTTTGTTTATTCCAATATCTATCGCGATCGCGCCGCCCGTGATCATATCGCCCGCGATCAAATTCGCCTTGCCCACGCCGACTACCAAAAGATCGGCGCGGCGCGTGTGCTCCGCCAAATCGCGCGTATGAACGTGGCAAATGTCTACGGTCGCGCCCGCGTTCAGCAGTAACGCCGCCATCGGCTTGCCCACGATATTGCTTGCGCCCACGACGCAGGCGTCCATTCCTTTGACATCAATTTTATTCGCCGACAAAAGCCGCGTTACGCCAAGCGGCGTGCAGGGCGCGAAAGTTTCAAGCCCCGCGACGAGCCTGCCGAAATTATGCGGGTGAAAGCCGTCGACATCTTTGCTGATCGCGATCTTTTCCAAAAGCGGCGTAGCGTCAATGTGTTTGGGTAGCGGCAACTGCACTAAAATTCCGTCCAAAAACGGGTTGTTGTTCATCATCGCGAGAGTGTCAAGAATGTCGGCGGCGCGGACATCGGCGGGCATTTTATGCACCACGGAATAAACGCCGACCTCCTCGCACGCCTTTGCTTTCATATTCACATAAAGTTCGCTCGCGGGATCGCCGCCCACCAAAATCACGGCGAGCCCCGGCGTAATGCCGCGCGATTTTTTGAGCGTCTCAACTTCGGTTTTCAACGCCGATCTGATCTCATTCGCAAGTTTTTTGCCGTCAAGAATTTGCGCGTTTTTCATATTGAAATAATACCAACCTATAAAATTGGGTCTTTTGCGCCCGCGAGGTTAAAACCCTTTTGGCGCAGGCGGCAACTTTCGCATACGCCGCACGGGCGATCTTCGTTTTGGTAGCAACTCCAAGTAAGACGCAGCGGCGCGTTTAGGCGCAACGCCTCGCGCACGATTTGCTCTTTCGTAAGATGAACAAGCGGCGCGGAAATTTTAATTTCGCCTGTCGCGCAACCGAGTTTGATCGCCGTTTCTTGCGCTTCTAAAAACGATTCGCGGCAATCGGGATAGCCGCTCGAATCCTCCTCCACCGCGCCTAAAACAATTTCGTTCGCCCCCTCTTTCTCGGCGATCGCGGCGGCGATCGAGAGGAAAATTCCGTTACGAAACGGCACGTATGTTACGGGCACTTTGTCTTTCGCGCTTAATTCGCTCGGCACCGCGATCGAGTAATCGGTGAGCGCGCTCTTGCCGATCGCGGCGAAAAACGGCAGGTCTATAATGTATGGTTTCGCGCCGTAAAATTGAGCGACTTTACCGAACGCCTCGCGCTCTTTGCGCTCCGTGCGCTGGCGGTAGTCAAAGTGCAGCGCGACGACCTCTCTTTTATTTTCGATGGCGATCGCCATTGCCGCCGTGCTGTCCATTCCGCCCGATAATATGCAGATAGATTTCATTTTCGCCCTTAATTAAACGCGCGATCATATACGATCCGCGCTAAAGTGTTGGGAATTAAATTGGAATAATTTTTGCTTATGCTTTGGTGTGAAAAGCTTATAACTCCCGCCGTGATCGCGGTAGTATATGTAGGGGCGAACTGCGTTCGCCCGCTTCCATAGCGGGCGGCATTTTTGAGTTACGAAGCTCAAGTAAAGCCCATTGTCGCAAGCGGGAGCTTTGCTCCCGCGAGAAGTAAAAAGGATACAAACGTGATTGAAATTAACAAGTCAAATAAATACATACAAGCGGCGTTAAACGCGCGCGCTACCAGACAGGATTTGATCGCGTCAAATATCGCGAATGTGGATACGCCGTTTTACCGATCAAAGGACATTCACTTTGAGGGAATGTTAGCCGAGCAAGCCGAGAGTGAGTTTCACCGCCACCTGAAAAAAAAGTTGGCGATGGCGCAGACGCATCGCGCGCATTTGACGCCGAAGTCCGAATTGCCCGAAAAACCCGTGCTTTTTTACCGAGACGGGCATATGGCGCGCAATGACGCCAACACGGTGGATATTGACATTGAGACGAGCGAGATGAGCAAAAACGGCGTGATGTATAACGCTCTTGCCAGCGCGTATCAGAAAAATCGCGCGATTTTCAACGCGGCATTGGAATACAGCAGAAACCTTTCGTGATTTTCTAAAAAATTCGGGAGTTTTTGCGAGTTTTTAGATTTTGAAGAGTTTGCGCGCGTTTTCGGTGGAAATTTCGGCGATCAACTCCTGTGAAACACCTTTGATTTCGGCGATTTTCGCGGCGATCAGCGGGATAAACGCCGCTTCGTTGCGCTTGCCGCGATGCGGAGCGGGGGCGAGATATGGCGCGTCCGTTTCGAGGATTATGCGATCAAGCGGGATTTTCGCGGCGGTTTCTTGCAACTTTTTCGCGTTTTGAAATGTGATCGCGCCGCCGATTCCGAAATAAAAATTACGATCGGCTAACGAGAGCAAAATTTCATCGCCCGTAAAACAATGCAGCGCGCCGCCAGTTTTCGAATTTCGCAAAATTTCTAGGCTATCTTGCGCGGCGTCGCGAATATGCGCGATCAACGGCAGATTCTTTTCGTTTGCGATCGCGATGTGAGTTTTGAAAATTTGCTTTTGTTTCGCGATTGTCTCCAAACGCTCTTTTTCATCTTTCGGTAGGCGGAAATAATCTAAACCGCATTCGCCGATAGCGACGTGTTTTTGATCGCCTTTTAATAAATTTCTCATCTCGCTTTCGTTGAAATATTCTATATCGTAAGGATGCGTTCCGATCGCGTAAAAGACATTTTTGTTTTCATACGCGATTTTGATTGCTTTTTTAATTCCGCGCGGATCGGCTCCTGGAATTATAAATTTATCTACGTCGTTTGCGATCGCGCGATCTAAAACCGCGTTAAGGTCCCCGTTAAAATCATTATGATCCAAATGAATATGCGTATCTATCATTATTCGACTCCGAAAAGTTTGAGAATTACGCGGCGGAAATTCGCGTTGGATAGCGCGAAAATTATTAACGCGATCGTGATCGCGATCTTAATAATTGCAAATTGTTTCATTTTAGCTCCGTTTGCTTAAATAACGGTTCAGAATCACAAGCGCGGCGATTGAATCTAATTTGCCGTCTCTTTTATCTTTCGTTTGCAAAAGTTCCGCCGCTTCAATTGACGAATCGCTCTCGTCTTGAAAAGCAAATTTATCCGCGAAGTCTAGCAAATTTATAAAATGTTTACCGCGCCTTTTCATCTCATCTTCCGCGTTGCCGCCGAGGGGTAGCCCTAAAACTATAAAATCCACATTGCGATCGGCAATTATTCTTTTAACTTCATTCGCCGCCTGATCGCGGTTTTTACGAATTATCGGATTTAATAAAAGCGCTATTTTATTATCGGGCGAAAACGCTAAACCAATTCGTTTTAAACCTAAATCAATTGCTAAAATCGCCAACTTCTATTCTCCCGTTTGTTACGACAATTTTTCCTTCTAGTTCGTATTCATAGATTTTCGCGCCGAATTTTTCGATCGCGTCATCGTAGATCGGGCGCGTTTTAGCGTAAATTAAAATTTCATCTTTTTCATTTGCTTTTAATTCTAAATTCAACGCCTTTAATAATGTGTTTTCGTCCCAAATAATTTTTGCTTTATTTTCACGTAAAAGCTTATTTGTCGCTTCGCTTTCGCCAAGTCTATGAGGGATTACATAAATATCTTTTTTTTGATCGAGCGCGCGGTTAATACTAGCGTGCGATCCGCTATTTAATTCGGCTTCCGTTACGCACACGATATCGGCGATTCCTGTAATAAGTCTATTTCTATGGACGAAACTCCAATTTTTAGGCTCGATATCTCTCTCGTATTCGCTTAAAACAAGCGCGTTCTCTTTAATTTTGTCAATGAGTTTTCTTTTATCGCGATCAATTGATCCTGCGAGAATCGCGATCGTATTTTCTCCAGCCGCTTCGTGAGCGTTCTCATCTATTCCGTAAGCGCCGCCGCTGACTACTGCCGCGCCCGCTTTGGAGATCGCGGAGGCGATTATTTTCGTATAAGTTTTAGCGTAATTCGAAGCGCGTCTTGAGCCTATGATCGCGACTAATTTTTTTTCTAATAACGACAAATTTCCCTCATAAAAAATCTCTTTCGGCGGCTCTTTTATTGTTAGTAAATTTTCTGGAATTTTAGATAGCTTTTCTATCACTTCGTTATCTCCAATTTAGCGAGTTTATAAAATATCCCGTCTGTGAATTTGTAGCCAAATAGTTTTGTCTTTAACATACGCAAATTGTCATTTGAAAGAATATCGGTTTCAAAGTGCGAAAATCTATTACGCATATTCACGATCGTCTTTAACTCGTAATAATTTAACTCTTTAGGAGAAAATTTCGCGCGTAAAATTTTGATCGCGTCTCCCAGCATCAGATACTTTTTTGATTTATTCCTAAAGGGCTCCGCGCGTTTTTTAATCATATAATCAAAGCCATTAAACCAAGCGTGCATAATTTGCGAAATATATTCGGGGTTTTTTTCATACAAAAGCATACCCTCCGCCATTTGCTCTATTAAATTCATAGGCATAGAGATTCCGAATATTTTTATAAACTCTATTTTGATCTCTATTATTCTCTTATTTTTTTCGGCTTCGCTGATATTGTCTGTTTCGCTCGCCATCTCTTCGTTAACAGACAAAAGATCGTGTTCTATCCGCATACGTTCCATATTTAATAGCAATATCTCTTGATTTAACTTCTCTATATCTGTTCTATCAACATCGGGCTTGTTTTCTATTAATTTGCGGCGTTTAATCTCCAACTGCTCGTTTGTGCGGCGCAAATTCTCTTTATGCCTCTCAAAAATTTCGGTGTTCGTATCTAACTTTTTAGCCTCCTCCGTCAATAAATTTTCGTAACTTTCCAACTCCTCTTCGGGCGAAACTCTCCTTACGCTCCAAACAAAAAATATCAAAAACGAAACCAAAAAAAACAAATAAAACAGAACAGACTTTTGCCACTCGTAAGAGATCAAAGATAATCGCCACTTTTCAAACGAAAAAGTCTTATCTGTAAAATAATCGGGCAACAAAGAATAAGATATAGTGCGCAGAAACGAAATATAATACTTTGGGATAATATAATAGCTATATGTGTAAGTATATCCGTCGAACGTATAATTTTTAATTGTTTTTTGATAATAATCTTCGCAACAAATATATTGCCATCTTTCTTTATTTTCTTTATTAAAAATAAGCGCGCCGTTATGATCCTTAACCTCCAAATCCATATAGATCGGCAGCGTGAATCTGTTTAATATTAGTTTTAACTCTTGATCGTCTTCAATTTGCGAGGTCTCTTTGCGCAAAAAATTTGTATATCCGTCAATCTCGTGAGTCATATAACGATCGTAAGCGCCGTAATAAACTAAATAATCTATCACGCTCCAAACCATAAATACGCTGAAAAACGATGCGGCGAGGCTCGCGCAAAAAGCGCGCAGATATTTTTTTCGCCTGTTTTTAAGAGCTTTAGCCGAGATCAATATTAATCTCCACGCGACCCGCGCTTTGATCTTTACTCGCCGAAACCTCTATATTTTTGATTGATTTATATTTGCTGACGACAGCCAAAATCTCATCTTTCATCTGATCCAAGAACGCGAAAGAGGGATCGTTCGCCGCCCTCTCGCGCGAAAGCGTAATCCGCAGACGATCGCGCGCGCAAGCCGCCGCGCTTTTTTGCTCGCCAAATAATCCTCCAAAGAGCCTCATTTGAACAAGCCTTTGATGAAGCCGCCCAAGCCCTTTTCGCCGCTCATATCCATAAATTCTACCGCCTCGCCCAGCACGCGTCTGGCAATGCGCCGATACGCCTCGCCCGAAACGGATTTCGGATTTTTCGCCACGACTTCGCCCATATTGGTCGCCACGACGACGAGCTCGTCTTCGGGTACAAGCCCGATTAACTCAATCGCCAGAATTTGCAGGACGTCTTCGCTGCTCATCATTTGCCCTTTTTTGATCATTTCGGGCTTGATTCTGTTGATGATTAGGCGTTTTTTGACCTCGCCGCCCTCTTTGGCTAGGCGGCTTTTGGCGTCAATTATGCCGATTACGCGATCGGCGTCGCGCACCGCCGAAACCTCCGGCGTGGTAATAATTAAAGCGGTGTCGGCTAAGTAGATCGCGTGTTCAAAGCCGCTCTCAATGCCTGCGGGCGAATCAATTAAAACGTAGTCAAACTCCGCTTTCAAGGAGTTAATCAGCTCCTCTACTTTGTCGGTTTTCAGAGCGTTTTTATCGCGCGTTTGCGAGGCGGGCAAGAAATACAAGGTCTTTGTGTGCTTGTCTTGGATTAACGCTTGGGAAAGTTTGCAACGTCCGTCCATAACCTCTATTGAGTCATAAACGATGCGGTTTTCTAGCCCTAAAATCATATCCAGATTGCGAAGCCCAATGTCAAAATCAACCGCCGCGACTTTCTTGCCGCCCTCCGCGATCGCGGTCGCGATATTCGCCGTAGCGGTACTCTTGCCTACGCCGCCCTTGCCGCTTGTGATTGTGATTACTTCGCCCACTTTAATTCTTGCTCTGATCGACCAATTTGCCCTGCGCGATCCAAGGCATCATCGCGCGTAATTTGCGCCCCGTAACTTCTAACGGGTGATTTGACATATTGCGGCGCTCGGCGTTCATTCTGGGGTAGCCTAACGCGCCCTCGTTAATGAAATCTTTCGCGAACGCGCCGTTTTGAATCTCTTTCAAAATCTCTTTCATCGCTTTGCGGCTCTCGCTGTTGATTACGCGCGGACCGCTTACCATATCGCCGTATTCGGCGGTGTTGGAGATTGAGTAGCGCATATCGGCGATCCCGCCTTGATAGATCAAATCCACTATGAGTTTTAACTCGTGGAGGCACTCAAAATACGCCATTTCGGGCGGGTAACCCGCTTCGGTCAAGGTCTCAAAGCCCGCTTGCACCAGCGCGGAG
Source organism: Helicobacteraceae bacterium (assembly GCA_031286325.1). Lineage (GTDB taxonomy): Bacteria > Campylobacterota > Campylobacteria > Campylobacterales > SZUA-545 > JAIRNH01. Next base: position 6,926 of record JAITUT010000017.1, read on the forward strand.
ACGCCGCCGCAAAGCACCGCTTGCTCGCCGAACAGATCGGTTTCGGTTTCGTCTTTGAAAGTCGTTACGATAATGCCCGTGCGCCCGCCGCCGATCGCGCTTGCGTAAGACTTCGCGATCTCCAAAGTGTTGCCGCTCGGGTCTTGCTCGATCGCGATCAGATCGGGAATGCCGCCGCCTTTGACAAACTCGCTGCGCACCGTATGCCCGGGCGCTTTGGGGGCGATCATCGTTACATTTATATCTTTCGCGGGAATTATTCGCTTAAAGTGAATGTTAAAGCCGTGCCCGAACGCGATCGTGCCGCCGCTTTTGAGGTTCGGCGCGATTTCGGCGTCATAAACCGACTTTTGGTGCTCGTCCGGCAGCAAAATCATCACGAAATCAGATTGCTTGACCGCCTCCGCGACCTCCATTACTTTGAAGCCTTTAGCCTCCGCTTTCGCCCAGCTATTGCCGCCCTTTTTCAGCCCCACGACTACATTCGCGCCGGAATCGCGCAAGTTTTCCGCGTGGGCGTGCCCTTGCGATCCGAAGCCGATCATCGCGATTTTTTTGGATTTGATTAAGCTCAAATCGCAGTCTTTATCATAAAAAACCGTAAGCGCCATAAGCCTTCCTTGCTTGAAATTTAAACGCTATCTTACGCAAAATTAAATAAAGGCTAAAATTGCGTTATGAGACTTTTTCTGATTTTGTTCGCGATCGCGATCTCAATTTTGTTTATTTCGCCGCGCCCGTTTATGAGCAGAGACGACGGCAGAGCGCTTACGATGAACCCATATCTCTTGCGCGCTATGAGCGGCTTCGCGCGATCTGTGGTGGGCGATTTCGTGTGGATGAAAAGCCGTCTCGTAGATGAGCTCCGCTACGGCGACAAAGTGGATTTTGATACTTATATGCGCGTGTTTTCAACGCAAATTATCCTTGATCCGCAGTTTATTTTGCCGGTCAGATACGCCTCGACTTACCTTGCGTCCCTGCCCAAACGCCCCGATCTGGCTATTGAGCTCCTCAATTTGTCCGAAACTTTAAACCGCGATCGCTTTGATCTCTTAATTTTAGAGGCGCTTGTGCGCGTCGGCTACGATGTGCCAAACAGCAGCGATCGCCTATTTGACATAGCTCGCCGTATAGAGGCGTTGCCCGATCAAGGCGATAAAAAAAAATTAGTCGGCGCGATGAAAATGGACGATTTTATGATAATATTAATAAATTACTCGCGCACTAAAGACGGCAAAGCGGAGCTTGTACAAGACGATCTGCGAGAACTTTATTGCCTTACCGAAAACGCCGATCGCCGCGAGAAAATTGTACAGGAGTTGGAGGAGGTACGCGCTGGAGTCGGGCTGGATTTCGTGAAAGAACGCGATTTGCCAAATTGCAGAGCCGGCGTTGGGGGTTAAGTTGGAGAGCTTTTTGCTTGCGATGACAAATATAAAGGATTTCAAATGCAAGTAGGTATTTCGCCGCAAACGGAGACGATAAATTACGCGCAAATGGACGCCGCGCGCCAAAGTAACCGCGAGAGCCAGCGCGAAATTTCGCGCGAGGGGTCGCAAGAAGCGGCAAACGGGGCTAGAGAGACGCGGGCGCGGGAATCGGCTTATGTAGAGCGCCAAAACGCGCCGCAACAGGTTACGCCGCAGGCGATCACGAACTTTGCGCGCGAGAGCGAGAGATACGCCGCGCAAGAGATCGCGGGCGCGATTAAGGCGATCTACAACGCGGCGGATCAAACGCTAAACGCCGTGAACGGCGCGAATAGCGCGGCAAACGCGCCCGCGAACAACGCGAATAACGTCGGTAATGAGCAGACGATCCGCGAAACCGCTTCGCGCGTGGCAAACTTTGTGATCTACGGCGCGGAGGGCGAAAGCTCGCTTTTAAGAAGCGGCAGAAACGCCGTGATTGAGGGCGCGAATATGGCGCAAGAGATCGCAGGAGGCGGCGACAGAGCGGCGGAAGCGGCGCGAAATATCGTCTCGCAATCGCTTGAAAACATTGATCGTTACACGCGATCTATCGGCGCGCCGATCCTAAATATGCTCGCGTAGTTTCGCTCGCCCAACTTTTACCCCAGCGGCGCGTTAGGCGCGCCGCGCTACGCTTTTTCCTCATTTCGCTAAAATCCCCGCGCAAATTTTCTAATTTGGGAAAACGATGAAAAGTTACAAAATCGCGGTGATCGCGGGAGACGGAATCGGCGGCGAAATAGTCGCAGAGGGCAGAAAGGCGCTGGATGCGGCGGCGTCGCGCGAAAATTTTCGCGTAGAATACAAAGAATTTTTAATGGGCGGCGCGGCGATCGACGCCGTTGGCGTTCCTTTGCCGGAAGAAACTTTGCAAGGCGCGAAAGAAGCCGACGCCGTTTTATTCGGCGCGATCGGCGGCGAAAAGTGGGACGCTTTGCCGCGAAATTTGCGCCCTGAAACGGGTTTGCTGGCTCTTAGAAAGGGTTTAGACGCTTTCGCTAATTTGCGCCCCGTGAAAGTCTATGACTCGCTTTTGGAGGCGAGCGCGTTAAAACCTGAAGCGGTGCGCGGCGCGGATTTGCTCGTGGTGCGCGAGCTAGTCGGCGGAATTTACTTCGGCGAACCGCGCGGGCGCGATGAAAAACGCGGGTTCAACACTATGGTTTATAGCGATTTTGAGGTGGAGCGGATCGCGCGGGCGGCGTTTGCCGCCGCGATGCGCCGCCGCAAGAAACTCTGCTCGGTAGATAAAGCGAATGTGCTGGAAGTGAGCGCGCTCTGGCGCGAAGTGGTCGCGCGCGTGGGGCGCGAATTTCCAGAAGTGGAACTTACAAATATGTATGTGGATAACGCGGCGATGCAACTCGTGCGCGATCCCAAGCAGTTTGACGTGATCGTTACGGGCAATTTGTTCGGCGATATTTTGAGCGACGAGGCGAGTATGATTGCGGGCTCGATCGGGTTGCTGCCGAGCAGTTCGCAGGGGGCGAAGGGCGGGATTTTTGAGCCGATTCACGGCAGCGCGCCCGACATTGCGGGGCAGGGGATCGCCAATCCGTGCGCTACGATTTTGAGCGCGGCGATGCTTTGCGAATACGCGCTTGGGGAAATTAACGCCGCGCGGCGGATTGAGAGCGCGGTGGAGGCGGTTTTGGACAGCGGTTTGCGCACGAGCGATTTGGCGCGTTTCGGCGCGAAAAAGCGCGTCGGCACGAGCGAAATGGGCGAGGCGATCAAAGAGCGAATTTTAGCGCAATGTTAAAGCCGCTAAAATCCGATCCATTGCTTGCGGAAACAAAAATTTTCGCTCGCGTAACCTCGCTTGCCGCAGACGCCGCGATTTATTAGGTTTTGTTTCTTAAATGAGCGAGGCGAAAAATCTGGAGTAACTTGAATATGGACGTAAAAAACAAAGATATTAACGAACTCGTCGCCCTCTGCGCCGACATTAGAAAGCGCATTTTAGATGTCGTGAGCAAAAATGGCGGACACCTTTCGAGCTCTCTTGGCGCGGTGGAGCTCATCGTGGCTATGCACGCGGTCTTCGACCATACGCGCGATCCGTTTATCTTTGATGTTTCGCACCAAGCCTACGCGCACAAACTTTTAACTGGTCGCTGGGAGTCTTTCGTAACTTTGCGGCAATTCGGCGGGATCAGCGGTTTCACGAAACCAGCCGAAAGCGACGCGGATTATTTCGTGGCTGGGCACAGCTCTACAAGCGTCAGCCTCGCGGTCGGCGCGGCGAAAGCAATCTGGATCAAAAACGAAGATCGTTTGCCAGTGGCTTTAATCGGAGACGGCGCCTTAAGCGCGGGAATGGTCTATGAGGCGATGAACGAACTTGGCGATCGCAAATATCCAGTCGTAATTATCATCAACGACAACGAAATGTCCATTGCCAAACCAATCGGCGCGATCAGCCTCGCGTTATCCAGCGCGATCGCCTCGCCGTGGTTTCAAAAAATAAAAGCGAGCATAGATTCTTTGATCGGCGGCAACGAATCGCTCTCGTATCTCGCGAAAAGATTTGAGGAATCTTTGCGGCTCATCACCCCCGGCATTTTGTTTGAGGAGTTGGGGCTTGATTACATCGGTCCCGTCGATGGGCACGATCTAGCCGCGCTCATCAAAGTTTTTGAGCGCGCGCGCGGTATGAAAAAGCCCGTCGTGGTGCATACGCGCACGATCAAAGGCAAAGGCTACGAGCCCTCAGAGGGCGGCGGCGAGCATTGGCACGGCGTCCAGCCATTTGACCCCGAAAGCGGCAAACCGCTTGTAACGGGCGGCGAAAAGAGCGCGACCAAAATTTTTTCAGAGGCTTTGCTCGCTTTAGCGGAAAAAGACGATCGCGTGGCGGGGGTAACCGCCGCGATGCCAAGCGGCACGGGGCTTGACAAACTTATTGAAAAATTCCCAGATCGTTTTTGGGACGTCGCGATCGCGGAGCAACACGCGGTAACTTCCTGCGCCGCGCTGGCGAAAGAGGGCTTCAAGCCCTTTTGCGCTTTGTATTCAACTTTTTTACAGCGCGGCTACGATCAAGTAATTCACGACTGCGCGATCGGCGATTTGCCGGTGATTTTCGCGATAGATCGCGCTGGGATAGTAGGCGACGACGGCTCTACTCATCAGGGTTCGTTTGACATCACATTTTTGCGCGGCGTGCCGAATTTGGTTTTGTTCGCGCCGAGAGACGAGGCGAGTTTGCGAAACGCCGTTGAGTTCGCCCCTTCGCTTGGCAAGCCTTGCGCGTTTCGCTACCCGCGCGGCGCGTTCGTCAAACACACGATCGCGGAGTTCGCGCCGTTTGAGCTGGGCAAGGCGCAATGGATCAAGAAACTCGCCGATCGCAAATTGCTTTTGATCGGCTACGGAAACGGCGCGGCGAAAGCGATAAGAGTCGGCGAAATTCTTGCGGAAAGCGGCGTAAGCGCGGCGATTTTGGATCTGCGCTTTGTGAAGCCGATTGATCGCGAGGCTCTCGTAGAGGCGGCGGAATATGAAAAAATCGCGGTTCTTAGCGATTCTTCCATAAACGGCGGAGTTACCGGCGCAATTTTAGAGACTTTTGCTACGATTGCCATTAAAATTCCGCGCGTAATAAGCTTTGAGTTGCCCGATATTTTTTTGCCGCACGGCGCGAGCGAAAAAATTGAAGAGAGCCTCAACATTTCACCCGATCAAATCGCATCGGAACTCGCAAAATAAGGAATCTTGATGACGCACGAGCATATGGCTCATATGGCGAGTATGGACGCGTTTTCGTTCGCCGCTATTTTTATTATGGGTTTAATGACCTCCGCGCACTGTATAGGAATGTGCGGACCGATCGTCCTCGCCTATTCAAGCGCGAAATTAAAAGACGCCGCCAAACCCGCGCAAATTTTCGCGCACCTTTTCTATTCGCTGGGGCGCGTAACGAGTTACGCAATCATCGGCTTCGCGCTGGGTTTGCTGGGGCAAAAGATCGCGGTAAATCCCACAGGAAAAGCCGTTTTGAACATCATTTTGGCGATTTTTTTGATTTTGATCGCCGTTTCGATTCTCTTCAAGTTGGGCTTTGTAGCGAAATTAGAGAGCGGCGTATTCGCCAAATCCGCCTTCTACCGCAAAACGTTTGCCGCGCTTTTTAAGTCGCAAAATCCCGCGAGCTTCTATGGCATCGGGTTTTTGAACGGATTTTTGCCGTGCGGAATGGTCTATGCCGCCGCAGGAATGTCGCTCGCGGCGGGCAATGCCGCGATCTCGGCGCTTGCGATGGCGATCTTTGGGATCGCGACCGCGCCCAGTTTGTTCGCAATGGGATTTTTCTCCTCCGCGCTCGTGAATTACCGCGAAATTTTCCACAAAGCGGCGGCGATCATTGTACTCGTATTCGCGGCGGTTATGATCGTGAGAGCGGCTGGCGTTGCGCTTTAATTTTAGAATGGTATAATGCGCGCCGTTGTTCTTGGGGTATCGTCTAATGGCAGGACAGCTGGTTTTGGTCCAGTCAATCGAGGTTCGAGTCCTTGTACCCCAGCGCAAATGTCGCGGAGTAGAGCAGTCCGGTAGCTCATCGGGCTCATAACCCGAAGGTCGGAGGTTCAAATCCTCCCTCCGCAACCACGAACGAACCTCCTGAATACCCATATCCGTCCGTAATTTTTCAATGTCTAAATCATACGCGCCGCGCCGCGCAAGTTCACGAATAGTCAACACAAAAGGCGTAAAAATATACACATAAGCCTCACTATTTTCCGCGAGCGCCGCGCGAAGCTGACGACGAAGATCGTAAGACCTCAAGAGTAAATCAAGAAGCGGTTTTTTGGATAAAGGCTTATTTGGAAACTTATCGTGAAACTTATAATTTTCATCAAGATAGCCTAAAAGATTATTATTAGGATCGCAGATTTTGATACGAAACGGCTTAGGTTTAAGCGCAAGAGAAAAACGCTTAACGCCCTCAGACTTTTCCCACGAGAAACGAACGTTTTCAACCTTGAGATAATACACAAAACGCTCGTCAAAAATCAAATGATTAACTTTTTTACTGCTAATCAAAACCGTAAGAAGCCCGCTTTTATACCGCTCCGTCATATCGCAAAGACCAAAAGAGCCACCACAATTGCGATACGCCGCCAAATTGATAAAAGTATGCGAAGTATAAAAGCGGCAAATACCGTGATAAATAAACCACAGCGAAAGATCGGTGATCTTCTTCTCGTCGCGCAAATCGTCCAAAGTCTTAAAACAATACTTCATAAGATAGCCGATAGCGTTTTCAATATCGCTAACGGCGTTTCCTTGCGGAGCGGGAAACAAATCATAGAAAGCGGAGACGAAAGAGTCCACGTTTTTTGGCGGGATAAAATAAAGAATATGACAATGCGGAACTCCAGACTTGTGAGGCTCAATCACGCGAAAATAAACCTTATCTTCTTTGGCGATATTGCGCACCGCTCGCTTCTGCTTGAGAGAATCAAAAAGCACAGAGAGCTTTTTGCAAGCCTCGCGAGGCGAGTGCGCCTCATCGTCAATAAACTTCTTATTGCGAATGAAACGTTCCTTGCCTCTAATTGTGCGAGTAGAAAAAGGGTGATATTCAGTAGGAAGCGTGATAGTTAGCATAACGGGTACTAGCGATCTTTTATCGGCGTATTCCTGCACAGCCGCCACGCGAGCGTTTAACTCAGCAATATATCGGTGAGCATTATATACAGGAGTTTTTACAAAACTCTTTAACGGGATATGATTAAAACCGTTAAGCGTAATATGATTATTCTCAATAAAGCCGACTTGCTTGTCAATCTTTGATCGCGCGATCAATCTCATTTCAGGAGTTAAACCAAACATTAGCGAGAAACCTCTACAGCAATGTTAAAGCGATCAAATTTCTTGTCGTTTGAAGTCGTGCCAAAAAGAACGCCGATAAAAGGAATATCGCGCAAAATAGGAATACCAGTAGACGTATCGCTCTTGTAATTCTTATCTATACCGCCTATTAACATAGTTTGACCGACCGAGAGAAGAAAAGAATTTTTAAGGTGTTTGCCAGCGGTTACGGGAAGATTATCAGTAGTAGAAATGATATCGTCGAAATTCAAATCAACATCAAGATAAACGTCATCTTTTACAATAGTAGGAACAATATTGATCTTAAAGCCAACTTCCTTATAATCGTAACGACGGGAAGAAGTAACGAGTGGAGTATCACCGCTAAGCGAATAATCTTCAAGGCGATAGGGAATAGTCGTCGAGCTAGAAAATACTAAAGGCTGTTTATTAGAAAGCAAAAATACTGGAGTAGTAATTGTTTCAACCGCGCCAGCGGTATCAAGAAGCTTTAAGATAGACGAAAAACCGCCGAAGCCCTCGCTAGTTATTACGCCGCCAGCGGAGACAATACGAGAATACTCACCTTTTAACGTAGTATCCACGCCGTAATTTAATAACTTGCTCTGAGAAGATTCAAAAATATGAAGCTTAATCACAATTTGATCGCGCGGAGTATCAATTGATTTAATGATTGACACTAATTTTTCTTTAGTCTGAACAGAGGAATCGTAACGAAAAACAGCGGCATTAACGCCGTCAATATACTTATAAGCGAAAGGCGTAAGAGAGAAAAGACGATCTACGTCGTCTTTGTTTAAGTAACGGAATTGATACAAATAATAATCATAGTTTACGTTACTGTTTGTTTGGTTGTAATCAAAAAGACGTCCAATATAAGAATCATCTACGTACATATCGCTCCCAGACATAGATCGCGGATAGGAGAGATTTTGATCGCGGCGAGCTTTAATATAAATTTCACTCCTAGTGATATTTATATCAAAGCCGTAAAAAACCGCGAGAGTTTGTAAAATCTCCTCGTAATTTTTGCTATTAGGACTTAAATCAATAGTGATATTTGGATCAAAATCCTTAGGGATAAAAAGCGACTTGTTAAGCCGCTTTTGCGCGATAAAGGCAAATTCAGGAAACGTCAAAGCAAAAGCCGAGAAAGAAACCATTAAAAACAAAAGAACGGTTTTCATTTGACCCCCAATAAGTATTTTTTGTGATCTTCAATAATTACGAAATGTTGATCGTAATCCTCTTTAGCAATCGTGTGCAAAATAGAACGAGAAAAATGTTGTTTTAATTGCAGATATGAAAAACGATGCCCGTCCAAAAAACATTCATTTATACGACAAATAACAATATAAACCTTTGGAAAAGACGAAACCGAAGAAGAAAAAGCGGGTTGCGCTCTCTCTTTTGGTTTTTCTTCAATTTGCCCCGCGCCCCAGACTTTAGGGACAATCAAAAAAATAAGAAATGTTAAGAAGAAAAACAAAAGCGCGATCGCAAGATAATAAAAGATCACTTTGCGCGGTTGTTCGTTCTGTCCAGAATGATAAAGAGAATAAACCTGCGGATTAAATTTGAGCGTGAAACCTTTGACTTCAGTCTTTTTATAAAGCCGAGAATCAGTAAAGACTTTATACCGAAAAACAGATGAAAAAATGCGTAAACTTGAAGCTTGAGCCGAGTAGAAAAATTCAGAAAACGAACAATATTTTTTATTCACAAGTCCGAGATTTTGCGTGATTAAAAGAATGTTGTGATACAAATGCCGATGATAACTTAGCCACCAAACTAATACTTTATTGTCTTTGTCGAAAAAAGAATGGCACTCGTCAATAATAAAAAGAGCCTTGTCAATTTCAAAATCTTGAGCAACAACTAATAATTCGTTATCGTCCGCGCCGTTTTCCTTGAGAAGAAAAAGGTGATTAAGTTGAGAGTAAAGCCGATCATAATCTAATTCACGACCAATTTTCCCAAAAGTCTCATAATTAAAACCATTGATATTCGCAATAAAACGTTTACTTTCGCCAAAATGCTTAGATTTCTTGTTAATGAAAGTGTCAAATAAATAGTTAACGGCGAAATAAGTTTTACCGCTGCCGGGAACGCCAGTTAAAAATAAAATCATTTTAGATCGCCGCTATATAAAATATAATCTTGTGATAAACCCACATCAAAAGCCGAACCAACTGAAAAGAAAGAAAACCAACAATTAAAGCGTAAAAAACAGGGAAATTAAGCATTAAAAAATCAGTAACGCCGAGATAATAAAGCACAGAAGCCAGACAGTCGCCCATTTGAAACGCAGACTTCAAATTAAACATAAAATTAGAAAGATAATTATAAATCATAACCAGAAAAGCAATCACAACGCCGATAAAAATAAGTAAAAAGCTAACAGTAAATGCAAAAGAGGAGGCAAGCATAAACCACTTAAAAGTATGCACCGAAAAATAAGAGATCGCGGCAAAAATAGCGGTTACGATCGCAGGCATATTACACCCCCCTCAAAAAAGATAAACTAAGACGTAAAATTCCTAGCCAAAAGCAAATACTCATAATAACTGCTAAATAAGGACGAACAGTCAATAAAAATTCTCTAAAATGCGGAGTGAAAAGATTGTAATAATTACCGCGAAATGTAAAACCCCATTCGCAATAACCAGAACCAGTATTAAGAGAAAGAGACCCATCACCGCCCTCTATAAACATCTTAGCATTCTTATATTGTGCTAAAACATTACTTTTAAGATCAACAAAAGTAGCCTGAATATCAGAAAGAGGATTAAAAATATCAGAGGGTTCAGGAGTGTTAATCGTATCATCTATATTTTTAAGGTGATCTATTATTTCGCCAAGTTGCCCGCTGTAGTCTTTACCATTGCCGTTAGAGCCGCCGCCAGTATTGCCGCCGCCGACATCACCGCCGCCGGGATTGCCGCCGCCGCTATCACCGCCGCCGGGATTGCCGCCAGTATTACCGCCGCCAGCGGGAGGAGAGATAGGCGGCAATTCAAAATCACCGCCGCCGACATCACCGCCGCCAATACCGTCAATAATAACAGTATTACCACCGCCACCGCCGCCGCCAGTATTGCCGACGCCGTTTGTAGAATTATCATCAGTAGAATTATTATCAATGGAAATATTTGAATCTTTCGTAAGATTAACATCACTATGATCTCTTACATAACGAAAATTAGCCGCACACTCTTGATTTTCGCCACACATATTAAATAATTCATAATCAACCAAACCGTCAATGCGATTATAACAATCACAGGCAAAATATACCTCAAGAGAAGAAGTAAAATTTACATCAAGCGGATTATAAGTAGCTACATAAGTAGTAAGATAAATCTCATAATTTTTGCATTCAGCAGAACAAATTCTATCTACATAATCTTCAGAATAACCGCGAATAAAATCATTACAAGTACAAGCATAACCCCAATTATATCGAGTGCCGCCATAAGACTTACAAAAAGCATCGCAACTCTTATGAGTAAGAAATTTAGGACAATTTACAGCATCGATACATTCCTGAGGATAATCAGGACTATAGGCAATATGTCCCTCTTGATTAGGATTCATAATTTCATTACCCCACCAATCAGTAAAAACAACCTCAGACTGAACGCCGTGATCTAACTTCATAGAACCCCAAAATCCTTCGTGTCTAACATTAATTTGACCAGTGCCGTCAGAATTAAGAATTACCCAAGATCCATCATCATATTGATAGGTTTTTTTAATCCAATCTCTAAAATTAACGGCATTAGCGCTATAAACATATTGAGTACAAATTTTGACAGTATCATATATATCACACACTTCATTACTAGAAGTGCCGCAAAATCTAGAATCACCAAGACGACCAGTTTCAACAAAACTATCAGAGCCGTAAAAATAAGAGGAATACCTAGAAAGAAATTCCTCGTAAGCAACATCATAAGAGGGAGTATAAATAGAATAACGCGAAATAGCAGAATTTTCAATAACATCATCGTAAACAAAAGAACGATCATCAGGATTAGCAGAAAGATATTCCTCAACACAAATTAAATAAAAAATACTAAAATTATAATGATGAAAATTAACAGAAGAAGAAGATCCGTCAAAAGAAGCATAAGAATAAGGAGTAACCTTGACTGAACGAAAATGCCCAGAATTATGAAGAGGGCCGCAAGTAAAAGACATAGGTTCGCCGTAAGGACGAAGCATAGAACTATCTATACTTCTACCATAAACAGCAAAATAATACTGAGGCAAAGAACGACAAAACGTAGCTCCAAAACTAACCCCGTAACAAAACAAAAACAAAATAAAAAGCTTTTTCATTTTATCGCCTCAACAATGAAAGCGCGGCGAAAAAGCCAGACATTATAATCGCGGGATACGCGATCACAGTAAAAAAATAGTTAAAAACCATATCTTGACTAACAGGGAAAGCTTCCATTTTCAACGCCTCACGAAAATCATAATAACGCCAATAGCAAAGAAAAGACCGACAACAACGCCGCACAAACCCATTAAGAAATTGTAATTTGAATAGGCAAGCCCTAGCATATCTGCGGACAAAGTCGCGTTATAAGTAGCGTTATACTCGTTCACTTCACGCTCCTAATAAGCTCAATCGCTCTTTCAATACTCCACGCCACCGCCAAAAAAGCGAGCAACGTCGAAAATATGATCGCCAAGTTAGAAATTGAAAAATTAGGAGCGAGGAGCATTAAAGATCTGACCTACCAGCTGAATAACCAGAACCATAAATATCAGAAACAAGCAAAACAGCTTTTCTAATCGCCCAAATAGCACCAAGAGCCACAACAAGCTCCATAGCAATAATTATAAAATAATCGGTCAAATTATCAGCAAAAACGCCGATATGCGAATCTGCAAAAGCAAAGACAGAAAACACACAAAAGAAGATCAAGAAGCCTTTCACGTTTTATCCTTTTCTGGGGCACTGATTAACGCGATTAACCGCGAAGAAGAGCGAGGCCTTTTTTAATGCCCCACATAACAGCCAACGCACCAAGAACCGCCACGGCGATCACAACGAAGTCTTCAGTAGACAACGTCGGCGCAGTAAGCACAGGCGCGGCAAAAGCCGAGACCGAAAACGCAGAACCCAAAACCAGCGCAGAAAAAAACTTTTTCACGCTAGAAACCCCCTTTTTATTATTTGCGGCACGTCCCACCCCCCGTAGCCACACGACGCGATCCACAATCGCGACACCCGAACACAATCAATATTATTGATTGTGTTCATCTTTTTTCTTACCTAAATGCTTGTGATCCGCCGCAGGATTGCGATCAAATAGAATAGGCGGAGCATTGCGCACTTGCCTTACACTACTTTCATAGTAAGAACTATTCGAGCGATTGAAAAACGAGGGATTGTATTCGCAGACAACCGCGATATGCTTGCCCTTTGCGCTTAATAACGCGCCGCCGAGAACGTTCTCGTCGAAAGAAAAATCCGACATATCAAGACGTTCATTGCCGTCAGTATCAACGAACGTAGACTCAACTGTAACTACAGCTTCGGTATTAGATACCTCGCCAGTAGCCTTATTAACAAGAGATTTGCGGCGAACGGCGCGAACCTCACCTAGCTTGTAAACAAACACGGGCACTCCTTTTTTGGATTTGGGGCACTTTTTTTAACCCGCCAGCGCAGTGCCCCACCGCAGACGGGTCAGGACTTACATCGCCAAGACGAATGCCAAGATTATCAGTAAGAATCGCGCCGATCACCTCTTTAGAAGATTCAGCGCGTTTATGTACGTATTTTTCTGTAATAGCGATAGAAGAATGTCCGAGCGCGTGAGAGACTTTCTCAATAGGTAAATGAAGCTCATTAATAGCGTAATCGCCGATCAAATGGCGAAGATCGTGAATACGCATTTTTGGCAAATCATCAAAACGAACGCCTAAATTTTGAGACCAAAGCGTAAGAAGCTTATTCCAAGAACGAGAAACGCTAGAGAGCTTAAGCCCAGTAACGGGAGAGGGAAAGACAAGATCGGAAGCCCTCGCGCACTTTGGCTTGATAGCCGTTAAAAAATCCATTAAGAAAGGAGAAGCGGAAAACTCCATATCTTTTTTGGCTTTATTGATTAAAGCGGGAATGAAGTAATAACCGTTAGGCTGTATATCAGCCCAACGGATACTTTTTACTTCATTCAGCCGCCGACCGTGAGCCAAAAAAAGCCAAAACGCGCGCATTTTTGGATCAGGAAATTCATAAATAGCGGCAAAGAGGGCGCGACTTTGATCGCGCGTTAAAGTAAAACGGCGCAAATTGTCATACTTAGGCAAAACCACAAGCGGGATCGGATTGTGATCGGCATACTTCGCTTTAATAGCGAAATTATAAAGAGTGGAGAGAAAAGACGTGATATTTTTGATCGTCTTAGGCTTTAAGCCTCGTGAAATCAAAAAATCCACAAATTTTTGATAATCTTTAAAATTTAGACTTGAGAGCTTGCGATCGCCGAAACGAGGTTTTACCCACTTCGTATAAAAACCGTCGATCGTGCGCAACGTCTGGAGGGACAATGTAGAAGCATAAAGGCTTTTATGCTCCTCGTAAAGAGCATTTAAGGTTAAAGATCGACACTCAAGCGAGAGCTCCAAACGCCAGAGGCGCAAAGCTTCTATGGCTTGAGCCTCGTTGTGATTATAGAGAACGCGCCTATGTTGCTTACCGCCTGCTGTAAGGATCAGGCGGTAAGCGCGATCGCGCTCTCTATATGAAAGCCCACGGTGGGCAGTTTGGACAAAGGAGGTGGACACTATGGACTCCAAAACACACAATTTGAGTAATTCTAGCAAAGAAAATCTTAACTTGTCAAGAGGTAAAAGCGAAAAAAACCAAATTTTTCAAAGAATTTTAGAGATTGAGCACATAAAAACTATGAAAAGCCTAGCAGAGGTGCTAGGCTTGACAAAAAACAATATATACAACTATGAAAGCAGAAACGCGATACCATACGAAAAAATAATAAACTACGCAGAAAAAAAACAGATAAACCTGAACTGGCTATTTTTTGGAGAGGGCGAACAATTGAGAAAAGACAGCAACGAAAAAGAATACGAAAAAGAAATCGTTGAAATAACGAGAGTTTTGCGCGGATTTATAGAAAAGTCAGTAAAAAAATTGCACGAAAAGGAAAACAAATGACCGCAGGAATAATGTTTATAGCAGGAATGATATTTGGAATGTTATGCACATTCTCAATTATGAAAATGTTACAAGAGGGATTCGACGCAATGCGCAAAAAAGAAAATGCGCAAGAACGAGACGAGATCGACGCAATCCACAAAACCGAAAACGAGCAAGATCGAAACAAAGAGAAAGGCGAGCGTTACGAGAAAGAGAGAGGAGCGGAACTGGAAGCCAGAGGATACACGGTGGAATATCGCGGAATAGAAAAAGGATTTAACGACGGCGGGATCGACCTAATAGCGAGAAAAAGCGATGAAATTATGTTAGTGCAGTGTAAAAATTGGACTAACATACAAGCAGATCAAAAAGACATAAAACACTTCTTTGCTAGCTATATAGATTATATAGAAGAAGAAAAACCGCCAAAAGAAATAAAAGTTAAATGCAGATTTGTTTGTTCTGCAGGTTTTACAGATCAAGCAGTAAAACAAATACAAGCTTACAATGCCAGAGGGCATAAATTCAGATTTGTAAAAAGAAAAGAACATCTAGTAGACACAGACGACTAAAAAAGACTAAATTAGTCCGATCGCGCGATCAGAATAATTTAGTATTAAAAAACGAATTTTCGCGATTTTTTGGTATTGACAGAAACTCTTTATAAATAGCCAAGATGCGCCCGCTAGCGGGCGCTCGTGCCTCGCGCCGCTAGCGATCGCAAAAGGGGATCAAGTTTCATTGATTGCGAAAAAATCAGAAAATTCTTCAGCGGCTACGCCGCTACGGGGGATCAAACGCCCCCGAACCCCCAGTTTGCTGATTTTGCTCCGCAAAATCCAGCCTCTAGCTAGGTTACGAACAATCACAGATAATACACGGATAACTCACAAAAGTATATAAATCAAATACGAAAAGACGCGAAAAAGCCGCGATCGCGAGATATTCACTATTAGTTAGCTATAACGTGAAAAAAATTCAGGATACAAGGGCGCGATGTAATTACATCAGCCCCGCCGTCATAAAAAAATAGCCAAAAAATGCGGAAATTATTCACTTCAAGAGGAAAACAGGTGAAAAACTAGCCTATAAAAAGAAAAAAAGCAAAATAAACCTAAAACGGAACATCATCTAGGTACTGCTCATAACCCGAAGGTCGGAGGTTCAAATCCTCCCTCCGCAACCACGAACGAACCTCGTTAATACCCATATCCGTCCGTAATTTTTCAATGTCTAAATCATACGCGCCGCGCCGCGCAAGTTCACGGATAGTCAACACAAAAGGCGTAAAAATATACACATAAGCCTCACTATTTTCCGCGAGCGCCGCACGATTTACTTTATGCCGAGTATTGCCTGCTTAAAAACTAGGTAAAGAATTTTGAGCAAGTTAAGCGGGAGTGTTGGGGGAATTTTGCGGAGGAATGAATTTGCGAAAATGAGAGATGTTGAGAGAGGTAGAGAATGAGCGGTTGCTCTTGCTCTTTTATATTTATTTTACGAATAGGCGTCCGAAATTGCACGACTCTCAGACTTGTAGGAGAGATTATCTATAATGTCTGGAGTCTGACACCTGTCCGAAATTGCACGCCTGTTTTAATCAATACGGCAATTTTGACAACTTCCGCTCCTCGCGGAAAGCCCTTTTAGGCAATTTGTAAAAAATTTATCTGAACTCGCCATGCAATTTTGGACGTCTATTTACCTTTTAATTATACCATATTTCGCTTTTCTTGTAAACCGCAAATTTCTATTTATTCAAATTCATTATACCCTTGCGCAATACCGCATAAATCTTTGTCAATAATCAGCCGCCTTTCATTAGATTGAATATCGGCTATATCGTAACCCTCTATAATTAACAATCTGACATGTTTGTCATTACAATATTGATAAAAAATCCGCATATCGCTCTCTGTTAAAAAACTTTTTCCGAAAATAAGCACAAACAGTTTAAGCGGCTTTAGGTCGCATAGCAAATTTACATATTCGCACAATTTTTCAAGCAAACCGCTATTATTATCGGCAATTGTCAAAGAACAAATCTTTGCAAGATTATTGTTGTTTACGGCGGCGTCATATTCAACATTAAGACCCGATTTTATTCTAAAATTTTCCGCCAAATTGAGAATTATACTTTCAAGATTTATAAGCGTCTCGGCCTGTTCGCCGAGAGATAAAAATTCCGAAAACTTTTTAACAAGCAGATTGGTTATTGCCTTTGAATTAAAGTCAATATTGGTGAAATCAAATATCGCTGATACAGATTTTTCGATATTTAAAACTCTGCCGCTTAACGATATGTTAAATCTTCCTTCTTTTCCGCAATCAATTTGATTTCGCAGTTCTCTTAAAATTTCAAATAGAAAATTCTTATTTTCAATAGATAATGTGAAGAAACCCGTTTCAGGAATTATTATATCAGGTTCTATTCCGCGGCAAGAGAGAGTCAATAAATTCATATTCATTCCTCATCATAAATCGTCAAACGGTCTGCGGTATCAAGAATATTGCTTTGCTTGCGACCCAATATCCACTCAATATTTGCAAATTGCTTTTCAGTAATTTCCATAACCGCAATATTGCCCGATTTAGGCTTGTTTTGTTCTAGCCTGTTTCGTATTTGTTTCGCCACCGTTTTGTTAATAGCAAGTTTTGTATAAACGGAATATTGCAACATCATAAAGCCGTCTTTGATAAGGAATTTGCGAAACCTTGTATAGTCGCGCTTATCTTCCGCCGTATCGGTTGGCAAATCAAAAAATACCATTGTTCTCATAAAACGATAACTCACTCTTCTTCGCTCAAAATATCTATACCAAATATATCGGTTATCTCGTTTCTCATAAATCGGAAAACTCTATGCAGGTATATTCTTATCGCGGGAATCAAGCTTTGATTTTCTTCGTTGACTTTGATCCGTGAATATAGAATTTTCAGCATATATCTTTTATATGTTATTTTTTGTTCGTTAGGAATTTTTACTACAGCCCGATCGACAATCGCGCGAAAAGGCTCCATTAAGTCGCTTGCTAAATTGAAAGCATTTTCAATACCTCTGTGCCAAATTCCGAGCTCCGTCAGATATCCGCAAGCCGATATTTCACGAACAAAGGTTGCCATTATAATTGTATAACCATAATTCAAAGCGTCATTTTCAAAACAAGCTATTTCCCGATTGAAGTCGCTGCCGAACAACGTTCTAAAATAAATGGCTGCCGCTTGCGCCTCATAATTATTGTCGTCTCCGTTCGTTACATTATTTTGATAATTGGTAAGCAGGCAATACTCTTCCGCACAGTTTAAATCGGATAAGTGGAGAGCTTGCTGTCGGATTTTTTCGACAACCACCTGTTTCCAGCATTGTAATTTTAAGTCGTCGCTCCAAGCAATTTGCTCTTTGATTTTCTTTGCCGCGCTGAAATGAGCGTGAACTGGCATAAAAACAGAAGATGGTAAGTGTTTTCTATCGCAAAATATAATATTTGCGCCTGTTTCGGTTAAATCAACTACTAGCGCGGCAGTCAACGCCACGGCGGCACTTTCGATAATAAGTGTTTCAATTTCGCTTATATGTATTCGTTCCTCAATCTCTGAACGAATAACAAGCGAGCCAAGTTGCGATTCTAACTTACAACGCTTGTTAATAACAATCGTTCGGAACCCAGCCATATTATCACCTCAAAAAAGCCCTTGACGTTCTTAGAAAAGTGTACTACAATAAGACTGTGAAAAAGAGGGTGGGCGTTCAAAACTGCGCGGCGAGTTCAGATAAATTTTTTACAAATTGCCTAAAAGGGCTTTCTGCGAGGAGCAGAAGTTGTCAAAATTGCCGTGTAGCTTAAAGTAGGCGTGCAATTTCGGACAGGTGTCAGACCAGAACAGCCTTAGATACCGCAACTCGCCGGTCTGAGAGTCGTGCAATTTTGGACGCCTATTGTGGCGGCGGTAGACTATATTACGCGCTACGGCGGTCTGAGAGTCGTGCAATTTTGGACGCCTATTGTGGAGTGTAACACTTTACGTGTTACACTCTTTTTTATTGAGAACGACTCTTTTTTCAAATAGCCCCGTTACGGATTGTGTAATGAGTACTACATTTTCTGATAACGTATTTGACGTACGCCACTTAGCATTTTCAGAATTTATCCCGCCGATAACTTCCAAGTCGCCAACCGTTACTTCTCCGCAACTTACAAACTTCAACATTTTTATAAGCGCTTCTTTTTGTCCATAAGTTGGCAGATTTATGAATTTATCCCGTGAAAATTTATCAGCTTGAATTATTTTCACATAAAACGGCTTTTTAATTTGCTTGATAATCGCGTCAAAAAGCAAGAGGTTATTTTCACGAGATATTTTTTTGCTCTCCTTTGTTCGCAAGTCTTTTTCGCGGCTTGCAAAGAGAATATCGTCCATTGTTTCGCGATCGGCGGTAATTTGCTTATCCGAAACAAGTTTTGTGTATTTGAAAATATCGTGAGCGATCCGAATGATTTCTTTGTCGGGATACCATTCCGCCGTAACGCTGCATTGCAAATCGCCCGAACGCATATGATAACGGATGCCGTTGATTTCCAGCACGCTGAACATTTGGATTTTAGAGACGAGCAGTTTAGGCGTTTTGTCTGCAATTTTGTTCTCTTCCGCAATTTTCTTCAACAACAATTCCTCGCCGTCGTATCTTTTGACAAAACGCGCGGGGACGGGGAATATGCCTCTTATTCTCCGTGGAGCGACACCTTTTTTAATTTCTGTTTTTGTCTGTTTTTTATCATATTCAACTAAGCAGTTATAAGCGGTTTTACCATCTTTATACCCGCCGTATTTATTGATGTCCAAATCCTTTTTTTCTTTACGTTTAAACTGGGCTTTGCCTTTAGGATAAATGGTTTGGTCGTAGAACGCCCCCTTTTTCTCATAAGGGTGAAAAGTTACAGGGAATTTTCCAAGGTATTTTTTGTTATCAAACAAATACGCCTTAATTTTTTTAATGAATACAGTTTTCCAAACCCCATCGTGGTCTTTCCCGAAAAGCCTTGCAATTAGCTTATCGTCGCTTGTGTTCGCATTGCTAAACCATTGTTTGGTATAAACGCTATTCCAAACATTTCCGACGACTATATTCAGATATGCGTCGTGAGCATGATGTAAATTGTTGATTTCGCGGCATTTAATAAGATCGTAGGTATGCCTAAATTCGCTCACATTAGCCGCTTTGCTATACACAATTTTATCGTCTCCAAACAAAAATTTAAGCGCGTTCGCAGTTTCTTTTACCGCTTGATTGGTAGAAACCAGCTGACGATTGATGAACCCGCCGATCTGTTCTTCTGAAAGCGGTTGAGTACAAGTTAGGCGATTATATTTCTCGGCGTTTATTAAACCTTTTTCTTTCAACATTTGCCAATAAGGTTTCATTTTTTCTTGAATAGAATTTTCAATCGGGTATACGTTACCTTTTCGCGCGTTTTCGGCGCGTTTAACCAAAACGCGGTTTGTAAGACTGTCGTCTTTGATTTTACTTTGCGGGTAAATATGGTCAATATCAAACAAATCATAATTGTCAATATCAATCGGTTCTCCGCTGTACATACATTTTCCCAACTGGATAAAATACAAATACAATTTGTCGGAGCGAAATTCTTTTTCGTCATTTCTGCGGTCAAATTCTGCCTTTATTTTTGCTATATCCGCGCCGTATTTAGCCGCTTTATTCAACAATTCTTCAACTTGCTTACGGCGGCTTGCTTTCATTTTCCCTTTTTGCGTTTTATCTTCGCCGCGCGTTACTTCAATAAACACTTTCTTTGGCGGGCGCTTGTTGATTTTTGTCAACTCCTTGCAAATTAGAATCGCCTGCCATATCGAACGCTTAACGGTTGGCGAGCAGTATAAATTCTTAACAAGACGCTCATAATCGGATTCAAATTTTTCGTCCGACTTATTCTCGTTCGTAGCCGCCTCATTAAATTTAGGAGAGTAATTATCGCTGTTGAGAATTTCCATTAAATTTAATGTCGTTTCTTCAAGCAGTTTAATAATCGTGAGCGCCGTTTCTCCTGTGGACTTGTTTGTAGCTGTAATGCCGCGCAAAAATCTCTCGGAAAATCTAGCCCAGCCATTAAATGAAAGGCTGGAAAGCTCCTTTATTTGATCGGGGGTGAGTATGCCGCCATAGAGCGATTTTATTCTCTGTTTGACGGGTTCCTTCTCGTTGCCGAAAGCCGTATGCCATTTAATAATATTTTCGCACATAGCTTCATCAAAAGCTTCGCTTAAAATATTTTTGAATTTAATAAGCGAAGACAAAGACGAGTTAAACGCGACGTCGTTCTCGTTTTCATTGCCTACCGTATCAGTTTCTTGAATTTTACCGTTCTTAACCAAACACTCCTCGATTTTAACTTTTGATAACGACTTTTCGGTTTGACAAATGCCGTTAAACAGGAACATCTTCAGCTCCTGCCCTATACGATTGCCATTGATCTTAAGGTTGTTTAAGTCATTCAAAAGCATATATTTCTGATAAAGAAGCGATTGTTTTGGAATAACGTCCTCTCGTTTCAGATAAGTGCACTTTGCGGTCATTCGCGAGATGAACTGCTCCGCGCTGTTTGCGGCGTCAACCGCTTTCTCAAAATTCCAAGGAGTAATTTTGCGTTTTTCAAACCCTTCATTTTTCACAATCCACGAGAATTTTCCATTATCTTTTTCAGACAACGGACCCACATAATAAGGTATACGAAATGTTAAAAGCGATACGATTTTATCGGCAGTAGTACCGTATTCGTCCTCGTTTCGTAAAAACGCGAAATTATTTTTCTGCTTTTCAAGAATAGCTCTTAGCTCCGCTTCGTGCAATTGGTGCGGAAAGCGATAATTATCGTGCGTGTTATGAATTTTGCAAAATGTCTTATTATCGATTTTAGTTTTTATTTCCTCATAACCATACGAGTCTTTCGCTTCAGCAATTATACCGTTGATTTTTTCCAAAAACTCTTCGTGATTTATAGTCGTCGCTTCGGTTTTGCAAATTTTGCAATGGGATACGATTTCTTTTTTATGCGTATTGTTTCTACCAACGTAGTTTGAATATATACCATTTTCGCGAAAGATCGCGTTATATACAGTCTTTTGCAATTTGGCGGGAAGATATTTTTTTATAAATTCTTTGAGTAGTTTTAGGTCGGTTTTATGCGCGTCATACCGCGCAACCATTGCTTCGGAAATTGTTTTGAAGCCGCTTAAAACATCATCTAACTGTTTACGGTCATAAAGGCTTTTTAATTTAAAAATGTATTCAGCCTGCTCTTCGTTAAGAACTTCGCTTACTTTTTTATGACATTCGTCAAACTGCTCTGACGAAAATTTGTAATTTTGAATTTCGTCTTTAATTGCGTTTAATTTTTCGCCGATTTCATCATCATTAGGAAATATTTTCTTAAGGTCGATTTTATTGCCTTTTAACGCATTGTCAATCGCCTTATTTTCACACAAACTCTCAAAGCTTTCCTTGCCCAAGTCCGCCAATATTTCATCACGCTCGCTATTGCTGTCCGCGCCGAAACGCAAGAACAAAAAATGTCCGCGGTATTTAATTAGATGATGACAAGCAAGATAAAGAAGACGAACGTCTTCCGCGTCATTTTCAAGCAAATACTTTCGTAAATGATATATTGTCGGGAATTTTTCATAGTAATCCCTATCGGTAAATCTAGAGTCGTTAAAAAGCGGATATTTATCTTTTACTTTGCGATCTTCATTATGTAAATTACTTTCGTTCAAGCGGATAAAAAACGTTTCGTCTTTTCGCGTCATTTCCGCGCCAAACAATTCTTGTAGCATATCAACGCGAGTTTTTCGTCTCGCAAGACGTCTGCGAGAAGATCGAAACCCTCTCCTTTCCGACGAATCTTCGGCGTCCTCGAAAAGTCTTGCCCCGCATTGCAATTTTCCATTTTTGGTTAAAATGTTGTAATCCGTATCCGTCGCGGAAAATCCTACCGAGTTTGTGCCTATATCTAAACCTAAATACCAATCTAGTTTATTGCTTTCCGCCATTTTGTATTTCTCCTTTTTGCAAAACCGTAAATTATACGAATAATTTCTTTTCAACGTTTTTTTTCCGACAATTTTTCTTTGAGTCTCCGCCAAAACGCCTAACTTATCCCTTTCCGCTAAAATTGCGCAAAAATTTGCGTAGAGGCGTCAAAACTATGAAACTATTCGGCACGGACGGCGTGAGGGGTTTGGCGGGCGAGAAACTTTCGCCCTTTTTGGTGGCGCGGCTCGCGATGGCGGCGGGGATTCACTTTCGCAAAGCTAGCAGCAAAAGCCGATCGCGCACAAACAAAATTTTAGTCGGCAAAGACACGCGCCGCAGCGGTTATATGATTGAAAACGCCCTGGTTTCCGGGCTAACCGCAGTAGGTTACAATGCCGTGCAAATTGGTCCTATGCCTACCCCCGCGATCGCATTTCTGACCGCCGATATGCGTTGCGACGCGGGAATTATGATCAGCGCCTCGCACAACCCGTTTGAAGATAACGGCATTAAATTTTTTGACGCGGACGGCAACAAATTAAGCGGCGATCAAGAAGCCGCGATCGAAGAGATTTTCGCGGACGAAAACGCGATCAGAATGGCGCAAAAAACGGGCGCGGAAATTGGTTCGAGCAAACGAATTGACGATGTCATTGGGCGATATATCGCGCACATTAAAAATAGCTTTCCCAAAGAACTCACCCTCGCCGGCGCGCGGGTCGTGATAGACGCGGCGAACGGTGCGGCTTACAAAGTCGCGCCGATAATTTTTGAGGAGCTTGGCGCGGAACTTGTCGTGATCGGAGACGAGCCAAACGGCGTGAATATCAATGACGAGTGCGGCGCGGTGCACCCCGCGCGGCTGATCGCGGAGGTCAAGCGGCTGCGCGCCGACATCGGCTTCGCGCTGGACGGAGACGCCGATCGCCTCGTGGTTGTAGATGAACGGGGGGAATCCGTAGACGGCGACAAACTTATGGGCGCGCTTGCGATCGCCCTCAAAAATTCGGGCGGTTTGAAGGGCGGTAAAATGGCGGCGACCGTGATGAGCAACGGCGCGTTGGAGGAGTTTTTGGCGGCGAACGGCGTCGGGCTTTTACGATCTGATGTCGGCGATAAAAATGTGCTGGAGGTGATGCAGAAAAACAGCTTGAACTTCGGCGGCGAGCAGAGCGGGCACATAATTTTCGCCGATTATTCGCGCACGGGAGACGGCTTGGTGAGCGCGCTTTCGGCGGCGGCGCTTATGCTCAAAAGCGGTGAAAAAGCGAGCGAAATTTTCAACCAATTTGAACTTTTCCCGCAAAAACAAGGGGCGATCAAAGTCGCCGAAAAAATTCCTTTAGATCGTATCGCGGGGTTAAGCGCGGCGTTGATCGCGATCGAGGCGAAAAAAATTCGCCATTTAATTCGTTATTCGGGCACGGAAAATAAATTAAGAATTTTGCTTGAGGGCGAAGATAAAACGGAACTAAATAATTGCTATTTAGAATTAGAAAATCTGTTAAAAAAAGCGGTAGGTTAGAGTGAGAAAAGGCTTAATTGCATTTGCGATTTTTTTATGCCCATTAGCTTTTGATGTCTGGGTTCTTTATTCTAGAATGCGAGACCCAGATATGCGAGACCCGGACGTACTCTTTGAGCAAGCCCGAAATGCCGCAGGACGCGGAGATTATCAAGCCGCCGTAAATTGGTATTCGAAAGCAATAGCTATAAACCCAAACAATCCAGTAGTTTACAACAATCGCGGCGACACGTATTTTGATCTGCAAAATTACGATCAGGCGATCGCGGATCATACGAAAGCGATAGAGCTTGATCTAAACTATTCTTTAGCTTACTTTCATCGCGGCATTGCGTATAATAGACTGCAAAAATACGATCAAGCAATCGCGGATTATACGCAAGCGATCGCGCTTAACCCAAAAAGGGCTTTATATTACAAGTTTCGCGCCGATGCATATAATGAACTGAAAAATTACGATCAAGCGAGAAAAGACTCTGAAAAAGCGTGCGAACTAGGAGATTGCCAACTTTTGAATGACTTAAATCATCAGGACAGGAGATAAAATGAATAAAGAGTTTCTAAACGCTTTGCAAAAGCTAATAACGGAGCAGGGCAAAGATGTTTTGCTGGACGTAGAAAGGGCGAAATCTTTATTGCCCAACTATATTCAAAACGAGTATGAAAAAGAGCGGAAATTATTACTAACCGCCATAGAAACAGGCGCGGCAAAAGAGATAGCGAACGCAAGCGATCTTGTAGCTTGCAAAAAAGCGCAGATACGCGCATTAAAAGAGGATAATTTTACAGATGAGATCGCGGCGGCTGATATAATAGACGTTCCAACGTTTGTCTTGCGCGGCGATACAACCGTAGGCGTGGTTACAGAGCGGCAAGATCAAACGACTGGGCAGCCGCAACACATTCGACCGCCAATGCCGCGACAACCTAAGAAATACCCTCCGCCGACTAATTATTCGCAAACGCGGGGGCAAAATACGCACAAGAACAGTCCCAAGCCAACTCAAAAAAGCGACGATTCAAAAAAAAGCTATAAAATAATAGGCGGCTGTATTTTTGTGGTTTTATGTTTATTGGCTACTGGTGGCTGGATTTATTATTCTATAACGCAAAGCCCAAACAAGCTCTTTGAGCAAGCCCAAAACGCCGCGGGGCGCGGAAATTTTCAAGCCGCTATAAATTTATATTCGGAAGTAATAGCTATAGAATCCAACAATTCGGCGGCTTATTACAATCGCGGCAATGTGTATTATATACTGCAAAATCACAATCAAGCGATTGAAAATTATACGCAAGCGATCGCGCTTGACCCAAAATACGCCGCGGAGCTTGACCCAAAACTTGCTTTAGTTTATCACACTCGCGGCGTTGCGTATTATAGACAGCAAATTTACAATGAAGCGATCGCGGATTTGACGAAAGCGATTGAGTTTAACCCAAACTATGCTTCAGCTTACAACAATCGCGGTAATGCGTATTATAGACTGCAAAAATATACTGAAGCGATTGAAGATTATACGCAAGCGATTGAGCTTGACCCAAAAAATGCCGTATATTACTTCAATCGCGGCGTTGCGTATTATGAACCGCAAAATTACAATAAAGCGATCGAAAATTTTACGCAAGCGATTGAGCTTGATCCAGAAAAAGCTGAAGCTTACTACAATCGCGGTTTTGTGTATAATGAACTGAAAAAACACGATCAAGCGATCACGGATTATACGAAAGCGATCGAGCTTGATCCAAACTATGCTTCAGCCTACTACAATCGCGGCTATGCGTACGAGAAACTGCAAAAATACACTCAAGCGATTGAAGATTATACGCAAGCGATCGCGCTTGACCCAAAAAAAGCTGAAGCTTACCACAATCGCGCCTATGCGTATGATAAACTGAAAATTTACAATCACGCGATCGCGGATTATACGAAAGCGATAGAGCTTGATCCAAAAGACGCTTCAGCTTACTATAATCGCGGCGATACGTATTACTATCAGAAAAATTACAATCAGGCAATTCAAGATTATACGAAAACGATCGAGCTTGACCCAAACCATGCTAGCGCTTACTACAATCGCGGTGGCGTGTATTATGAACTGAAAAATTACGATCAAGCGAAAATAGACGCGAAAAAAGCTTGCGATCTGGGAAACTGCAGACTTTTGGAATATATTAATCGGTAGGATAGGGGCGCAAAATGAATAAAGGCTTTGTAAACGCTTTCCAGAAGTTGATAACCAAACAGAATAAAGACGTTTTGCCTGAGGCGAATCCAAAATTCAACATAACCAGCGTAATTATATTCGCGATTTTTTTCACGATCGCGATCGCGCTTGATCAGTGGGTAAAGTTAATTATTCTTAACGGGTTTCGCTGGGAGAGCGAGTTTATTGATATTACTCTGACTTTTAATAAAGGCGTGGCTTTTTCTATGTTTGCCGCGCTTGGCGACGCGTTGAAATATCTGCAAGTTTTGCTTGTGCTCGGCGCGATTATTTATGTCTTTTACACGCGCTTAATTTTGAAATACGCCTTTGAAATCGGTTTATTGCTCGGCGCGGGCGTTTCAAATATATCGGATAGATTCTTCCGCGAAGGCGTAGTGGACTATGTCTTTTGGCACTATGGATTTGAGTTCGCGATCTTTAATCTCGCGGACGTTTTTATAGACTGCGCGATCGCGGCGATTTTGTTTAAGTATATTATGGAAATCCGCGCCGAACGATCTAAATTATCGCTATAATTGCCGATTTTCCAAAGAGATCAACACAAAGAGAATAAAATGGCTATGACCGCCGTAGACGATCGCACCAAACTAACTTTGCGAAACCAAGTGGAGCTGTTGTGCTTTCGCGTAACGCCCACAGGCACGCGCTTTTCTATCAACGTTTTTAAGGTGCGCGAAACCGTGAAATACAAAGCCCTCACCGAATTGCCCGAAACCAATCAGGCGATCTGCGGGCTTTTGACTCTGCGCAAAGATATAATTCCCGTAGTGGATTTGAAGTCGTGGCTCTATATGGGTAGCGCGTCGCGCGCGGCGATAATGGAAACATACAACAACATTAACCCGATGGACACGCAAATTATCGTCTGCGAATTTGACAATGTAACGATCGGCTTGTGGGTTTTCCGCGCCGATTATATTATCCGCAAAAATTGGGACGATATTAAAGTGCCCGTTTCGAGCGAATTTGGGCACAAAACGAACAATTACACTAAAAACGATCAGGGCGATATTGTTTATATTGTAGATGTTGAGGGAATGTTAGCCGATCTGTTTCCGATGGTCGTCGCGCAAGTTAAAGAGGAGACGGATAGTTTGTCGCATATTCAGGTACGCCACGATCTAATGGTGCTGATCGCCGAGGATTCGCGCAGCGCGTTGAAAGCGCTTACAAATGTGCTGGACAAACTCAACGCGAATTATATGACTTTTGATAACGGGCGCAAATTGCTTGATTTCATTGAGGCGCACGGCGTAGCTGATGTGGGGCTTATTATCACCGATCTGGAAATGCCAGAGGCGAGCGGCTTTACCGTAATTAAAGAGCTCAAAGGCAATCCGAAAACCGCCAATGTGCCGATCGTGGTGAATAGCTCTATGACGGGCGATTCAAATGTGGAGCTAGCGCTCCGCTTAAAGGCGCAAGGCTTTATGGGTAAAACGAGCCCGAAAGAAGTTGCGAGATACCTGCAGATTTATATGAGCGTCTAAAAAACTTATACGATCGTCTAGAAAACTTATTTAAGCTGAAATGCGCTACAAATAGGTATGAAAAATTTTAGCAAATTCGTTTTGGGCGTCGGCGCGTTTTTCTTGATCGCTCCCGCTGTTTTCGCGGGCTGGCTAATAGAAGAGGCGGTTACCTACGAGGGCGGCGAACGCTTTACGAGCCGCGTCGCGATTGACGGCGGGCGCTATGCTAGCACAAGCGGCGATGAAAAACTCATCATCAACTTTAAAACGAATACGGTCTACTTTGTTTATGAAAAGTCGCAGCAATACTTCGGCGGAACCATTGAGCAGGTCGCTAACGAGTTGCGCGGCTCAATGATAATGACGGAGATGCACGAGGAGCAAGATATTTTCGCGCCGACCGAAGCGGGGCTGGCTAGCGGGACGGACGCGGCGATCTTTGTGGAAGCTTCTAAAACGGGCGAAAAATTTACGGCGGCGGGTTTTGCTGGCGAAAAGTATCAAATTTTGGTGGACGGCGAGTTAAAAAAAGAGATTTTTCTCGCGCCGACGCTCACGGCGAACAAAGAAATTGACGCGCGCAAGCTCGCCCGCGTGATGCTGATTTTGAGCGGCGCAAGCAATCCAACGGGCGCGAAGTTTTTGGAGATGAACGATAAATATGTGGAGCTAATGAAGATCGGCTACCCAATACGCACGCTTGAATACGATCCTAGCGGCGGGTTAGTGCTCACGAGCGTTGTGAAAGCGGAGCAGAAAGCCCTGCCTGATAGCGAATTTACGCCGCCCAAAGAATACAAAAAAGCTAAATCGGCGGATATTTATAGAGTTCGGTAGACGCTTTTTGTCATTGTAGGCGCGATTTATCGCGTTTGCAATGATGAGAAAGTAACTTCGCTCTAATTTCGGCAATACTTTTAGACGTGATCGCGCTTTTTGATCGGCTTTGTAATCGGCGAAAATTTTGTGTTATTTACGCGCAATGGGCGAAATCGGCGTGTTTTGGCGTAGCGGCTTTGAGTAAATTTTGCTATAATCCGCGCCGCTTTTGGGTTCTTAGCTCAGCGGTTAGAGCCACCCGCTCATAACGGGTTGGTCGCAGGTTCGAATCCTGCAGAACCCACCAAATCACACCATCAAAAGCCGCGAAATTCCGTTATAAATATAAAAAACGCCGATCGCCGCGAGCAAAACTCCGCCCGCGATCTCAATCGCGCGAAAGCGCCGCTTGATCTTTTGCAACAATTTCATTGACCAAACAGTCGCGATCGCCAGCAATATAAACGGCGCGCCGACCCCCATTGAAAACGCCGTCATCAAAAGCGTGGCGTGCGCTTTCGCCCCCTCTTGAAAACTCATCGTTACGATCGCGCCCAGCACGGGTCCTGTGCAAGGCGTAGAGCCGATCGCGAAACTCACGCCAAGGACAAACGGCGCGAAAAGAGCGATTTTGGTCTGCAGATTCAAGTGGGTATCAAAGTTCAAAAACGGCAAGTTAATTAAATGTACAAAGTGCAGCGCGAACATCACGATAATCGCGCCGCTCGCAATAATCACGGAGGGTCTGCCGATCCAATAACCAAACCTTTCGCCGCCCAAAGTGACGTCGCTCAAAACCCCAATTGAGATAAAGATCGCCGAAAATCCAGCGATGAACATCAGCGCCGCGCCGATTACTCTCGCCCGTTTTGCCGCGCCTAGCTCGCCCTTTTTTAGCTCCGCGATCGTCAGCCCCGAAATGTATGACATATAGCTTGGCACCAGCGAGAGATGGCAAGGGAGTAAAAAGCTAAGAATCCCCGCCAAAAAACTTACTATAAAGGGCGCGGCGTCAAAAATTTCGCGCAGAGACAACTCTAAATCAGCCAAAGAAACTCCTTATTAAACGCGCAATTCTACAACAAATCGGCTCGTTTAAGTTTGCAAGCGATCAAGATCGCGGCGCGTGAAATACTCTTTGTCTGCGACTTTGATTTCGCTCTTCCAAACTCGCCCCGCGAAGCGAAAGCCTAAAAGATCATTTGTAAAGTCAACTATGAAGTTTGTCGCAAAATCGCCGCGTGGCTAAAATAGCGTGAATTTTTTTGAGGATAACAATATGGATTTGACGCCGAAAAAAATTGTGGAATATCTGGACGATTTTATCATCGGTCAAGACGAGGCGAAAAAGGCGATCGCGATCGCGCTTAGAAACCGCTGGCGGCGACTGCAACTTGAAGGCGAGATGCGCGAAGAAGTTTTGCCGAAAAATATCCTTATGATCGGACCCACTGGCGTGGGCAAAACCGAGATCGCGCGGCGTATGGCGAAGTTGCTGAAGCTGCCGTTTGTGAAAGTGGAGGCGACAAAATACACCGAAGTCGGCTTCGTGGGGCGCGATGTGGAGTCTATGGTGCGCGATCTCGTATATGACGCGATCCGCCTCGCGAAAGACGAGGAATTATCGCGCCAAGAGCCCGAACTGGCGGAATATATTTGCGAAAAGATCGCCGCCGAACTTGTGCCGAATTTGCCGAAAGGGGCGGCAGCGGAAAAGATCGAGCGGCAAAAAACCGCGAAAAACGCGATGAAAGAGAGAGTCAGATCGCAAGCGGCGGATCATTTGCGCGTGGAGATTGAGGTTTCGCCAAAAACGCACATTGACGCGATGGGGCTAGATAATTTACCGCCCGAAATGGCGCGGTTGCAAGAGTCGCTGGGCAAAATGTTTGGGCAGATGAACCAGCCGATCAAAAGAGAAGTCAGCGTCGCGGAGGCAAAAGAGCTTTTGCGCAACGAGGCGAGCGAACGGCTAGTAGATATGGAAAAAGTGCGGCGCGAGGCGTTAAAACGCGCGAGCGAGGGCGGCATAATTTTCATAGACGAGATGGACAAGATCGCAGTCGGCGCCGCCGCCGCGCGATCGGGCGATCCGAGCAAAGAGGGCGTCCAGCGCGATCTATTGCCGATCGTGGAGGGTAGCAGCGTCAGTACGAAATACGGCAATATAGAGACCGATCACATTCTATTTATCGGCGCAGGCGCGTTTAGTATGACAAAGCCTAGCGATCTGATCGCGGAGCTGCAAGGGCGATTCCCGTTGCGCGTTGAGATGCTTTCGCTGGACGAAGCGGCTCTTTACAGCATTTTGACGACGCCGAAAAATTCGCTCGTGAAGCAATACGCCGCGCTTTTAGCGGTGGAGGGCGTTACGATTGAATTTACGGACGACGCCCTGCGCGCAATGGCGGCGTTGGCGAAACAGGCGAACGACAAGACTGAGGACATCGGCGCGCGCCGCTTGCATACGGTAATGGAAAAAGCCCTCGAAGAAATCAGCTTCGCGGCGGACGAAAAGCGCGGCGAGACGATCGCGATTACCGCCGATTTTGTCCATAGCAAACTTGATAAATTATTTGAAAGCGATGATTCTACGAGGTATATTTTATAAACAAGCGGGAGTTAAAGCTCCCGCTGGAAATTTTATACTCAAATAATTTCGCTAACATATCGTTATAGACTTTCATTAACGCAGGATCGCCATATGGGATTTAACGACCTAAAAGAAAAACTCGGCAAATTGGAAGTCGCTAAAAAATCTAAAAGCGACGATCAAAACTACGAAAAAACTCTGCGCCTTTTCCACCTTTCGCACAACGATCTAGACGGGTACGCTTGCCAGCTTGTAACCAAAAGGTTTTTTGAGGACATAGCGGCGCTTGGCGCGCAAAAAGTAGAAATTCGCCGCTTTAACTCTGGCTACGGCGCGGAAATTTCCGCCAAAATCGCGCTGATCGCCGCTAAGATCGCAGAAACGGACGATCGCGATCCAAAGCTTTTGCTAATTAGCGATCTGAACATTTCGCGCGAGGAGTGCAAATTCGCCGAAAAAACCCGCGCGAATTTGCGCGACGATGGGCACGAAATAGAGCTGCGGCTTTTAGACCACCACAAGAGCGGCGAGGCGTTAGCGAAAGAGTTTGAGTGGTATTTTCTGGACATTGAACGCTCGGCGACAAAGATCGTCTATGAGTGGTGCGCCGCGCGTTACAAGGGCGCAAAAACGGCGCAAAGCGCGGAGTTGGCGGAGTTTGTCGCTTGCGTCAATGCCTACGATCTGTGGAAAACGGAGGAGGAGGCGCGTTTTGAGTTTGGCAAGGCGATGAACCGCCTGATTTTGGAGGCGCGCGAATTAAGCGATTTGATGTTCGCGGAGGAAAACAACCGCTATCGCCTCGCGTGTTTGAACGAGGCGTTTAAGTATTTGGAGGGCTATCGCAATGTCGCGCTTGACGATGACGCGCTGGCGATCAAGAAAAATTTCTTACAGGGCGGCGGCGAACGCGACACGATCGACAATCTCGCGGCGCGCTTTATCGTGGAGCTGCTCTCAAAAAATAGCGATCGGCTGACGGTTTATTACAGCGGCGAAAAGGGAATGCTCACATATATGATCGGCAATTCATCTGTGCTCGGCAATGAATTTTTGCGGCGGCATACGGACTTTTCGTTTTTTATGAATGTGGATCGCTACGGGAATGTGAGTTTGCGTTCCAACAACAAAATAGATGTGAGCCAAATGGCGGAAAAGCTCTTCGGCGGCGGCGGGCACGCGAACGCGGCGGGCGGTAAAATCCAGAACTTCAAAGAGGTATTCACATACAAGCAGCTTTTGGAGCGGATCAAGCCGATTGTGGGCGATTATTGATGTTAAAAGAGACGGCGCATTTAACGTAAAACGCGAAAGCGATTTTTCAGTCGGTAGCTACTGTTATTTTGCGCGAATTGTTAAATCGCGAATAAACGAAGATATTCCGCCGCGCAAACATACATAGATTAAGTAAATTTAATAAATATTTCCCGCGCGATCCCAAAGACGGGACGAATGTGATCGCGCTTCCGCTTGGGCGCGGGGCGCGGGCGCAGGGGTTAAAGGGCAGGGCGATCAGAGTTATAATTATCCGCCCACATTTCGCACTGACCAATCACAGTATCGATCGCGTCCTCCATACCTTCAGGAGGATACTTGTACTCTTTTAGCAGTTTCTTGACCATACGCCGCATAGCGGCGCGAGCGGATTCTTTCTTTTGCCAATCAATAGTGCGGTTTTTGCGGAGCTTATCTGTAAGCTCGCGAGTCATCGCCACAAGTTCATCGTTTTGATAAAAATCTTTAACGGCTGTTGGGTGAGTTAGCGCGTCATAGAAAGCCGACTCTTCATCGCTTAAGCCCATCGCTTCACCCTCCGCGCGGGCATTTGCCATATCTTTCGCCATCTTTATCAATTCGGCGATAACTTCTTCATTAGAAATCATGCCGTTTATATACGCTTTCATCGCGCGGGAGAGCATTTCGGAAAATTTCTCCGATTTTACAAGGTTTGTGCGGCGATAGAGAGATACTTGTTCGGCAAGAAGTTTTTTCAAAATCTCGACAGCGATATTGCGCTCTTTCATTTTGGCAATTTCGTCAAGAAACTTTGAATCAAATAGAGAAAATTTCGTATCCACATTAGAGAACAGATTTATAATGCCCTTGCTTTGGATACTTGCTTTTAGCAGTTCATTGACGCGATCATTTATTTCTTTGAGAGATAGCGGCTTACCAACTCCTGTAATGCGGGTAAGAAGGGTGCGTACCGCCTCAAAATATGCCGCCTCAAATCGCTGTTCTACGGTAAGAAGCGATCGGCAGAGCGATAACGCCTGCCGAAGAAGCAAAGATTCTTTGATAAACAAATCTTTTTTGTTAGATGTTTCAGCCTCCCCTATCTGCGGCTCGGCAATCATTGAGTCTCGCCAGTCTTGATTTTTCTTCACAACACTAATTTTTGGTTTCTCTACGCTCGACAAAAAGTTCACCCCGTCCGTGATGAGCCTTGCGCGAACAAGATTGCTATCGGTTGACATAAACGCCGAATAATCAAAGCCGTGTAGCAAGGCGCGGCAAACTTCTAGCTTTTCAACAAATTTCGGCAGGGCGGTTTTAGCGACATCAGTATCGCCGTAGTTGCTTCTGTCGCGGTTGGTGTAATCGTTCATAGCTTGTTTCAATGCGGAAGCGATGCCAACATAATCAACTATTAAGCCGCCTTCTTTGTGGATCACGGTGTCGTCAATTTTGTGAGAGAATACACGATTTACGCGGGCGATTGCCTGCATTAGGTTATGACCCGCCATAGGTTTGTGAACATACATTGTGGCGAGAGAGGGCATATCAAAACCCGTCAGCCACATATCTACCACAATGGCGATCTTTAACGGGGAGTCGTCGTCCTTGAATCTCTTTGCCATTTCTTTCTATGATGTTTATTGCCAATAATTTTCTGCCAATCTTCAGGATCGTTATTATCGGAGGTCATAACTACCCCGATTTTTTCTGTCCATTCCGGGCGCGTTTGCAAAAGTTTGCGGTAAATTTTAATCGCGATCGGGCGAGAATAAGCGACGATCATTGCCTTGCCCGTTAGCTCGCGCTGGCGGTTCTCTTCGTAATGTTTAATAATGTCTTCGCATAAAGCGGCGATAGTCTCTTCCGCGCCAAGTATAGATTCCATTTGGCTGAGTTCTTTTTTGCTTTTTTCAATTGCGTAAGGCTCGGCGTTTTGCGCCATAATGTCATACTCGGCGTCAATGAGGCGCAGTATATCTTCGTCCAGTTTCAGACGTATAATGCGGCTTTCATAAAACACGGGACGCGTCGCGCCGTCTTCTACGGCTTGGGTCATATCGTAGATGTCAATGTAATTTCCAAAAACCTCAATGGTGGATCGGTCTTTACTTGAAATTGGCGTTCCTGTGAATCCGATGTATGTCGCGTTAGGCAAGCTGTCGCGAATAATACGAGCCGTGCCAATAAGCATACGACCTGTTTTTACGTCTGCTTTTTCCCCAAGCCTGTGTCCGCGATGAGCTTCGTCCGCCATAACAACAATGTTTCGCCGTTCAGAAAGAGACTCTGTTGATTCCTCGAATTTCTGTATTGTTGTAAATATAATGCCGTTTGCCTCTCTTCCCGCAAGCAGTTCTTTCAGGTGAGCGCGGCTTTTGGCTTGCTGTGGGTCTTGTCGTAAAAACGTTTTACATTTAACGAACTGCCCTAAAAGCTGATCGTCAAGATCGTTGCGATCTGTCAATATGACAATGGTCGGCGAGTTCAGCGTATCCTGTAATAAACGCGCGTAAAAAACCATTGATAGCGATTTGCCGCTACCTTGCGTATGCCAAAACACGCCGCCTTTGCCGTCAGTTTCCGTTGCAGTTGTGGTGGAAGCAACAGCTTTTCTCACGGCGAAATATTGGTGATACGCGCCAAGTATTTTTGTATCGCCGGAAAAGCAAATAAAGTTCTTGATTATATCAAGCAGTCGCGCCTTGTCGAACATTCCCTCAAAGAAAGTGTCAAATTGCGCGTACCGCGTGTTTTCATAACTGCCGTCTTTTGTTTTCCACTCCATAAAACGATCTTCGCCCGCCGTGATGGTTCCGGCTTTTGAAATAGCCTGATCGCTCATAACAAGAAATGCGTTGTAAATGAACAACGACGGTATTTCGCGCATATAATTTCGCAGTTGGCGGTAGGCTTCAGAAGCGTCGGTTTCTTCACGAGACGGCGACTTTAATTCAAAAACAACAACAGGCAGACCGTTTAGGAAAATAATTATATCTGGGCGTTTTTCGCTGTTTTCAACAATTGTCCACTGATTAGCAATTGTAAAGCTGTTGCAGTTTACATTCTGATAATCCACAAAATTAACCAGCGCGGATCGTTGCTCTCCATCGTCATAATAATTGACTGTAACGCCGTTTTGCAGGCAATCCATAAATTGGATATTTTTTTGCGGGAGCGCGCCGCCTTCAAAATTACGCAGTTTATAAACCGCTTCGGCGATCGCGGCTTGCGATAGTTTAGGGTTGATTTTCCGCAGGGCGGGCACAAGCTCGTCTGTGTACAGCGGATCGGAGTAATCGCGCGTCAGATCGGGGGCGTAAATATAACTATAGCCCAATGTGTCGCGAAACAACTCTATTATCGCGTTTTCGTAGTTGGCTTCAGTATATGCCATAAAAATACCACCCTTTTAATTCTATCATAGTATTTTTAAGCGGTAAATCATCATTTACCGTCAACAATGTCGGAAATGGATAGTTTACCAGACATTAACTGAGGCAAAAGGGTGTCGCGGAGAGTGGCGAGATTTTCGCTTTCAAACCCATTTGAAAATATCCTGTCAATAAATGCTTCAACAGTCTCCGCAAATTGATTGGCAACTTCGATTGGAGGGACAACTATAGGTTCGGTTTCCAAAAACCCTGAAATATCAAAGTTTTTTATACCAGTTGTGCCGTTTTCGTAAGCGAACATTACATTTTGAGTATAAAGATACTTCCAATAGAAGTAGACAAATGGCGAGTAGCCTACAAGCGGCTTAACAGCTCTACAGAAGTTAGTGCAAACCATCCCACGTTCATAACGGTCAAGGAGCGATTGCGTAATCAACGCACATCGACCAGTTGATTGAGAGGGGCTTCCTCCTGAGATTTCAACCACTATGTCGCCAACGCCTAGCTGTTTGGTAATATAGTTCTTCGGTAGGATATAACGAATAGGCATTTTCCCTTTGTTTCCTACGTTCACATCTGGAATATCCGCGCCACGAATACAGTATACTTCGTGGGTGTTGTTACCTATTGGCACATCTTTACCCCAGTCGCCTCCCAGTGTTGTGGAAATAACATTATTAAATGTACCTTCCTGCCAATCATCAGGCATAATCCCGCCCCAAGGCTCAAAATCCACAAACCACGATTTGAAAATCGTTTGCGCTATCTGCTCTAAATGATGATTTACCGCAGTGTTGATGGCGATTTTATCGTCGAGGGCGGAGAGTGTGTCAGCAATAGTATGTTGTTTAGAGAGAGGGGGTATAGGAATCTCTAAATTAATCATATGAGAAATTGGAAGTTGAGGTTGTGCGCTTCCTGTTCTCATTTGTGATATTTGATTTTGTATGTCAGAAGATCTCATAACATAATATAAAAATTTTGGAGCAAGAACATCCTTATTTGAGCGTAAAATAACCATCCCAGAATTAATACGTGCATTTTTAAATGGAATATCCTCATTGCAAAAAGCCACATTTCCAACTGTCCCTCGGGTTGTTAAAACAACATCATTTTTAATAATTTTACCTTTTCGAAGTAATTCGTCTCGCTCTTTAGTAATGAATTGTCTTTCGTCGAATGAGAACCCTGTTGATGTTACGTTTTTTGCGCTTAAAAACAAGCAATAACCATTATCTGTAAATTCGTTGGGGTAGTTTTTTCCCCTATCTCCATCAATTATCTGAATATCAGCATCACCCAATTTACATCGCATACCCAATTGTCTGCAACCCTTACCCCGCCCCTGGTCTTTCTCAAACAGGGCTTTCCCAAACTGCCGAATATGCGCCAATAAATCCTTGTTATTTGGATTGTATAGAACCAAATCAAAGCGATATGGCAAAACAGATTCGTCGAATAAGCGGGTCAGTTTGATTAAG
This sequence comes from Helicobacteraceae bacterium, assembly GCA_031286325.1. Classification (GTDB taxonomy): domain Bacteria; phylum Campylobacterota; class Campylobacteria; order Campylobacterales; family SZUA-545; genus JAIRNH01. The sequence goes on from JAITUT010000017.1 coordinate 44,212, forward strand.
TCGTCCGTATCTATGTCGTACAGTAGTAAATCCACGTCGCTGTTAGAACGGTGCAGTCCCATAGCGCGCGAGCCGAATAAAACCGCTTTTGTAAGACTTTGCGCGGTTTTCAAAATATCGTGAATTTGTTTGATTTCGTAGTCGGACAAACCAAACCTCACGACAACCGCTCCTTTAAGGTTTCTCTAAGAGCGAATAGAAACGGCGCGTATTTTTCTCGAATCAAAGAAACCGCCTGTTGCGCCAATTCGCCGCTGTATGAATGCGCGAATAAATTGCGGCTATCCAACGCCTTTAGCCAAGATTCCCCATCTAAAATCAAGCCGTTTGCAAACGCCTGCCGAATTACGTCCCGCGGGGAAGTTACATTGTATCCCTCGTAAAAAAGCAAGTCTTTAAGCATTTTCCAAGCAAGCTCAAAACTGACTTCAAACAATTGAATCAGTCCTGAACGTTCAAGCACGGTATATTCTTCTTTTAACAAGGAGTTTTCCAGTTCGGCTAAAGCCATCGCGTAGTTTTGATAGCGTTGTTTCCAACGAAAATCAGAATGCATAATAATTCCCTTTCCGTAGGCGGCGACATTCTGTCGCCCGCTTGCTCTGTTTTTTTAGATTTCATACCCAATCGCTCCAAGCCTTTTGCGGATTTCGCCCTCCAGCTCATGCGATCGTTTGAACATTTGAGAAAGCTCGCTTGTTAGCCTTGTCATTTTTTCCTTAAAGGGTTCGCCGTCGTCTTCTTGCTCCTCAATCCCGACATATCGCCCCGGCGTGAGTATAAAATCCTGCTTTGATATTGCCTCCGTTTTAACGGCGGCGCAAAAACCTTTCACATCTTCAAGCGCGCCTTCATCAAACGCCTTGAAAGTAGAGGCAATCTTGGCGATATCCTCGTTAGTCATTTCACGCAGACGACGATTGACCATCGTTCCCATCTTGCGGGCGTCAATGAACAACGTTTTGCCTTTCTGCGTTTTGTTCCGGCTGATAAACCAGAGGGAAACGGGTATCTGCGTAGTGTAAAATAACTGCGTGGGCATAGCGATAATGCCTTCAACAAGATCATCTTCCACTATTTTGCGCCGTATATCTCCCTCGCCGCCGCTCTGGGATGACAACGAGCCATTGGCAAGCACCATTCCGATTTTTCCGTTAGGCGCAAGATGATGAATCATGTGCTGAAGCCACGCAAAGTTGGCG
>JAITUT010000026.1 GCA_031286325.1 Helicobacteraceae bacterium
AAGACGGGGTGAAAAAAAAAGGAAGAAAAAAAACAAAAATTTTTTTGTGTTTTTGGGGTTTGGGGGGGGGGGGGGGGGGGGCGAAATATGAATCGGAGCTATTTATATTAGCAATCGCGATCTTCGCCAAATTCAACAGCTCTTTTTTGCTCAACAAATTTAAATTTTCTTCACTCGCGAAAAAATCCATTTTCAAAAGCCGTAGAATTTTTCTATGCAAATTCTTCGGCAATAGATGTATAAACGGTAAAACGGTATGAAATTCTATAGGATGCAAACGATTCGGCGTAGTAATAAAAATATATTTTTTAGCCACGCGAAAACACTCGGAAATAAAGCGCGTTTGATTTTCGCGCGATCCTGCGTGCTCTATCACCGCGTTTGAAAAAACAAGATCAAAAGCGTCATCTTCAAAGGGCATATCAAGCGCGTTCCCTCGCGTGAATTTTAACCCGCTATAAACATTTTCTAAAAACGAGGCGTCTTGATCGCTTAAAGCCGTAATACGATCGCTGCGCGGATAGCGATTTTCAAAGAAATTGCTGCTTTGCATTTCGCGATCCGCCGTAACGCCAACGTCTAAAACATTATTCAAACTTTCCAAATTAACAAATTCGCCTAATTTAATATACATTTTTTCACGCGCGTCCCTGATCGCGCGATCGGCAAATTCGCCATTCGCCCGCGAAAAAGTTTGCGTATTAAAAATGGCGATCTTCATTTTTGCCCTTTATTTCTCAACGAATATAAAATTCGCCCGACTTATTCTTAAAAACACTTAAGTCGCCCGATCAAGCCGCTCATCTTTGCGGGAAATAATTTTGCGCGAAATAATAGCAAAAATTATTAAAGGGCTTTTCGGCTATAATCGCGCCCTTATTTTCCAAAAAGGCGGCATTATGCTAGAAGGACTGATCAGAGAGAGTACCGCAAAGAGCGCGACGAAAGCGCTTAGGCGCGATGGTTATCTGCTCGCCAACATTTACGGCGGGGGACAGCCCAACATTAACGCGGCGTTCAAGAGAAACGATTTCGTGCGCTTTGTGAAGGGCAAAACCGCCCTCGCGTTTGATGTGAAAGTCGGGGGCGAAAAACGCTCCGTAATGATTGAGGAGTATCAAAAAGACCCCGTTACGGGCGATCTTTTGCACGTCGATTTGCGCGTGGTCGCGAAAGACAAAGAGGCGCGTTACCTCGTGCCAGTCAAGACTACGGGCACGCCGAAGGGTCTTAAAAACAAGGGTGTTTTCATTATGATGAAAAAACGTCTGCCCGTAAAATGCTTAGGTAAAAATTTGCCGTCGGCGTTTGAAATTGAAGTGAGCCAGCTCGATGTCGGCGACACGATTTTGGTGCGCGATATTAAAGAGATCAAAGGCGTGAAAATCCTGCTCGGACCAAGCGTGGCGGTTACGGGCGTGATCAAGGCGAAGTGATCTTAATAGCGGGGCTCGGCAATCCGGGCGAAAAATACCTCTTAACCCGCCATAACGCGGGTTTTTTGGCGGCGGATCGCTTAATAGCGAGGCTCGCCGCTCTAAACACAACAAAACGTGAATTTAAGGGCGCGTTGTTTATGGCGCGAAATAGCGCGGCGATTGCGGAATTTAAGACGGTTTTCGGATCGGATTTCGGCGATTTTCGCGACGATGATCTTCTGATATTAAAACCCGAAACCTTTATGAACCTCTCAGGCGAAAGCGTGATCGCCGTGAAAAACTTCTACAAACCAAGCAAAATCATAGTAATTCACGACGAGTTAGATTTGCCATTCGGCGCGTTACGTTTCAAAAACGGCGGCGGCGCGGGCGGACACAACGGGTTAAAGTCAATTGACGCCGCGATCGGCAACGACTATTTACGCGCTCGAATGGGAATTTCGCGGCCTAGCGGCGATCAAGCGGATCAGGTGGCAGGTTTAGATCGCGCTTTTGACGCGGATCGCGGGGCGGCGAATTACGTCCTTTCAGAGTGGCGCGCGGACGAAAGGGAAAAACTCTCTGATTTCGCGGATCGCGCCGCAAACGCCGCCCTCGCTTTAGCCCTCGCGCCCTTAAATTTCGCGCAAACTACGCTCACTTTTAAGGGTTACTAAAGTCGCCAAAGCCGCGCTCACTATAATACGCGCGAATTTTTAGGCATAGGATAAAGATGGATTCGCTTTTGATCGTAGTAGTCTGCACCACATTTCTTGCTGTAGTACTCAACATCCGACTTAAAAAATTAGATATCACACCCGTGATCGGCTATATCGCCAGCGGCGCGATCGTCTCGCAAATTTTCGCGATCAGCGGCGAGCACCACACGCTAGATCAGATCGGCGAGTTCGGCATTGTGTTTTTAATGTTCACGATCGGCTTGGAGTTTTCGCTCAGTTATTTGCGCGCGATGCGGCGCGAACTCTTTTTATTCGGCGTCTTACAAATCACGCTGACCGCGATCGTATTCTCCGTGATAGCGATCGCCGCGTTTGACGTGGAGGCGAAAGCCGCAGTCGTATTCGCCTGCGCCCTTGCGATGAGCTCGACTGCGATCGTGCTTAAAATTTTGAAAGAGCGCGGAGAAATCGGCAAGCCATTCGGCAAGCAAGTTTTGGGAATTTTGATCTTTCAAGACATCGCGGTAATTCCCGTCCTGTTAATGGTAACGTTATTTTCGCAGCCTAACGCCGATCCCGTTACGCTCATTCTTAAAATAGCGGCGAGCGGCGCGATCGTGTTAATTTTATTATCCACATTCGGCAAATTTTTCATCACCAAATTGCTAGAGAAAGCAAACGAGACGCAAACGCACGAAATTTTTATCGGCGCGGTTTTGCTGATCGTAGTCGCCACCGCTCTTTTGGCTCACCAGTTTGGATTCTCATATTCGCTGGGCGCTTTGATCGCGGGAATTTTGATCGCCAAAACGCGCTACAAATACCAAGTCGAAGCAGACCTAGCGCCCTTTCGCGATCTGCTTTTAGGCGTCTTTTTCGTAACCGTGGGCTTGCAAATTGACCTCTCGCTCTTCGCAACGCACTTTATATCAATTTTTGCGATCGTAATCGGCGTAATGCTGATGAAAGCGCTTGTGATCTACGCTTTCGCGCGCTTTTTAGGCGAAAAATCCGCCGCGCTTCGCACGTCAATCGCGTTAATGCAAATGGGCGAATTTGGCTTCGCGATCTTCGCGATCGCCTCGCAAGCGGGAATTTTGCCCGACAAAACTTTGCTGGCGCAACTATCGCTGGCAGTCGCGATCTCTATGGTTTTGACGCCGTTTATTTTGAAAAATTTGGAGAAAATCGCGCGGATTTTTGAGCGAGGCGCGACTGTAACGGAGACTAACGTCGGCGACTTTGTATCGGCGGAGGTCAAGGGACACATTATCGTAGTCGGTTACGGATTTACGATCGGGCGGCAGATCGCGCAGTTGCTTAAAGAGCGCGAAATTCCGTATATTTGCATTGAGGAGCAGTATAAAAAAGTTGAGGAGGGTTCGGAACGCGGACACGCGGTAATACTCGGCAACGCGGCGCAGAGGGCAATTTTGGAGCGCACGGGGGTAAAAAACGCGGCGGCTGTGATCGTTACGTTCGACAAAGAAGAGGATATTCGCTTGATCGCGGAGGCGGTGCACGAGGCGAACCCAGACGTTGCGATCGTGGTCAAATCAAATCAGGCGATGTCGCCGACATTTTTTGACGAAATTTCCTTCGCGATGTTTGTAGACGAACACCGCGAGGCGGCGTTGCTGATGATCTCGCGCGCCCTCAAAAATCACGCCCAGCCGCCCGAACGCAACGTTGTATAGGCAAAGAAGTTGGAACTGGAAAAGCGCGATCGCGCTCTTTTCCTCTCATTAGGCTTGCTATTTGAGCGTTGATTTATTGGGTACTGATCTTATGCCGTTATAACTATAATCCCGCGCCCAAACCGATAAAGCCTCTCCGCCGCCCGCTTCGCTTGTTTGCGCGCGCGATCGCGGGCGATAAATCTGCGGAATTTTGAATAACTTAAAGAGATTGCGAGGAGATTTTATTAGAGTTGTTATTGGGAATATATCTCATTTGAGATTGCGCTTTTCTTTCGCGCCTTGCGATCCTTTGCTACTCTTGCGAACTGGGCGCTTTGCTCCCGTTAGGCTACAAAAGTCAAATTGGCTTTTGTAGCCATTTTTACCTTTGGAAACCCGCAAAAATCGCGGTTGCTTTTGCCGTCGTTGCGAGCTTTTCCACTAAACGGCGCAAGCCGCGCTCTACGATCGCAATCTCTAAGGCAAAAGCCGCAATTTTCGCTCGCGCGGGTTAATTCCCGTAAAATCTATAAGCCACCATAAAAGTTATGCCGCCGAAGTTTTTGGACTCTTCGATAAGACCGTAATAAGTAACATTTACTGGGATTGAGCGGTAGCCCACCCTAAAAAGCGCTCCAGACTTTGAGTTGTAGCCGCCAAAAATGCCAAAGCCTAGTCCGTCTCCGTCAAAGTCGTAAATGTTGCTACCGCTACTGGGTTGCGGCATTGAGAGTTCGCCGCCTATGAAAAAGCCGTCGTTATGCGCGCCATTAATGTGATACTCCGCGCCGATCGCGGGCAAGAGGATCGAATCTGCGTAGCTTTCAGTTTCGGTGCGGCAACCGCCATAGTAGGAGCAGTATTGCCGCTCAATGGAAACGGAAGTGAAAAGATAACTTAACGCAGGTCTTATCACCACATTTTCACCTACTACGATCGGCACAGCCAAGCCTAACTCAAACCCTAGCCCGAGACCAGAGGAGTCTGCTTCGTATGCGTCTTCTACTACGTCGGTATGGTCTCCGAGACTGGCAAGCCCGACGTTTAACTCTATGCCTATGTTGCTCTTTGCGTTAGCGCAGTTTGGCAAAACAAGAAGTAACGCCGCGAAAGCGAACGCTGCTAATTTATACCGCCGACGGGGGGGGGGGGGGGGGGGGGGGAGACCCTTAATTTTATCCCGATTTGCGTTTTTTTTAAAAAAATTTGCTATAACAACCCCCTTAAGGTTTTTTTAAAAGGGGAATTTT
>JAITUT010000093.1 GCA_031286325.1 Helicobacteraceae bacterium
TGTCCGCGCTCTTTCCCTACCCGCCGCTCTTCCGCTCTCGGTCGCGTCAATTGAGCCCGCCCCATTCACAAACTCCGCCTCTGCCGCCGATTCCTACGCTTTTTGGGCAGTAGGCGCACTTTAAATTACAGCGATCGGTTAATTCAATCGCCAACTCTTTGCCGCGCGTTTTTAGCAAATAGTAACGTACAAAGGTTTTTTGGAAGATGAATCGGCGCGAAATAAACATACCGAGCCGCGATCTGGTTTTTAGCGGTAATTTACGCCAAAGTTTTTTGAGCAAATTCACATTAAACTCCTTTGTTTTTTACGATAAATTTTTAATAGCCATAAAACTATTTCGGGCGGCAAAAATGAGATTGGATATAAAATGATTTTTATCTTTGTTGATAAATTGTATTTACGTAAAACTTCGCGCGCCTCTTTAGCTCGGCGATCCAATAATAAATATGTGTATAAACCTTTAATTCGCAAATTGTAATAATTCGGAATTTTATCTTTATAACCGCTTTTTTCTATTTCATCAATTTCAGCTTGTTGCCAAGCGGCGAATTCTTTAGCTTTTTTCAGCGCGTTATCGTAATTTGTCAGACGATCTTTTTCGTCCGCGCCGCTCTCTACGATCGCGTGCGCCCAAAATGGGGCGCTATGGTTTTTCATATTCGCGACGCTGCCCAAAGACTCCGCGCCAAGCCGCTTATTTATATCATTCGCTACAAAAGGCTGAGGATATTTATCAAAAAATTTGCGCGTTAGAATATATGTAAAATCGCCGCCCAAATGAGCGTAATTATTTTTATATTCTATTGATTTTTCCTCGTCCCAAATGAAAAACTTTTCAAGCGGTAAATGAAGCGCGTTTGTGCGCGGAAATCCGAAGGCTTCATACTCTCTCCAACGCTCAAAAGCGAAAATCAAATCAAACGCTTTTTGCAACGCGCCGTCAATAAAAATGTCGTCGTCATCGTTAAATAATACAAAATCGCCTTTCGCAAGTTTTGCGCCCACATTTCTAGCGGCCTGAACGCCTATATTTTCATCTTCTCTATGCAATTTCACAACATCGCCGTATTTTTCCAGATCGCGCAAATCAATTGGATCGCTGGAAGCGTCGTCAATTATCAAAATGTCCACCGCGATCTCGCGCAACTTTTGCGACGCGATAGAGTCCAAAACTTTCAAAATCGTCTTTGGGCGGTTGTGATTTGTAATTACAATCGTAAGAGTCATAGTCTTTTGTAATATCCCAGATCGTTTTGGTTGCCCGCGCGCAAACGTTTCGCTTTCGCAATCCATTGCAGCGTGAATTTTAGTACCCGCATAATATTCTCCTCCGAATCTCGCCGACGCCCAAATGAAAGATCGCCGCTCTAATCTAGCCGCTTGATAACCCCGCGCCAATTTGCGCCATACGCTCTCTTTCTTGCGCAATACTATCAGAATGGAGTTGAAGGCTTTTGTGAAATCCTCGCGTATAAGCCGCGCGAAACGCCCAAATTATTTGGAGTTTTTGTCTTTGGCGCTGAAAGTCGTCTTGCGATTTATGCTTAAAAGCGAGATTTCCGCGCTATAATTTGACTTCGGAGGTTTAAATGCGCGGCTTTATCATTTTCTGCTTCTTTTTCGCCGTCTTCGCCGCTGCAGAAACGGCGCGTTTCGCGTTGGGCGACGCGTATATTTACGCGATCAAAGATCAAGACAACAATATGAGCTCCGCCGTTTTGCTAAATTCCGAAACGGCGCGTAAATTTCCTAAAGCGGAGCGATCGTCAATTAACGCTTTTTTGATCGCCGCGAAAAATTTTGACGGCGAGGTAATTTTGGTGGATACGGGTTTCGGCGCGGGTTTGTTTGACGGTTTGAAGCGAATTTTGCCAAAAAACCGCGAAGTAACGAAAATTATCATTACGCATATGCACAGAGATCACATCGGCGGACTCACGAATGGCGACGCGCCGCGTTTTGACAACGCGAATGTTTTCGTGCCCGCGAACGATCTCGCTTATTGGTCGGGTAGTTCGCGCGAAAACGCGAAGGACGCGGCGCTTTTGCGCAAAGCCTACGGCGATCGGCTCAAAACCTACAAATGGGGCGAAATTTTTGAGATCGGAGGCGGCGTGAAGTTAGAGACTTTTAGAGCGGACGGGCACACGCCCGGGCACACGGTAATTGAGGTTTCCTCCGCGGCGAGCGGCGCGGCTTCGGGCGCGAAAAAGTTGCTGATCATCGCCGATTTGATTCACTTTTCAAGCGCGCAATTTCCAGACCCCAAAGAGAGCGTGCGCTTTGACGTCGATCCCGCTATGGCGGCGAAAACGCGCACGCGCCTATTAAATTACGCGGCGAACAACAATATCCCGATCGCGGGTATGCACCTCGCGTTTCCAGCGTTCGGCTCTATAACGCGGCGAAGCGGCGGCGGCTTTAATTACGCTCCATACAAAACAGAATAATGTGGCTTGACAGATACGGCGCGCAGGCGATTGAGGCGGACGATCTATCGGCGGTCGCGGAGGCTCTTGCGAGCGGAGTTTTGACGCAAGGCGCGTCGGTGGAGGCTTTTGAAAGCAGGGTTGCGAGTTATTGCGGCGCGGAATTTGCGATCGCGGTTTGCAACGCTACGGCTGGTTTGCACATCGCGCTTTTGGCGGCGGGGGTCGGCGCGGGCGATGAAGTCATAACGACGCCGATTAGTTTCGCCGCGACTGCGAACGCGGTTCTCTACTGCGGCGCAACGCCGATTTTCGCGGATATCGATTTCGCGAGCGGACTGCTTGACGCGGCTTGTGTTGAGCGGCTAATCACGCCGCGAACGAAAGCGATAATTCCTGTGCATTACGCGGGCAGTTTGTGCGATCTGGCGATCTACGAGATCGCGGCGAGGCGCGCTCTGATCGTGATTGAGGACGCGGCGCACGCGATCGGATCGTTTGACGCGGAGGGCAAAAGCGCGGGAACTTTCGGAGCGATGGGCGTATTTTCGTTTCATCCTGTTAAGCCGATTACAACGGGCGAAGGGGGCGCGGTCATTACAAACGATCCCGCGATCGCGGCGCGTTTGCGGCTTCTTAGATCGCACGGGATTTCGCGCGGCGAGGGCTGGGAGCAAAATATGAATTTGCTTGGGTTTAACTACCGAATCAGCGATATTTCGTGCGCGCTTGGGGTTTCACAGATCGCGAAGCTTGATCGAATGATTGACGCGCGATCGCAAGTCGCGGCGAAATACGATCGCGCGTTTGAGAGCGCGGCGAAATTTCGTCCGCTCAAAATT
>JAITUT010000038.1 GCA_031286325.1 Helicobacteraceae bacterium
TAGGGGCGAACTCTGTTCGCCCGATCCCGCGCGAAACCGCCCGAAAACCCGCCCGCCGACGCGCCCGAAAATTTAATTAAATTTAGTTAAACTTTCATCATCTTTTATTAAAGGATAAATAATGCGTATCTTAACGGCGATATTTTTGCTTGTTTTCGTTAATTGCGCGGTGGTCTTCGCCGAAACCGCCGACGAGGCTATGAAACGCGGCGAAAAAGCGGCTGAAAGCGGCAAACATCAAGAGGCGATCGCCGCTTTTGACATTGCGATAGAAAAATTCAGCGAAGCAATTGAGAAAAACCCTCGCGACGCGAAAGCATATACCGATCGCGGGCAGGCTTTTCAAAACAAAGCTAGAATGTTTTTAATTAAAAACGATAGCGCAAAAGAAGAAGAGTTTCGCAAACTCTCCAATATGGATTGCGCAACAGCTATAGAGATTGATCCTAATTACGCCACCGCTTACGCTCTTCGTAGTTTTAATTCCGCCATTTCAGCCGAAAGATATTACGAAAACGCCATAAAAGACGCTAAGCGAGCGTGCGTATTAGGAAAGTGCGATCTCGCAAAATTTATTAAAGCGAGATTAAAAAAACTCGACGACGAGCTTTAGCCCGCCAGTCGGCGAGCCTATCGATTGCCGCCATATTTTAGCCTATCTAGCGCGTCTTTATAGGCAATGATGGTGGCGTAGTCTTTATCTACAACTAGCTGGTCGTCTATAAAACTAAATGCGGAGAAAGGCGCGTTGTTTTGGATAGCCTTGTCCACATGCGAAGCGGTATATCGCAGCTTCGGATCTTCCTTGTCGCCTTTCCCCGTCGGTACCGCCCCGCCAACCGCTCTTACTCTACCGTCTCTGCCCCATAACCCTTGCGTGGGTCGCCCTGTACCGTCTACATAATCAATCAACCCAATATAGGATTTCATCTCTTGATCCGCCCTCTGCTGGTTTATTTTGTTTTGGGTGTGATAATAGTCGCCTATGCTTTTATTATTCGCCTGCGTAATATCCATCTGCCGATCGCCCTGCGTTAAAGCGCGATCTCTCTGCGCCGTCTCAATAGCCTTGTCCGCCCGCCCATACTGGCGATCGGCGTCTTTGTTATACAGCTCCGAAAGCTTCAAAAACGCGTCTCCCACCGCCGCGCCCGTAGCCGCTAAAGCTCCCGATTTCCCCGTGCCGTAACCCGCCGCTGGAACAAGCCGCGCCATTGTTTCAGCCGCGTCGTATTTATGATAGTTCGCCATTTTCCCACCTTTCTTTTTTTAATTCGCCGCAACTTTTACCCGTTACGACCATTTCCGCGAACATCTTATCAAACGCCCGCGCCGTATCGCTTTCGCTTCCGCCGTCCTCAAAATCCACTAGCTCGTTCCAAACGCCGATCTCCGATAAGCTTAGCTTCCTTGAATCTTCGTCAATCATATACCGATCCAGCCTGTAAATCGCCGCGCACTTCGCCAGCGGCGTTAAATCGCCGTTAATATCTTGTAAAACCCGTATTTTCGGGCTCGTTCCCAGCGCGTCTCTCGCGTGGAATAAATACTCGTTTTGCGGCGCGATGAAAGGCTCGCGCGGAAAACCCGCGCAACTCGCCGCGCTAGTTTCTTTGCGATACTCCGCCCTCAATAAAGTTTCCAGCCTCTCTATTTCTTTTTCATTCGCCGCGATTATCGCCTCTAACTCGTTTTGTAAATTGGTTTTTTCCGTTTCGTATTCGTTTTTTTGCGCCGCGATCGCCGCTTCGTGTTCGGCTTGTCGCGCCGCGATCGCCTCCGCGTGCGCCGCTTCTAGCTCGCTTAATCTTTCGCTAATTTCCGTAGCCTCGCCGCCCGCCGCCGCTAAAAGCGCGTTAAGCCGCGCGATTTCCGTTCTTTGCTCCGCGATCTTCGTGTTTTGCTCCGCGATCTCTAAGTTTTGCGCCGCGATCGTCTTGTCTCTCTCCGCAAGCATAGCTTCCAGTATGGCTATCATCGGGTTAGACGCGCTGACGGTTATTGCTGTGCCTAACAATCCCATCGCCCATTCCTCATTATCGCCGCTAAGCGCATAGCGCGTTTCGGCGTTTGCTTCGCCCATTTGCTAGCTAACATACAATCAGCCGCTTTCGCGTATTCGCCCGCTTGAATATGCCTGATCGTGCTCTTAAACCCCAATACGCCCGTAACTCCCATTTGATAGGTCATATTCATAATCACGGCTTTTCGCGCAGGATCAAGTTTCGCCAGCGTAGGCGCAGCCGCGAAAACTTCCGCCGTCATACTTTCAAGGCGCGTTCGCAGTAAATACTCTCCCTCTTTTCTGTTAATTCTAAGCCCCGCGTAAAACTCCAGCCGCGTTATCGCGTCTTCGCCTTTCACCTTTTCAGTCGCGCGCGGCGATAAATGTAGCCTCGCCGTCTTTTCGCGATCGCTGTTGATCGCTCTCGCCTCTTGTTTCGTGAGAGGTAAAAGCGTTCCGTAGCCTATCGTAGGCAAACCTAAGCTATCGTTATACGGAGCTTCTCTCCAGCCCTCGTCTTGTTTAATTTCTTCTAATATATCTTCCATTCCCGCCCCTCAAAATTTTTTTTCAATTCGCGCGTAGCTTCCGCGCGCCGCTCTTTCGCCATTCGCAAATTTTCTTCTTTTTCTCGCAAAATCTCGTCAACCTTTTTTCCCTCAAAAGAAACATCGCAAATCGCGTAATTCGCGATCGCTATTTTTTCCAGCGAATCAACCGCGCTTTTAAGCTTTTCAATCTCCGCTTTTAATTCGGTAATTCCCAACTCGCTAAACTCCGCCGCTTTCGGCGCGGGCTCTCTCATCTCTATTTTTGAAATTTCGCTCATTTTATAAATCCTAAAACGCCGCTAATGCGATCGGCGAACAAAGAAAAGAAAAACGACAGCGCGGTTATTAAAATCACCAGCTTGATCTTCATTTCGCTTACTTCGTTTTTAATGCTTTTAATCTCCTCGCGCGCGAGCGATAAGTGTTCGTGATCGCGAATTGTCTCTTTCTGCGCGGCGAGGAGTTCCTTTATTTCTTCCGTGTTTGTTTCAAGCGCGACTATTACCGCCCTAAATTTCTCCTCTAAAGAAAGCAAACGTTCGCCGTTCGTCTTTGCTTTTGTCTCGTGTAGGCTATGAATTGGCATTTTTTTCTTCCTTTATCTTCAGCCCGCCGTCATACTCTATATTAAAAGCCGCGTTTATATAGGGAATCGCGCCGAAAATCGCGGGAATAAGAGCGATCCCCGCGATCAGCGCGTCCATTTCCCACGATAGATCGCGCTCGCCGATAAACATTAACGCCGCCAGCCCCGTTACGCTGGATATTATCGCGCCGCCTAATAAAAGTATCGTCTCGCTACGCATCTTCAAGCCCCGTTAAAATCCCGTTCGTAAAGGTTAGTTTTTTGCCGTCGGCAATTACGATCTCGCTTATCCCGCCGTTAATATCTTGCGGCGCGTGCGTATGCGGCGCGGGCGGAAACTCGTTCGGCTTGCCCGCCAAAGAGCTCCACGTAATCGCCTCTACTGTTTCGCTAGTCCTGCCCGATAGCGCCGATCTAGCTATAACATAACCCGTTATCGCGTCCATAGACGTATTCTCTCTAATTTCGCGGACGTTTTTGTAATCAATTTGCGAAAATGAATTAAATCTTCGTATAATTACCGCCTTTAGTTGAGTCTGTCCACGGTCCGTTTCCTTGCGCGTTCGACCATTCGTCAACAAAGCCGTTTGGTCTTTTTGTTTTAGCAAAGCCCATTCGTTTTAACAATTCTTCCGTTAAAATCCGCGAGTTTTTGAGGTCGCCTAGATCTGGTTTTAGCGACGCCGTCAAAGCCATCGTGGTCTTATTATCGGTAAACTCCAATGTCTTTAACATTAAATTATCTTCCCGCGTCTGAATCATCACGCGCCTTTTCTCTTCCGTGTAGAAATCATTGATCGCGCTTGTTATCAGCGCGGCGGCTTGCGTGGGAACTTGCGCGTAATTCATCGTCGCCGCGCTCATCGCCGAGCTCAAAACCTGCGGCAAAACCTGCGCTTTTTCTCTCTCCGTCAGCCCCCATTTCTCCACTTCTTCGTCTAGCTCTCGCTTAGCTTTCGCCCATATAGAGTCAAAAATACTCTCCCACTTCGCCGCGTCCCAGCCTAAACCTACGTCCGCTCTTTCGAGCCATTCGTCAATCCAAACGTCCAAATTTTTTACGCCGTCCATTTTCCCTCCTTAATCTATCGTGAATTTCAGCGGCATTATCGTATTTTCATAGCCGTCGCTCCCCGCCATATTCGCGTATGGCGCGCGGATATTCTCCACGTCGCCGTCAACATTCGCCCGCTCAAAGCCGATCCGCGTTATCGGCGTATCCGGGTCTAACACGCTCGCTCTCTCCTCTCCCGCCAAACGAAAACTATAACGATCATTCGCGGGAAACGCCCTAATATATTGCATCGTCATCATCTCCGCGATCTCGTAATCCGTCTGCTCTTCCCACCTATACCGCGCCTCTATAAGTCTCGCGCGCTCTCGCATTTGATCCGCGTACGCTTTATTATATTTCTCCGCTTCCGCCGCCGCCCTTTGCTGATCGTAGAATTTATCTAAAGAATACGCCGCCTCTATCGCCGCCGCGCCGACTGTTATTAAAAGAGGTACGCCCGTCATACCGGTAGCGATCGCTATCAAGGCGGCGATCGCGACTTTGCTAAACGCTTGTAATTCTGGCTCTACCCCGTCTAACATCTCGCTAAAATGCTTGTTTCCGTTAATATGATCCAGCGCGCTGGCAATCGCGGCTATTTGGGCAATTGGGATCGCCATCGCTCCATACCGCGTAATATAGTCTACCGCCGAAGATATATAATCGTCATAGAAGTCCGAATTTATAAAGTTTTCATAGTGTTTTTTCAGCCCCGATTTTTCATTCGCGCGGTTTAATTCTCCCCACGTTTTTCTCGCGAGGTCGTAACCCGAAAGAGTTTTAGCTAACGGTTCTAGAGCTTTCGTCGTCTCTCTAATGGCTCTTTCAGTCGCTTTCCATATATCTTTCATCGCGCTGCCCGCGCCGGTGCCGCTGCTAAAACTAAAATCGCCCGAGCTCGGATGCCAAAACTTTATAAGAAGAAAAAATTTTATAAGCGATCTTAAATTCATTATAAAGTCCCCTCTACAAACTTATTTATCCGCTTCTGCTCCTCTTGCGCCGCGATCGCCGCTTGTATATTCGCCTGCTCCGCCGCCGCTCGCTCTTGTTCCATTTGCGCCGCCGCTTGCTCCTCTAAAGCTTGCGGGTCTGGCGGCGGCGGGGCGAAAATCTCCTCAATCCGCGCGTTATCACCTAAAAGCAGGGTTAAAATCTCCTCAACTAATCTATTTATCGCGTTCGGATTTACCGCCGGGTTTTGCTGCACCATTTGCAGCGCCGTAATAATGTTATTTATCAACGTTTGTTGATTAAGCGAGTTGCCAAACTCCACGCCGATTTGATAATCAAAATTTCGCCGCGCCCCATAAACGCCGATCGGATTTTTCCCGCCCGTTAATTTCATTATGAGTTCGTCGGGCGCGTTTTTATACACAAGCCGCGCGAATGTTTTCGCGAAGTGGCTAAAAAGCGTTTCGTTGATTAGCGCGATCATATCTTCCAAACGGCTGGAGCTGTTGCTATTTACCAGCGTTAACGCCGCTTGCGATCTGCGATCTGACGGGTTTGTGTTGCCGCGCAATATATTATTTATTCCCGTAGCGTTTTCTAAATCTTGATTTACAATTCCTAGATCGTTATTTAACTCGTATTCTCCCGCGGGCTGTCTCCAGATTATATTTCCCGCCAGCGCGTTATTCGCTCCTTTCGCCTCAATAATTTTGCCGGGTCCGCTCTGCATTTCATTCGGATCAATGGCGATCTGATCGGTGTTTATAATCGCCGTCGGCGTTATCCGCTCCTCTTGCAGATCGTTTTTTTGGTTTCGCTTTTGGTTTATCTCTCTTTGAATTTCCTTGAATAAACCCACAAAGCTCCCGCCGTACGCCATTATTTGATCTTGTCTGCTCGTTTTATTTATCTTTGGCAATTGCGGCAAAACAATACCCCACTTAAAAGGAATATCGTTAAAGCTCTCGTCGCGCAAACATAGATCGTTTATGAATGTTTTGCAATTCCAACCCGATCCGTCTCTTTTGTAAATCTCTTTTATCTTTTGCCGCTCCGTCTCGCGCTCTATTAAGCTCTCTATATTCTCTTTATCTCTTTTTTTCGGCGTGAAATACCCGCTTTTTAACTTGTTTTTTATGTCGCGCCCGCTTAATTTATATCTATAACACACATACTCAACATCATCGGGCGACGAGGCTTGCGGATCAAAAGCAATATCGGTAGTAGGAATATGAATAGCTTTCGGCGCGCCGCGCGACTTATCCCAATATACCGCCATCGCGCCCAACCTATATAAAAGCGCGGACATAAACGCTTGAGAGATCGCTAATCGCGGCTTTGATCGTTCCCAATAATGTGAGATCGCCATATTTAACGCGCGCAAATCGTCGGCGATCTCGCCGTCCGCGCTGTCGTTAATAGCTTTAATCGGGCATTTTTTATTATTCAAAAAGCTACTTGTGAATACGGAATAAGCGATCAAGATAGTATTCTGCGTAACAGGCACAAACAGCGCCGATCTGTTGCGCTTTTTCGCGCGTTTCTTTAAGTCGCGCGCGTGCTTGTTTTCGAACAATTGTTCGCTTTCTTCCCACTCTTCCTTATATATCCGCTCCTGCTCCGTGAAAGCCTCGTCAATTAACGTTATATCGCTCATTTTTTATCCTTTTTCGCCCGCCGCGCGCGGCGGGATTTATCGGTTTTCGTCATTTGTCAATCCCTTTTCTAATTTCCCTCGCGATCTCTCCCTTAATGTCAATCTTCGGAAAATCATCGCCATTCTTGCCGCCGCCTCTTTTTTTCTCTTTCTTGATCTGATCTGGAACTTCTCTCGCCTCGCTTTTAATTCCGTTAATTTCCTCAATCTCTCTAAAATAATTTTCGCGCTCAATATCCATTCGCGCCTTATCTATATTTTCTTCCTCATACTGTTTTTCAAAGTGATTTAACCTTTTTTTCGCCGCTTTTTCTTTGCTCGCAACCTCCGCCATTTCGTCAAATTGCCTTATTCCCGCGCCTCTCGCCAGTAGTTCCCATACTGTCCACGGTTTGCCCGTTACTCTATTTTCCCGCGCGTCGCCTAGCGCAATGCCGATCGCCTCTTGCCCGTATCTTCCCGCCGGGAAAAATCCCGGCAAATACGTTCGCCCCGCCTCTATCATTCGCGCCGCGAATATCTCGCGGTTGTTATCGTATTCGCTATTGATTTTATACCCCAGCGTCGTCTCTCCCTCGCCGAATATCTGTACCGCGCCGCCCCAAAACCCAAAGTTAACATCTAAAATATCCATTCTCATACCCGGAACAACTCTTTCGCTATTCCACCAATACGATCCAAACGGCAGCCTTGTCCACTTTTTCGCGCCTAGCATATTGCCGCCTTCCATACTTCCCGCCCACGCGGGTCTTAAAGCCGTATCGTCTTCTCCCAGCCACGCCGATCCGCCCGCGCCTAATAATCCTAATTGCAGTAGCGCGAAACGAAACGGGTGTTTCGCGATCGCCTTCGCCACAGTCGGCGTCGCCTTAAAAGAATAATGCAAAAACGGCGTAACGCCGCCTCTATCCGCCGCTCTCACTCCAGCCGGCAGCGGGCGCGCGTAATTTACATAAGCGTCGTTCGCGTCGTTCGCCGCCGCTCTCAATTCGTCTTTCGTCAGCGGCGATCCCTTCGCTTCTTCCATCTCCAGCGCGTTTTTTCTAAACCGCGCCAACTTAAACCACTTATCCTCCCAGTTATAAGCCTTGCGAAAAAACGCGCCCGTATTACTATCTTCCGTCATATATAGCTCTTTAAAGATTTTAACCGCCCAATTTGAGCTCTTCTCAAGCGGCTGCGATCTGTCAATGTTCATCGCCTCGAAGTAATCTAGTTGCGAATCTAATCCGTGCTGGCTCGCCAAATCGCGCCACTTCAAAAACTCCTCTTTCCCCGCCGCCATTAACCCCGCGTTCGCGCTCCAGTCGCCGTGAATGAAACTTAAAACGACATTTGATAAAAAGTTATAAATATGCGTATTCGGATTTTTTACCGTCAAATTCATCTTTAAGTGATCCACTACGGGAAAAAGGAATTTTTCCGCGCCGCTTTTAAAGTCGTGAAATCCTTGCATTTCTCCCATTTGCCCCCAAACTTCAGGCGAAACATATTTTCCCGCCAACGCGCCGTATTTATACACGCCGCTCGCCGCCGTATCCGTCGGTACTTGTATCCAGCCGTCTTTCGCCTCGCCGCTGGCGAAACGTTCCGCGATCTTCGCGATCGTATTCGCCTTTAATAATTGTATTTGTTGCTCCGCGACTGTTCGCGGAATTACAATCGACGCGTCTTCAATCTGCCCCGCCGCGATCCTCTCGTCGTGCGTCCAATCTTTACGCGCCTTAAATTTCATAAACTTTAATTGATCCGCGCCTTTTATCCTCTCCGTCTCCGCTAAATACTTTTCGTAATATCTATGCAGATAATTTTGTCGGCGCGCTTCGGGATTTAACGCTCCAGCTTCA
>JAITUT010000068.1 GCA_031286325.1 Helicobacteraceae bacterium
CGTCCCCTCAGGGAGAGGAGGGGTTTGTGATATTCAAGGGGGTTTGGGTCGGGTCGCGCCCCCCCCCCCCCCCCCCCCCCCCCGTCGCCTGCCCCGCAAGCGATCAGCGAAAACCCAACTATCGCCGCAAGAGCGATATTCCTGAAAAGCTGATTAGCCTTTTTCATACAAAACTCCTTTTTGCGGAAGCGCGCCGCAAACTTAATGTTTTGGAAACTTCGCGTATGTGTAACGTACACATATTTTTCCCTCTATCATTGTACCGTTTTTCGCCGTTATGGCGCAAGTCGTATTTAACTTCTCGCGGGAGCAAAGCTTTTGCCTGTTTGGAAACCCACGAAAATCTTTGGGTGTTTCGCTCGCGCTTAAAAAGTTGCGATTTTCGCCCGTTGCGGAATCGGGCGAACGCGGTTCGCCCCTACATATACGCTTGCGGCGATCGCGGCGGGAATAATAGGTTTTATTTGGGTTTTTTACTTTCCGCGATCGCGATCGCAATGGGAATAATAAGTTTTTATAGCGCGTTAATCTTCCGTTTCCGTTTCGCTTTCATCGTTTGCGGCTTCGCGCGCCGCGTTTTCCGCCGCAAAGATCGCGATTTCGTAATTGGGCTCGCTCATAATCTCGTCTACGATCTCAATGTATGTGATCTTGCCGTTCGGCGCGATCACAAATACCGCGCGAGCGAGCAAATTTGTAATCGGACGCTCCTTGACCAGCACGCCAAACGCCTCTCCAAACGCGCGATCGCGGTAATCTGAGAGCATCGTAAGGCGCGAAATATCGTCCGTACTCGCGAAACGCGCGAGCGCGAAAGGCAGATCGCACGAGATAAAATACAAATCGGTGTTATCAAGCCGCGCCGCCATTGACTCAAATCGCCGCGCGGTCGCGCCGCAAACGGGCGTGTCTACCGACAAAGCGGTGATAATCAGTTGCGTTTTTTCGCGAATTCCGCCGATATTAACTAACGAGAGGTCTGTTTTCACAAGCTCTATCGCGGGGGCGTCCATACCCGGGTTTAAGGCTTTCGCGGGTAAATTTATGACTCTGTCTTTGAATTTTATCTGCATTCGCCCTCTTTGATTTGGATTGCGAAAGATAGGCAAAATCGCCTTAAAAGGATAAAAATGCGATATTTAATTGGTGTTTTGATAGTGATTTTGATCGGCGGGTGCGCTCCCAAAAGCCGATCTTTAGAGGATTTGGGCTCGTGTTACGGCTACGGTTGCGAGTGGAACGGCAGGGCGAACGCGGTCGTTACTTTCGCGCGGGTTGTGGAGATTCGCGGCGATTTTTTGCGCCAAGATGTGGAGCTAATTTTAGACGATGGGCGGGTTTTCTCGATCTATGACTATACGGATCGCGAGGCGTTTAGGATCGGCGATCGCGTGAGAATCGACTACCGTTTTCGCAAAGCGCGCAAAATCACGCGCTACGGCACGATCTATAACGAATGGGGAATGTATTGACGCGGATCGCGGATCGCAAGCGGTTTAAAGCTTATAATTCACGCCGCGATCCTAGCGGCGAAAGACCTTTGCTCGCGAGAGAAAACTAAAAGCTAAAATTAGGCGAATAATGCTTACGGATCAATTTAACCGCATAGTAGATTACCTGCGCGTCTCCGTTACTGAGCGTTGCAACTTTCGTTGTCTTTACTGTATGCCCGACAAGCCTTTAAGCTGGGTGCCGCACGAACAGATTTTGCGCTATGAAGAGTTGTTTTTGTTCGTCAAAGCCGCGATCGAGCTCGGCGTAAAAAAAGTGCGGATTACGGGCGGCGAACCCACCGTCAGAGGCGGCTTGGAGCGCTTTATAAAGATGATCGCCGATTTTGCGCCCGAAGTTGATCTGGCGATGACGACAAACGGGTTTTTAATGGCTGATCTCGCGGCGAAATTCAAAGCGGCGGGGCTAAAACGCGCCAACATTTCGCTTGATTCTTTGCGGCGCGAAACGGCGGGCAAAATCGCTAACAGAGATGTGTTAGATCGCGTGATCGCGGGGATTGAAGCCTCGATCGCATCGGGGCTCGAAGTGAAAATTAACTGCGTGCCGATCAAACGAATGAACGAGGACGAGCTAGGCGCGATTGTGAGTTGGTGCCTAGCGCGCGGAGTAACGGCGCGGTTTATTGAGTATATGGAAAATTCCCACGCCAATCGCCATTTACACGGCTTGCGCAAAGAGGAAATTCTTGCCGAGATCGCGAAAATTCACGATTTCACGCCGCTAGAATCGCCCGCGAAAAGCCCGGCTAAGTATTTCGCGATCAAAACGGGCGGCGAATTTGGCATTATTGAGCCGCACTCCGAGGAGTTTTGCAAAACCTGCAACCGCGTGAGATTGAGCGCGCAAGGATTGCTCGCGCCGTGTCTATATTTTGACGAGGCGATGAGCGTTAAAGAGGCTTCCAGAGCGGGCGACACAGCGAAAATGGTTGAGATTTTGCGATCGGTACTCGCGGGCAAACGCGAGAAAAACCGCTGGAATCACGGCGAGTTCAAAGAGAGCGATCGCGCTTTCTATGAGACCGGCGGCTAAAAATCGTTAAAATCCCGCAATGCGAAGCAGGTTAAATCACTTTGAAAATCTTGTAGAGGCGCTTTCGAGACTGCCGGCGCTAGGCAAAAAATCCGCGTCCAACATCGCCTTTTACCTCGTGGCGAAAGACGCGGGCGCGGCAATTCGTCTTGCTCACGCGATCGAGACCGCAGTCGCCAAAACGCGCGTTTGCGCCCGCTGCGGCAACATCGGAGAGAACGAGCTCTGCGCCGTGTGCGCGGACGAGGATCGCGACCGCGCGAAATTATGCGTGGTTTTGAGCGTGAAAGATATTTTTACGCTTGAAGAAAACGGCGCGTGGAAAGGGCTCTATTTCGTCTATGAGAGCGAGGATCGCTTCGCGGCGCTTGAAGAAATGGCGCGGCGCGGCGTGCAAGAGGTCGTATTCGCTTTCGCGCCGAGCGTGCAAAATGACGCGCTGATCTATTACATTGAGGAGCGGCTTGCGCCGTTTGGGCTCTCATTCACGAAGATCGCGCAGGGCGTGCCGACGGGCGTGAGTCTTGAAAATGTGGATATGCTCTCGCTCGCTCGCGCGCTTGAGGGGCGCGTCAAAATTTAGGGGGCAAAATGCCAAATTATAAAGTGGCGCATTCGCCGGACGCCGACGATATTTTTATGTATTACGCGATCGCCTTTGGTTGGATTAGCGCGGGCGATCTAAGACTCGCGAACTTCGCGGCGGATATAGAGACTTTGAACGAAGCGGCGATCGCTGGAATTTACGACGCGACCGCGATCAGCTTCGCGCTGTATCCGCATATCTGGCGCGATCAGGCGCTTTTGCGCACGGCGGCGAGTTTCGGGCAGGGCTACGGACCAAAGCTAATTCGCCGCAAAGATCGCGCGTTAAAACGCGATTTCAAAGCCGCTTTAAGCGGGCGGCGCACGACAAACGCGCTGCTTTTCCGCGCGGCTTACCCCAATGCGCGAGCGATCTATATGAACTTTCTTGAAATTGAAAACGCGGTTTTACGCGGCGAGGCGGACGCGGGAGTTTTGATCCACGAATCAATTTTGGATTTTAGCGACGAGCTATTGGTGGAGGCGGAAATTTGGGATATTTGGCGCGAGCTCGCCGCCGCCGATCTGCCGCTGCCGCTGGGCGGAATGTGTCTGCGCCGATCGTTGCCGCTAAACCGCGCGATAGAGTTGGAAGATGTTTTGACGCGCGCCGTTAGGATCGCGATTGAGCACAAGGAATTGTTATCAAAAATGCTCGCCGAGCGCGATCTGGTACGCGTGGATTTAGCGACTTTGAATAAATATCTTTCGCTATACGCCAACGAGGATTCCGCCGTTATCGGCGATCGCCAAAGGCGAGGAGTCGAGGCGCTCTTTAAGATCGGCTACGATCTGGGCGAATACAAAGAATTAGTAGATTTGGATCGCGCGTTTATTCCCAGCGAATACGCCGCTTTGCGCGGCTTTTGAAACTTGCGACTCTCTCGTCTTGAATTTCGCGAATCCGCCGCGATCGCCGATAATGTTATCAAGAAACCCACGATCTCGTACGGTTGTATGGTAGGCGTCGGAGAAACACTAACGCAGAAACTCCATAAAAGCGCCTCAATCTAGCCCTAAAACAGCGAAAAACAGCCATTTTGCCTGTTTTTAAGGAGCGCGATCTGGAGTTGCGCCATAACAGCGAAAATGGTACGATAGCAAAAGGAAACAGTAGCTTCTCAAACATTAAACTTTGCGGCGTAATCCCGCAAATATGGAGTTTTGTATGTCAAGAGATTATGCGCCGCATAATGCCGCGCAACTTAACTCCTTTATGAAAAGCCTGTTCAACTATGTAACCCAAAAGTCCGCCGAATGGGCAACCATAGGTATTGGAAAGTTTAGAATTTATATTTATGGAAAAATAAAAATGGAATATGCCCGCCTATCGCGCAACAGGACTGTAGTCGCTCCGTCGCCTTACGACGGACGGGGTTGCACAATGCCGTATTCGGGCTATTGCGCTTCGCACGATTTTGTTCCGCCACGTTTTTTGCGCCCGTAAAAACGTCAATTACCGCCGGGACGTTATTATGTAATGCCCCAATAACGTTTCGCAATATTTTATCTTTGGATTCTTCGGGAAAATAATAGATGTGGATATTAACAAAAAAGCGAAAAATGGAATTCGAGGAACAAAGGCGAGTACTAGAAGATAGACGACAGTTTGTTGACAGCAGTATTGAACACTCAAATAAAATACAAGAGGAAACGAATAATACTCAAAAAAGTATGCTTGAAATTAACCGAAAAAATTATGAATTAAGCGAACAACTAGCAAAACTAGTTGCAGAAAATAAAGAAAAAGAAAATATCCTCTTGGCAAGGGAACAAAATATAAAAGATTCCGAAGATTATATAGAGGAACGTAAAAAAGAGGTGCGAAAGGAAGAAATTTTTATTGAAGCGCGTAAATCTGAAATTAGAAAAAAAGAACAGGAAGTTTCTGATAATGAAAGGGATGTTAAAGAGAGAGAAGTAGAGGCAGAAAGAGTAAAATCGGAATCAGAACAAGCAAAAGAAAAATATCAACTATTATTTGACGAATTGGAAGAAGAACAAGAGAATATCAAAAATCTTAAAAAAGAAGCAAAAAGAAAAAATAACTTGGCAACTGAAAAAGAAAACTCCGCTAACGCCATCTTTGAGAAAGCAAAAATTATTGATGATGAAATAAAGACAAAGGAATCGGAATTTGAGGCAAAAAGGGAAGAAATAGAATCTGCTCTAAAAGCAAAAATTGAAGAATACGACAGAAAACTTGAAGATATAAATAACGTCCAAGAATTTATTGACGACATCAAATTTGACGACAGTGAAGATGGAAAAGCGGCAAAAATTGTTGTTAAAGAAGCAATAAGACAGGCAAAAAAATCGCTTTCGGATATAAAAACTCAATTTGACGAGCTAGACGAGAAATATTGCAGCGGCACATTTAAGGGGTTTAGTACCCCGATTTCTGAAATAGATAAATCTTTTGAAGAACTTAAAACTCAATATCAGCAAATAAAGGAACATATAGAAGCCAATGATAGTTTGCCCGAATCAATTAATAAATGGCTTGATAATATCGAAAGTTATATCAATAATGCTGATAAAAGCAATAAATCATGGGAATTTTCAGAGGCGTATAGAAACATTGTTTTTGGTCTTTCGACTTGCAAAAGTTATGAACTTCTTTTGACTATATTAAATGAATGGGGCAATAGTGAGACAAATGATGAAGAAAATAATGGGCAAGAAGAAGAATTTAACGATTGGTATGAAATACTCGGATTGAATCCTGATGCAACAAAAGCAGAAATCAAGAAAAAATACAAGGAATTGATGAAGAAATACCATCCTGATAAAAATCAAGGTAATTCAGAATATAATGAAATGGCACAAAAAATAATTGAAGCGAATCGAATTCTGTGCGATGATGAAAAACGGAAAGAATTTGACGAAAAACGAAAAAAACATAAAGGTTAGGAGGATACTATGGACAAGAACGAAAATAAACTAAATTTGCCGACTATTCGGAAAACCGGTGAAGTCTTAGGCAAGCAAACAACCAAGTCTATTTCCAAGTTTGATTTGGATAAAAAGACTCAGGTCGCTTCTATAATGAAGAACGAAACTTCTTCTGTTGCAAAAGATATTGTTAACAGCGAGAAAGGGCTAGATTTGGTGTTGGTTGGCGATTTGACAACATCAATGACGAAGTATCATCAACTGCTTAAAGATAAGTTTAAAGAATTGTGCCATAAACTTTTCTCAATGATTGATAATTTAAAAATAGGAATTATTTTCTATTTAGATCATGACGCTGGATTGCCTTATTGTACAACAGTATCAAAATTAAGTTCAAATATTGAACAATTGGTATATTTTATAGAAAATACTCCTGTACTACATAGTGGAAATAGTACGGATGATGAAGCGGTTGAAGATGCGCTCTATGACGCAATAAACATTAATTGGCGTGAAATTGGAAGTCGCTCAGTGGTTTTGTTTGGGGATGCAAGACCGCATGAACCTTCCGGATGTCCCAAAAATTACAGCTATTTTGATCTTACAAAACGGATGTATCAATCAAACATAGTTGTCAATAGTGTTTTCTGTGGAGATAAGATTAGATATTCTAATGAACAATTGCAATATATGAAAAATGTTGATATTGGAGATTTTTCAATTAGATTATCTAGTCCGTCCGACCCCGAGTTTTTCTCTTGGATAGCTAATGTTACCGGTGGAATGATAATAGGTGTAGAAAGAGTTGATGATTTAGTGGACATTATTATGGCGGCGGCGGCAAAAGATTCTGGTCATTTGGACGATCTGGAAGAGAAATTAAAAACAAGCGCGCCGAATAAATTAAAACTTATAGAGATAGCAAAAAAAGCTGAGCAAAGAAAACACTTGGGCGGAGATAATAGGAAATTATTAAGATAGGATCTAGACAACCAAACGGAAACTTGATATACCAAAAAGGCGATATTTTCGTGGAAAACCGCTACTACAAAAGTTCTAAACTTTCTGAGGGTAAATTTCGGCAAATATCAAATATACTGAAGAGCTAAAGCGCGTTATTCGTGCCGCAAGGCTTCGATCGGATCAAGCCTAGCCGCTTTCCTAGCGGGGAAAAAACCGAAAACGATTCCGACAAACATTGAGAATCCAAATGACAAAAAGACGATCGTCTCATTGAAAACATACGGAATATCAAAGCCCTGCGTAACGCCGATCGCCACCAACAATCCAAGCGCGATCCCCACAAGCCCGCCAAGACTCGAAAGCGTAACCGCCTCCACCAAAAACTGCGTCAAAACCTCGCGTTCCAAAGCGCCGATCGCGAGGCGGATTCCGATCTCGCGCGTGCGCTCCGTAACCGAAACGAGCATAATGTTCATAATCCCGATCCCGCCCACGAGCAAACTAATCGCCGCGATCCCACCCAAAAGCAGCGTCAAAGTCCGCGTCGTGGCGGTGAAAGTATCGGCGAGCTCTTTGGTGTCGCGGATATTAAAGTTGCTCATCTGATCGGCGCGGAGTTTGCGTAGCTCGCGCAGGAGAGAGTTTGTTTCGGCGATGATATTCGCGCTGTCGGCGGCGGGGTCAAGCGAAATAAAAACCGTGCGTATTTCTTTGTTGCCGGCGATGCGCCGCTCGAAAAGCTCAATGGGCAACATCACCAGATCGTCTTGATCCATTCCGAATGTAGACGCGCCCTTCGCCTCCAAAACGCCCACGACTTCGCACGAAAAGCGATCAAGCCGCACAAAACTGCCAATCGGATCGAGCGCGTCGAAGAGCTCCTTTCGCGCCGTTTCGCCCAAAATACAGACCGCTTTGCCCGCGCGCAATTCGCTTTCCAGAAACTCGCGCCCGCTGACCACGCGCCAACTCCGCGCGATCAAATAATCATTCGTGGTGCCGTGGACGGTCGTGGCGTAACTCGCGCTGCCAAAGACTGCGGTTACGCCGTTTTTGGTAGAAACAGGCGCGACCGCTTTCACGCCCGCGATCTCGTTGCGGATCGCCTTCAAATCCGCCTCGCGAAAGGGCGGCGAAGCGCGATCGGTACTGAACATTCTGCCGCGCCGCTCTTGACCGGGCTGTAAAATCAGCATATTTGTGCCGAGTTTGGAGAGTTCGTTCGTGATTGACGCCGTCGCGCCGTCTCCTAGCATCACCATTGCGATCACGCTCGCCACGCCGATTACGATCCCCAGCGTCGTCAAAAACGATCGCAATATATTGCGGCGGATTTCGCGCAGGGCGAGCAAAAAAGCGTTAAAGAGCATTACTTTTCGACTCTTACGGCTTGATCGGGCAGGATTCGCTCGTTGCCCTTCACAATCACATTCGCCCCCTCTTTCAAAGCCGCCGATCGCACGGCGGCGAGTTTGCCGTCATAACCTACGACCTCTACGCCGGATAGTTTCGCCACCCCGCCCTCCACATAAAAGACCGCTTGACCGCCGAAACGATCTATGATCGCGTCTCTATCCACCAAAAGCGTATCTTCGGATAATTTGCCCTCTATTTTCAATGTGGCTTGCATACCTTCTAGCAATTTGGAGTTCGGTTTGTTGATCGCCACGCGCGTTAAAAATGTGCGCGAAGCCTCGTCGCCGCGCGGCGAAAAACCCGCGATTTTGGCGTCATAGTCGCGCCCTGCGACGCTTACGATCGCCTTTGAACCCACCGAAAGCCGCTCAATCGCCGCCGCCGGCAGATAGACGATCGCCTCAATGCTGTCCATTTTTGCCACGCTGATTACCGCCGCGCCCGCGCCCACGAAATCGCCCGCGCTAGCGTGCCGCTCCGCGACAATGCCGTCAAAGGGCGCTTTGATAGATCGCTTGTCGCGCTCTAATGTCATCGCCGCGAGGTTTGCGCGCAAGACTTCAGACTGCGCCGATTCTTGCTCGGCTTTCACGCGGTATTGCTCGTAAGCTTGCTCGCTCACGCTGTTTTGTTTCAAAAGCGCTTTGTAACGTTCCGCGTCTTTCGCGGCTTGGGCGCGGCTCGCTTCGGACTTTTTGAGCTCGGCGGATTTCGCCGCGATATTGGCGGATAATATCGCCGAATCTTGCCTCGCCAAAACTTGATTTTTCTTCACAAAATCGCCCACCTCCGCGAATGTCGCCTCAAGAGGCGACGCGCTCTCGGCGGCGATCTTGGCGAGAGTCGCGTATTTAAGCGATCCGATGTAACTTTCAAATGGTTTGATGTCGCCCTTTTTCACCGCGCTCACCACAACGGGCGCTGGAGGCGGTCCTTGTTGCGGCTTCGTAGCGTTTGTCTCCGCCGCCGCCAGACAAATTGCCGCCGCTAAAAGACAAGCCGTCGTTCGCTTTAAGTTAGCCATCTAAGAATCTTCGCCGCTCACAGCGGAGGCGGATACGGAGCCAGCGATCAGATAATTGCCGTCAAATTCGGAGCGGTTTCCGTCATCTTTGGATTTTTTCACGAGCAAATACTCCTTTTCGTCTAGTTTGAGGCTCTCGTCTTTAAAGTGCAAAATCACAAACGCCGCGAGCGGAATCGTAGTCAAAAGCTCTTCGTTATTCACGACAGACAAAGCGAGCGGGGCGTTCATAACGCGCGTCCATACATAGAGCTCCGCTTGCGCTTTAATGTGCGCGATTGAGCCGTTCACAACGCCCGCGATCGTCTCGTGGTTAATCACCACGCCTTTTTCGGCTAGAAACTTCGCAGCCGCGCACCGCGCGTAATACGAATTTCGCGCGTTTTCAACAGCGTCGGCGATCATCTCTTCGTAAGCTTGCAATGTGTTGTGGTAAATCAAATGATCAAAGAGTTTATAATCCGCGCTGATCGCGAACGCCGCTTCGGGCAAAGAGAGCGCGGCCGGCGACTTTTCAGCGGCTTCGGTCTCGTTTTTTTGCAATCTTTTTAAGAAAAGCTCCTCGTGGGACTTCGCCATAGATACCTCCTGAGGCAAACTGGGCGAATTTTATAACTTTAACGCTAAAATACGCGCTTTTAAGAGGTAAATATGGGAATTTTAGTCGCGATTTTGGTGCTTTCTGTATTGATCGTAATCCACGAATTAGGGCATTTTCTGGCGGCGAGGCTAATGGGCGTAACCGTCGAGGTATTTTCGCTGGGCTTCGGCAAACGGCTTTGGGCGAAGAAAATCGGCGCGACCGAGTGGCGCGTGAGCGCGTTTTGGATCGGCGGCTATGTACAGATGAAAGGGCAAAACGACGCCGATCCAACGGCGCGCAGCGGCGAGCCTGACGCTTATGATTCCAAAAAGCCGTGGCGGAGAATTTTTATACTTTTCGCGGGTCCGTTCGCGAACTTTGTTCTTGCCTTTTTCTTGTTTCTTTGGGCGGCTTTGATCGGCTACGAAACTCTTGCCCCCGTGATCGGCAAAATAATGCCTGATTCGCCCGCCGAAAAAGCGGGTTTGATCGTAGGCGATCGCGTGATCGCGATTAACAAATCTCCTATTGCGAGTTGGAACGAGCTAAGCGACACAATCAGGGCGAGCGAGGGCGAAGTTGAGTTGCTGGTGGATCGCGCGGGCGAAAAATTAACGTTGATCTTAAAGCCCGAACTCGCCGAAAGCCAAAACATCTTCGGCGAAAAAGAGCAGCGCAAAATGATCGGAATTTCGCCAAGCGGCGCGTTTGTGGCGCAGAGTTTCAACATAAGCGGCGCGATAGCCGAAGCGTGGGATCGCACAATCTTCGCCAGCACGATAATTTTCCAAAGCGTCATTAAGTTAATTTCGGGCGCGATCAGCCCCGACAACGTCGGCGGCGTTATCACGATCGTGGATCTGACGTCCAAAGCGAGCGAGATAGGGATCGCCGCGCTCTTGATGTTCAGCGCGTTAATCTCCGTAAATCTTGGCGTCTTAAACTTGCTGCCGATTCCAGCGTTAGACGGCGGGCACATAATGTTCAACATTTACGAGCAGATCGCGCGCCGCGCCCCCAGCGAAAAGGCGCTCTACCGAATGACCTACGCGGGTTGGGTCGTCTTGGGCGCGTTAATGCTTTTGGGACTCTACAACGACATTGCGCGCCTTACAGGCAAGGGCTGAAATGGACTTTTCGGCGTTTGACGCGGCAATAGAGCGCGTGGAAAAGGCGCGGCTCGCTTATGATTCGCGCCACATTACGCAGATCGTAGCGGCGAGCAAATATGTAGATTCCGCCGCGATCGCCGCGCTTTACGGCTACGGGCAGAGAGCTTTTGGCGAAAACCGCGCGCAGGATTTGGCGGCGAAGTCGGCGGAATTAGAAAATTTACCGATTGAATGGCATTTTATCGGCGTTTTGCAGAGCAATAAAATCGCGAAGCTGCTCGCGCTGCGCCCCGCTTTAATCCACTCTGTCTCGTCTTTGGAACTGGCGCGCGCAATCAATGATCGCGCGGCGCAAATGGGAATCATTCAGCGCGTTTTGTTGCAGGTAAATTCCGCGCGGGAAAAAAGCAAAAGCGGCGTTTTGCCCGAAGCGGCTTTGGAGACTTACGCCGCGATCAAAGAGACTTGTCCCGCATTGGTTTTAGAGGGCGTAATGACAATCGGCGCGCGCGCGGAAGATCAAAATCAAATCGCGGCGAGTTTCAAAACCGCGCGGGAAATTCGCGACCAAACGGGCGGCAAAACGCTCTCAATGGGAATGAGCGGCGATTTTGAGATCGCGATCTCATTCGGCGCGAATCTTTTGCGGCTCGGCTCGGTTTTATTTAAAAATTAGATAAGAAAAATCTAATATAATGAAAAGTTAAATTTCGCGAGATAAACAAAGGCGCTCAAATGCAAAAAATGGCTGTTTTCGGCAACCCGATAGAACATTCGCTCTCGCCCATAATGCACAACTATGTATATAAAGAACACGGAATTGACGCGATTTATGAGCGTTATCTGCTGGAAAAATCCGAGGATTTGCGCAAAATTTTTGATAGGGAGGGCTACCGCGGCATAAATATCACCGTGCCGCACAAAGAGGCGGCGTTTTCAATGTGCGACGAGGTGAGCGACATAGCGCAAAAGATCGGCGCGGTCAATACTTGGCATATTGAGAACGGCAAAGTCGTGGGCTACAACACGGACGCTATCGGCTTTATTTGCTCAATTTCCAAGATGCCGCTGCCGAAAAATACATTGATTATCGGCGCGGGCGGCGCGGCGAAAGCAATAGCGATCGCGCTAATGGAGGCGGATTTTACGCTCACGATCCTAAACCGCACGAAAGATCGGCTCTATTTTTTTGAGAATTTTGGGATAAAAACTTTGTCGTGGAAAGACAATCCGGGCGAGGGCTACGATCTGATTATAAATACCACGAGCGCGGGGTTAAAGGACAACACATTTCCTTTGGAGCAGGAAAGGCTCGCGAAATTATTTGACGGCGCGAAGAGCGCGATAGATATTATTTACGGCAAGGTTACGCCGTTTTTGCGCTTGGCGAAAGAGAAAAAACTTACGGTCAAAGACGGCGAGGATATGCTGATTTATCAAGGCGCGACGGCGCATTCAATTTTCTTCAATGATAGAGACACGTCCGCCATTGCGGAGCTAATGCGCAAAGCATTACTAGAGCATAAGGCGAGAAAAGCGGCGATGTCTCCTCAGGCGTAACCGCCTGAATTTTTTACTTTGCGGAGCGGGAAAGTTTCTCTGCTCGCCGATCTCGCGAGGGTTTAAAGTTCCCGCGAGAAGTTAAAAATAGACTTACGAAGCCCAAATAAAACCTATTGTTCCCGTTGCGATCGCCGCAAGCGTATTATGTAAGGGCGAACTGTGTTCGCCCGTTGTCTATTGCTCGCCTAATCGCAATATAACGTCAGCCGACCGCAGGATCGCGCGACTCATTTGCAAGTTACAGGGGAATAGTTAACCCAATTTTCTGGCTCTATAGAAAGTTCCCTAATTCTGTCCATTAGCTCTGCATAGAGTCCCTTATTCCAATTTTCTAAATCAGCTTTAGTGAAAGACGTTTTTTCACCATTCGCTTTATAGCAAACGCCGTTTATCGCCTTGTCCTTTTTGTATGTAACTATGCCGAAAATTTTGCCGCTTTTCCTGAAAATTTTCGATTCGCCCTCTCTTCCGCCGTTTTTGTACACGACCTCTTGCTCTAGCTTGCCGTCCTCGTAATAAGTTTTGCTAATCCCTTCCTTGCCATCATTTTTGTATGGCGTTTCACTTCGAAGTTTGCCGTTCTCGTAATAAGTTTTGCTAATCCCGTCCTCGACGTTGTCTTTGTATGGTCTTTCTTCTTTAAGTTTGCCGCTCTCGTAGAAAAACCTCCAAACCCCTTCGGTTTTACCGCTTCCCCAACTTACGGGTATTTCCTTTTTAAGGTTGCCGTTTTCGTAATAAATTTTTATACTTCCTTTCCTGTTGCCGTATTTGTATGTATCTTCTCTTTGAAGTTTACCGCTCTCGTAATAATCTTTGCCAACCCCGTCCTCGTAACCGTTTTTATATGGAGTTTCTTCTTTAAGTTTGCCGCTCTCGTAAAAAGTCCTCGCGACCCCTTTGGCTTTGCCATTTTCGTATGATGTTTCGCTTTCAAGTTTGCCGCTCTCGTAAAAAGACCTCGCGATCCCTTCGGCTTTGTCGTTTTTGTATGGAGTTTCACTTTTAAGTTTGCCGCTCTCGTAAAAAGACCTCGCAATCCCTTCGGCTTTGCCATTTTCGTATGATGTTTCGCTTTTAAGTTTGCCGCTCTCGTAATAATAAGTCTTGCTAATCCCGTCTGCGACGCCGTCTTTATACGGTATTTCCTCTCTAAGTTTGCCGTTATTGTAGAAAAACTTCGCAACCCCTTCGAGTTTGTCATTTTTATACGGCTTGATGTATTCCAGCCCATCGTTCCCATTGTAGCCGCGCTCCTCTGTTGTGTTGGCGTCTTTTTGCGTGATTTCTCTCTTTAACGCACCCCATTTGGAATATTGCCTAACCACGCCGTTTTTCTCGCCGTTAATACAGAGCGTTGTGAACATTGTGCCGTCTTCGAGCGGTTTCTGCGGTTGCAACTCCGCTTTGCCGAGGAGCAAATTGCCGTTCATATCCAAGCATTTGTTTCCGTCAAAACGCGCCGTCTCGCCAATGACATAAACTTTGTAATCCGTATCCGCACTTTGGCACGCCGTCGCCAGCAAAATAGCGATCAAAACCCTTTTCATCTTACTTCCTTTTTCTATTGCTAAAAAATCGCGTGAAATTTAGCGAAATTCGCTTAAAGTTTTTTGTCGCGCTTTGCGTTTTAGAGGGCGATACGTGAAAATCACGATCATTATGTTTGCAATGACAAATACAGGCGGCGTTTAAGAGCTATGAAACCCAAATAAAACCTATTATTCCCGCCGCGATCGCCGCAAGCGTATATGTAGGGGGAAATTGTGTTCGCCTGATTCCGCAACGGGCGAAAATCGCGATTTTTTAAGCGTGAGCGAAAGAAGTAACCGCGATTTTCGTGGGTTTCCAAAAAGGAAAGCCCTTTGGTCGCAAGCGGGAGCTTTAAGCTCCCGCGAGAGGCTAAACTAAAGCGAGTACCGCCATCGGCGCGGCGTCGCCAAGCCGTGTACCGGTCTTTTGGATAGTGAGGTAGCCGCCCTTGCGATCGGCGTATTTCGGCGCGATCTCGGTAACGAGCTTTTTAGTCGCCGCTTTCTCTTGCAAGCGGCTAAAAACGAGGCGGTGCGCGTTTAGATCGCCCTTACGCGCCTTCGTCAACAACTTTTCAAAGTAACTCTTCAACTCTTTCGCCTTCGGCTCGGTCGTCTCAATTTTGCCCTCGTTAATCAGCGCGATGCTCATATTTTTGAACAACGCCTTGCGGTGCGTAGAGGTGCGACCAAGTTTGCGGTGCGCTTTTAAGTGTCTCATAGATTTCCTTTTAACTCGGCGATCCGCTGTTTAAGTTTGATCACAAGATCGCTCGGTAAATGCTCATTGATCGGGTAGCCTAGCTCAATGAGTTTCTCTTTAATTTCGTCAAGGGACTTTTTGCCCAGATTTTTCACGCGGCTTAACTCGTTTTCGCTCATCATCGCCAGCTCCGCGAGGTAAGTGATGTTTGAGCGTGTGAGGCAGTTATGGCTACGCGCGGAGAGATCTAAATCCTCAACTCTGATCGTGAGCCGCCTGATCGCTTCGTCCCCTTCGCTCTCCGTCTTAGGCGCGCGGTAGCCGCCAACGCCCAGCGAGACTGAAAAGACTTCCATTTGCTTAAACATAGTCGCCACGCCGCTTCTGAATACATTTTGCGGGTCAATTTGCCCGTAAGTCGCGACCTCAAAGACGATCTTTTCAAAGTCGGGGTTATCCTCCACGAGCATTTTTTCGATCGTGTAGTTCGCTTTTTTGACGGGACCAAAGATGCCGTCAAGCGGCAAATAACCCTCCGGCGCGTGATCGCGCAACGCTTCGCTGGGTACATAACCCATTCCGCGCTCCAAAATGATAGAGAGTTTGAGTTCGCCGTCTTCGTTAATGGACGCGAAGTGCGCGTCGGGGGTAACGACTTCCACGCCGTTTGCCGCCAGATCGCGGCCTTTGACCTCTTTTTGCCCTTTGAAATGGACTGAAAGCTCCACCCGCTCCTCTTCGGTGGTGAGTTTGAAGCGGATATTTTTGAGATTCACGATCAATCGGGCGACATCCTCTACCACTCCGCGAATGCTGTCAAATTCGTGAGCCGCGCCTTCAATTTTAACGGCGATCGGCGCGCAACCTACGGCGCTAGACAAAATCAGGCGCTTGATCGGGTGCGCGAGCGTGATCGCGTATCCCGGCTCAAACGGATAGATTTCAAATACCGCGCGATCGGCTTCGCTCTTTACTACGGCAAATTCCGTGGGCGCCATCGGCACTGTTTTGATCTTTTTCATTTTCCACCGCTTTCGTTAGGTTTATTTGGAATAAAGTTCGATAATCAGGCGCTCTTCAATCGGCACATTCAACTCTGCGCGATCTGGAACGCGGGTGAAAATCCCCTCCAATTTGTCCTTATCTACATCGACCCAAGTCGCGATCCCCGTTTGATTCGTGAGCTCAATCGCGCGTTTGATCTGCGGGTTGGATTTCATCTTCTCTTTGATCGCGATCTTTTCGCCCGCTCTAATGAGCATAGACGGAATGTTCGCGCTCTTGCCGTTTACTAGAATGTGCCCGTGCGAGACGATCTGGCGCGCCAAGCGGCGAGTCGTGGCGAAACCCATTCTATAAACCACATTATCCAAGCGGCATTCGAGCAATTTCATAAAGTTTTCGCCCGTGTTGCCCGCGCGGCGGCTCGCCTCTTGATACGCTCTGGCGCACTGCTTTTCGCTGATACCGTACATATAGCGCGCTTTTTGCTTTTCGCGCAACTGCAAGCCGTATTCGCTGATTTTGGTCTTGCGCTGACCGTGCTGACCGGGCGCGAAAGGACGTTTCTCGATCGCGCTCTTGCCCGCTAAACGGCGTTCGCCTTTTAAGTTAAGGCTTACGCCAAGCCGTCTTTCAATTTTTTCTACCGGACCTCTGTATCTAGCCATTTTAGAACCTTACACTCTTCTTCTTTTGGGAGGGCGGCAACCGTTGTGCGGCAGCGGCGTAACATCTTTTAAGCTCGTTACGCGAATCCCCTCGGCCGCGCCCACGCTTTTGATCGCTGTTTCGCGACCGCCGCCTGGACCTTGAACGCGCACGGAAACCTCTTTCACGCCAGCCTCTCTAGCTTTCGCCATCGCGGATTCAGCCGCTTGCTGCGCGGCGTAAGGCGTGGATTTTTTGCTGCCTTTGAAGCCCAAAGAGCCCGCGGTCGTCCAGCAAACTACATTGCCCATTTTGTCGGTAACGGTGATCGTGGTGTTATTAAAGGTCGCGGCGATATGCACCACGCCTTTGCCTATTGTCTTTTTGATCTTTTTTCCGGTTCGTTTAGGCGCTGCCATTATGCCTCCTTAGGTTTGCTGCCGACT
Organism: Helicobacteraceae bacterium; assembly: GCA_031286325.1. Classification (GTDB taxonomy): domain Bacteria; phylum Campylobacterota; class Campylobacteria; order Campylobacterales; family SZUA-545; genus JAIRNH01. The sequence continues at coordinate 17,020 of JAITUT010000068.1, forward strand.
GTTTTGCGTTTGCCTTTGCGGGTGCGCGCGTTGGTCTTCGTGCGTTGCCCTCGCACCGGCAAACCTTTGCGGTGGCGGACGCCGCGAGTCGTTTTGATGTCGATGAGGTTTTTAATGTCCATCGCGATCTTTTTGCGCAGATCGCCCTCGATCGTGTGGTTGCGCAACTCTTTTGTCAAAAGCGCGACATCGTCTTCAGAGAGATCCGCCACGCGCTTGTCGGGGCTAATGCCCGTCGCTTTCAAAACTGCCAGCGAGGTCGTGTGACCCACGCCGTAAATGTAGGTTAAACCAAACTCAATCCGCTTTTTCTTCGGAAGGTCTACGCCTGCTATACGAGCCATTATCCCTGCCTTTGTTTATGTTTTGGATTTACGCAAATTACGCGAACGACGCCTTTGCGTCGTATCACTTTGCATTTGTCGCACATCTTTTTGACGCTTGCCCTGACTTTCACTTTTATCCTTTCTCGCGGAAACGAAGTTTCCGCTCGCCGACTTAGCGGACGGGTAAAGCCCGCCCTTGCGCCCAAAAGGCGATCGCCGTTTAGCCGCCGTGTTTCTTGCGGAAAATCCTCAATGCAATAATTCGCCGCCGCCGCGCGCGAAAAGAATGGGTTTTGCCGCGATCGTAACTATTTGTGTGGCTTTGGCTTAAAGCCGCTCCAAGCCGCGTGGAAATAATTGTTGCGATTCGCGAACGCAACCAAACTAGGCGGTATCCTGATAAACAGGCGGGGTCGCGTAACCCGCATACGCCAAACTCAAATCTAACAAAAAGGCGGCGATTATACAGAATTGAAGCTTAAATTATTAAAGAGCGCGGCTCTTAGCGACCTTCAGCTTCGCCGCGATCGCCCGTCTAAACAAACTATGATCGCGCCCCGCGATCGTACTAGCGCGATCTTTGGCGCGATAATTAGCGATATTACGGCGTATCAAAGACAACTCTCATTAAAATACTATTTTCAAAGGATTTGAATGAGGTTTTTAGCGATATTTTTTGTGGGATCTGCGCTCCTGTTTGCCGAGACAATCAACGCTTTGGCGGCGATCGTAGAGGGCGAACCCATCACTTTGCTGGACATTTCAAAGGTTATGGCGGAGAAAAACGCGAGCCGCGGACAGGCTTTGGACTTTTTAATAGATGTGCGCCTAAGAGACGCGAAAGTTAAAGAGCTGGGCATTGACGCGGACGAGGGCGAAATCAATTCCAGAATCGCGCTCATCGCCAAACGCAACGATCTTGACGCGGCGTCTTTGCGCGATGTCTTAACAAGGCGCGGAGTGAATTGGACGAATTATTTGGAGCAAGTCAAGACCGCGATCATCAACGAAAAACTCTCAAACGCCATCGCCGCCCGCGCCGCGATCCCAATCAGCGAGGGCGAGATCGCCGCTTTTTATGATAGAAACAGCGCGAAATTCGCCGTGCCAAGCGAGATTGTCGTGATTCAATACGCCGCGAAAGACGAGCGAGCGCTCGCCGCCGCCCAGCAAAACCCGCTCGCGGTTGATCCCAATGTCGCGGCTACCACGCAGACGCTAAAAAGCGCGGAGCTTAACCCGCGTCTCCTCGCGCTTTTAATGAACACCGAGATCGGCGGATTTACGCCGATTTTTCCCGCCGCCGATAGGCTGGTTACGCTCCTCGTGCGCGAGAAAAACGGCGCCGAGACGCGCAAATTAGAAGACGTTAAGGGCTTGATCGCGGACGAACTCCGCGCGATCAACGAAGAGCGCGTGATCGCGGGCTATTTCGCGAAAGCAAGAAGCGCGGCGCGGATTGAAATAGTGCGCGAGGAGTAAATTTTGGCGTTGATAGAACTTCGCAAAAAAATTGACGCGATAGACGATCGCATTTTGGCGGCGTTAGAGGATCGGATGTCGCTCGTAAAAGAGATCGGCGCGATCAAGAAAAAGGACAGCGGCACGATCTACCGTCCCGCTCGCGAAAAAGAGATTTTGTCGCGTCTTGGCGCGCATAAAGGCTTGCTTGCGCGATCGGCGATTGAGGCGATATTTCGAGAAATTTTCGCCGCCTCGCGCCAGTTGGAGCAAGAGGAGCGCGTGGCGTTCTTGGGACCCGAAGGCAGTTTCAGCCACCAAGCCGCCGAGAGCCGCTTCGGGGCGACGAGCGAATATCTGCCGATGCAGACGATCGGCGCGGTTTTCAAAGCCGTTGAGTCGCGCCGCGCCAAATACGGCGTGGCGCCGATCAGCAATAATTTAAGCGGGCTTGTCGGCGATACGATCGACTGTCTTGAAAAGAGCGATCTCTTGATCGTGGGCGATATGGAACTTTCGATTCATCATTCGTTCGCCACGAAAGCCGAACATCTCGCGAAGATAAAGCGCGTCTATTCCAAAGATGTCGCGTTCGGGCAGTGCCGCGCGTTTTTTAGCGATCACAATTTGAGCGTAGAGATGATTCCCGTTGAGAGTACCGCTAAAGCCGCGCGCCTCGCGGCGGACGACGCCGAATCCGCCGCGATCTGCTCTGTGATCGCCGCGAAACTTAACGAATTGCCCGTGATGTTTGAGAACATTGAAGATTCGCACGATAACCGCACGCGCTTCGCGATCGTAAGCGATTTTCACAACTCGGCGAGCCGCCGCGATCTGACGACAATTTTGGCGCGCACGCCGCACAAGCCAGGCGCGTTATTCGCGCTTTTGAAAGAGTTTAATGACGCGCAGATAAACCTTACGATGATTGAGTCAATCCCAAGCCACATCAGCAAAAACCAAACGCTCTTTTTCATTGACTTTGAAGGGCACAGGGACGATCCTGCGATCAAAGCGATTTTGGACGGGCGCAAAAATGAGATTAAGTGGCTCGGAAGTTACGCTAGAAATTAACGCGCTTTTTTTGCGCCGCGCTTTTGCCGTTTGTTTTCGCCTCGCGCGCCGCAAAACCGCCCGAATAGTCTACGAAAACTCCGCCGAAAACGGCTCGCTTTTTTGCGCGAACGGCGCGGGTAAAACGCGCAAAATCGCCGAAATTAAGAGGCGAGATTGATAGAGGAAAGGGGGAGTATGGGTTGGAGTAATTCAGCCCATACATTTTACAAATAGAATAATGTCAAGAAATTTCTATTGAAAATTTATCCGCACAATTAAATATTTCCAATAGTCGTTTAGCGTATATACGTGCGCTGATATTGCTAAGATTACTTTCGCAATAATAATCGCTATCGTTTATTCGTAAAGGTTTAAGCAAGTGGTTAGGATTCATTGAAATTATAGGGTCTTTTTGTGGGTAATTTTTTCTGCTTGTGGCTTTATGAATAAGATTATTTGCAACCGTACTTTTGAATAGTTGAGCGTCGCGTTTTAATAAATCAAAACAGACAATAGACAGTAAATCTTTCCAACGGCGACAAGCGATGGGGTTAACATAATCGTCAATTATTACGTTTACAGGAACAGAGCCATTCATAAGCGAAGCAATATCTGATAATTGATAGATTCCAGGCGTATAATCATCGGCGTTATTTTTTGTTCGGAAAGGACGCTTTCTTTCTAAAGGGCTTGTTATAGCGCTAATTGCTCTATCTGCCATAATATTACTTCTTTTAATTATACTCTCTTTTGTCCAATGAGTATATTCATCTGCTATTTTGGAAGTAACAATGAATTGAACATCTTTCAAACACTCTAATTTATCGCCCCAAGGTTTATTTGACATCGCGGAATTGTAACTTTTGGAAACTAATGTCAGATTGCCAATACAATTTATATACTCGCTATAAATTCTCTCTGCCTCTGCTTCTCCTCTTAAATTAGATTTCCACCAATCAGTCAATGTTTGCGGCATTAAATGTTCTACAGTAACTTCACTTATATCAACAGGTATATTTCTTGTTTCGTTTTCTTCAATTTTTAGCAACAACACTTTTGCATAAGATGGATTCACATTTGATATTAAATGTTTTTTGAATTCTTCATCGTCTGGGAATCTCCCCGCCAATGTTGGGCTATTTGAAAGCTCATAATAAATATCATCTCTTGTGAAATTTATGCTTTCATCTACAAGCTTTTCTAATATTTCTTGTAGAAACGAACGAAGAGCGCCGCCCCCGCCGGATGGTGTTACTATACGGTATCGCAACAAATAATCTGTAAGTAAAATAAATATTTTTCTTAATTCTTCTTTTTGATTTTCATACATACTGGCTAGCAAATACAAATACAAAGGATAACAATCGTCAGTCTTTAAAATGTTCAACATTTTAATAGAGCGATTGATATTTTTATCCGGACAAGCTTCGACTCTAATCCAAGTATAAAATTTTGAATATTTATACATTTCATCTAACACCCGTTCGTTTTTTGCGCGAGTCTCATTGTAAAAATATTCTTTAAATAAACTATATATTTGCCTCTCTGGAACATCATTGAATGTTTTCATAATAATAAAGTCGCGAGCGAAGCGAGAAATATGTTCCCCCTGCAATGTGTTTTCTATTTTTATCCAATACTTATCATAAAGTTTGATTTGTTCGCTCGCGGAATGGACAAGCAATAGTAAATTTCTTATCAAATCAGCAGGAGTCAATGGTTTTCCCGTCGAATTTATTTTTTCAAATACTTTCTGCACAGTTTCAAGCTTGTCGGAGGCGCCTAGATTTATACCTTGGAGAAGATTTACTTCAACCACTTCTAAGTTTTGAATGGCTTCATAAATTTGAATCGGCTCAAACTCTTTCTCCTTAATCATTTTTTTGAAAAGATTGTAGTTTTTGATTACATTGTTGCTTGAATCGTCCGGTATTTTGTTGTCAATTATTGAGGTAAAGCTGTTAGAATCATACTTTGTTTGTTTCAGGCGAATTCTGTAAATATCTTCATCAGAATCGTTTAGTAAATAACGTCTGTTTATGTTGTCTTTTTTAGCAGAATCGTTTATTAAATCCCGTATAGCGCAGAGCAGTATCAAGACAGTTGTCACGCGTTGTTGACCGTCTACAAGCACAATTTCGGTATGTGAAGCACCATTATTATCACCCTCATAGTAGGTGATATTACCAAGATAATGCGTTTTTCCAGTTCTGCAAGATTCTACAATGTCATCAAACAATTCTATACATTCTTTTTCGCCCCAAGCATAGTTCCTCTGGAACGGCGGAACAATAAACGATTTATCTAAACCGCCAATAAATCTCAAAACAGTAGTATCCATTGCTTTCATAATCTCACTCCTCCGATTATTTTGTGAACACGATTAGAAAATCGTCCAAACAATATCTTAATTATACAGATTTCTGGCACTCAACCACCATTCAACACAAATCTTGTATTCACTCACCCAACTCGTTCTTGTCCGTCTTTGTTTTCCCTTGCTTTATCGCAGAATCCAAGAAGATTCCAAAATCATTTGGATATTGTATCATACACGACCTGTTGAGCTTTTCCGTATCAGATGAGATGTGTATGGGCGGCAAAGCCCATATTATCCTAATGCAGGGCGATCCCGTCTCTTTGCGACGCGGCGGCGAAAGAGCTTCACACGATCGGCGTTTTATGCGATCGGCAAGATCGTTAGGGTTGTTGGGTTCGCGCCCAAAAATTTCGCCCTAATTTCAGACCCCATTTATGAAGCAAGAGAAACAATATAATTTTTTCGGCTAAATAGGGAAAGCAAATTTTGGAAAATTAAATCAACTCGTTTTTGGGGTAAATTTTCTAAAACGATCGGGAAGCAATGAGTTTTCCAACGACTTTTGAGAAAATATGCAGCGTCCGTCGCACACGAAACCTAATTCAAACCAGCGAACATCATTTAACATATCGCAAAGTTCGGAAATATCAGCTTCTTCATCGTGCGGAAATATCGCGAGAATAGAGCCGTCGTAATTTACGCAAGCGTGCGTAAAAAACGGCTTTTTATTGCGCGTTTTGGCATTGACATATATTCTCTTGCGATCGGATATATAATGGTTGCGTCCCCATTGCCACCAATTTGTTTCGTCAAAACTTTTGATTTGGCGATTGATTAAACAATCTTTATATTGTTCCAAAAATTGAGATTTTGAATTAAAGATCATTTTGCGCGTTTCGCCTGTTTTGTATGTGCTGGAACAGACAAATTCCATATTGCCGTAAGTTTCGTTTGTGAATATTTTATCCGCGCCGCTTACCGCGCCGACTTTCACAAAAAATATATCTTTAAAATGTAACGGATAATGAGAGTCTGTAAATAATAATTGCCCATTGCAGAAAACAAACTCTTTTGTTATATTTGTTTTGCGCGAAAAGTTGTCTTTTTCAAAGCGCCATATAGCGCAGTTCGGCGAAAAACCGTTAAATATTTTTTTGTCGCCCAAATCTATAATATCCGTGATCGTTCCGTTTTCATAGATAAAGTTGTTTAATTTTATCGCGGAAGTCGCTTTGAGAAAATCGCGCGGCGTAATAAAAATAAGTTCGCCGCGATCATTTAGATGTTTTATACACTTTTCTATAAAAAAGAGATATAGGTTGGTTCTGGCGTCAAAGAGACGGCTTTTGAGTTTGCCGCGCGTAGATGGTAAAATATCTTGATAGCGCACGTAAGGGGGGTTGCTGATAATAGTATCAAATTTATTTGTCGTGGGATAATCAAAAAAATCCATATTTAACGTATTTTCTCCAATATGTTTTTGATCTATTTCGATACTCGCGCAGTTTTGTATATTTTTTGAAAACGCGCCGTTACCTGCGGAAGGCTCTAAAACGTTTCCGAAATTTTTACGCAAAGACAGCATCTCCGCTACTATAAATTGCGGCGTAAAAACCTGCCCTAAATTTATTATGTCATACATATTTCGTAAAACGCCTTTTGAAGTTAAAATATATTTAAGATCGCAACTTCAAACACTTAATCCTGCAAAAACTTTTCGTTTGTCATAAGCGTAAGAGCTTTACAGTCGCCCAGATCGCAGGCTTTTTTCGCGTCTTTCGTGGCGCTTTTAAGATCGCCCGATTCCAAATAAACCGCTACGCGATTGGCATAAGCCGCCGCGTAAGAGGGGTTGATTTTGATCGCCTGCGCGTAGTCGGCGAGAGCTTTTTTGAGATCGCCTAACTGATGACGCGAGTACCCGCGATTGACGTAAGCCGCCGCGTAAGAAGGGTCGGCGCGGATCGCGTGGGTCAAGTCTGTGATCGCCGTTTCGTGATCGTTCAAATTCGCGTACGCGACTCCGCGATTGTTGTATGCGGCCGCGAATTTCGGGTCAATTTGTAACGCCTGCGTGTAGTCGGCGATCGCTTTCTTAAAGTCGCCCGCGTTTTTGTAAATCACACCGCGATCGTTGTAGGCTTGCGCGTGGTTTGGGTTGATTCTGATCGCTTGGGCGTAATCCCTGAGCGCCTTTTGCGGTTCGCCTAAACTTTCGTATGCGTCGCCGCGCCGATAATAGGCGTCCGCGTAGCTCGGCTGGGCTTTGATCGCCTCGGTAAATTCTTTCACCGCCTCTGCGGACGCGCCGGCTTTTAGAGCCGCGATCCCGCGATCGTAAGACGGATTTTCCGCCGCGAAACTCGCCGCGATCGTTAAAAATAACGCAACTAAAAAACGCATTCGTAAGCCTCCTATTTTTTCTTCGCAAACCATATAGCGAGCAACGCCGGCGTCAAAACAAAATCCGCCAGCAACGCGAGCGCGATACACAGCGCCGCGATAATTCCGAAGTTCGCGAAATTTCGCATATACGCGAACATATATACGCTAAACCCCGCCGTCAAAACCACGCTCGTGATCGTCATCGCGCGCCCTGTGGAGAGCATCGCGCCCTCCAGCGCGCGCCGCAATTCGCCGCGCTCGGCGAAGTAGCGGCGAAAGTTGTGGATAAAGTGGATCGTATCGTCTATCGCCAGCCCCAGCACGATCGAGCCTACGAGCATCACAAACATATCAAACGGGATTTTTAAGGCGACCATAAACGCCATTCCGATTATGATCGGCGTTAAATTTGGGATCATAGCGAAGAGTCCCAGCCGCCAGCCAAAGGCGAATATCATCGCCGCCGCGATCATAAATATCGCCGCGCCGTAACTATACGCCGTTGAAATCACCGCCGCCGTAAGCGCTTGGCACATCAAAGCGAGCAGTCCCGTAACTTCTACTTTTGCGCCGCCGTTTTCGCCCGATCGCGTTTCGCGCTCAAAAATCGCTTTGACTTCGCGCAAAATTGGATAGCCTTTGATCGCGTCTATCAGCGGCATTTTGAGGGTAACGCGCGTTTGGCTTAGATCTGGGTTTGCCACTTCGGCGAGATCGTCATTGCCGCTATTGGAAAAGAGCAAAATCTCCTCCGCGATCGCGCCGCGCGAATCAGGCAGAGTGTAAAAATTATCGTCATTCTCGTTTAACGCGCGGTTAATTTCTTTTACGATCGTAGGGATTCCAAGCGCCGTTCCGATCGGCTTGACTTGCTCCGCTTCTCTGATCGCGCGATCCAGCCGCCGCATAATTTCAGGGTCGTAAAGCGCGTTTTCTTCGCCGAAATCCAGCAAAATTTCCGCCGTAACGGTGCCTTTAATTTGATCGTCGAGAAGATTTGTCGCGATCTTGATCGGGTCGTTTTCAGGAAACCAATTCATCAGGTAATAACTGAGTTTAATTTGCGAAAGCGAGGCGATACTCACAATTAAAAGCGCCGCCGAAACCGCCGCGATCTTCTTCGGGTGGGTGCAAGAAAAATCAATGAAGGCGATCAAAACTTTGTCCATACGCCTGTTGCGCTCCGCAATTTCGCGCCGTTTAATCGGCGTGATCGCAAGGAGCGCGGGCAGTAAAATCAGCGTCAGAACGAGCGCGTAGAAAATACCCAGCGGCAAAAACACGCCGATTAAAATGAACGGCGCGATCTTCGCGGTTACAAACGACGCGACGCCCGCGATCGTAGTGAGCGAAGTCATCACGATTGGAAACGCGCTGTGGCGGCAAGCGGTTTTGATCGCGTCCAAACGATCTTTGCCGCCGTCAAATTCGCGGTAAAAAATTGAGAGCAAATGCGCGCACGCGCCCACGCCGATCGCGAGCAAAAACGGCGGCGCGATCATCATCGGCAACTTGACTTCCATTCCGCTGATCGCCACGCTTCCCATCATTGAAACGAGGGCGAAAACAATCACCAAAAGCGGGTAGAAAACGCCGCTAAATCGCCTGAAAAACGCGAACAATAAAACCGCGATCGCCGCTACAAGAAGCTTAATCATCAAAGCCGCGTCCGCTAACATCTGTTTTTTCAACGTATCCGTTACGACGGGCGATCCCGCGAGGAAAATTTCATAGCTTTCCTCCGCCTCTTGCAGTGTAATTTCGCGGATTTTACGGACGATTTCGCTATTTTGTTCGTCTGTTAACGGAATTTTTTCTCTACTCGCGGAGTCGTCGAAAGCCTCCAAATCGTCCGCCTCGCCGCCAACTTGCACGCGGCTTAAAGTGCGCGCCGCGATCACCGCGATTTTGGAATCCTCGCTCACAAGGCGGTTTTTGTAGAAGGCATTCGCTAGCGCGCGAGTCTTGATTTCGCGCCACTCCTCAGCCGTCGCGGGCGGAAAGTCAAAGAGTTTGCCCACGATCAACGTATCATTTTCGCCGCGCGTGTCGCGGGCGTTCGCTAGGCTATCCACGCGCGAAATTAACTCCACTTCGTTCTCTATGCGATCGTGGATTTTCGCGATTTTGGCGATCGTTTGCGGCGTGAAAATCTCATTCGCGCGGATCGCGATTAGGATTTTCTCATCGCGCCCGTAGGCGTCAAGAAACTTCTCATAGACGCCGATCGCGGGATCGTCGCTTACAAGAAGCCCTTCGGTCGTCATATCAAACTTCAAGCCGCGAATGTTTGAGGCGAGCAAGATCGCGCCGATTACGCACAACGCTATCGCCAGTCGCGGCATATTCACCGCGAAGTCGGTCGCCGCCTCTAAAAACCGCTCTAATTTCGCTCTCATTAGGCGCGATTATACGCCGCGAGCGATAAAGAGCCGATCGCGTATAATGCGCAATTAAAGCGCCGTCGCGCGGCTGTTAGGAGACCGCTATTTAGTCGTTGCTGTTAAAGCCGCAATCTCGTTCGCCGCGAATTACGAGATCGCAGATTATGACCGCAATGATGAGAAAGAGTATTCCTAAGCCCAAATTGGCGAAGCAAACCTAAAATAAGACCAACTAAATGCGCGGATTTTTGCTCCTTTTGCTTTTGCCGATCGCGATATTCGCCGCGCCTGAGGTGGTGCAACTGCCGGCTGTGGATTTGCGGATAAACGCCCCGCAAACGCCGGGTCAACTTGTAACCACGCTCAATATCGTGCTGATTACGACCCTCTTGGTACTTGCGCCCAGCCTCGTTATGATGATGACGAGTTTCACGCGGCTTGTGATAATTTTCGGCTTCTTGCGCCAAGCAATGGGCACGCAACAGATGCCGCCCACGCAAATTCTCGTTTCAATGGCGTTGATTTTGACCTTTTTTATTATGGAGCCGGCGGCGCGGCAGGCGTGGAGCGATGGGATCGCGCCCTACATTAACGAGGAGATCGGCTATGCAGAGGCGTTTGATCGCGCGATCGCGCCCTTTGAGGACTTTATGTTGCGCAACACGCGCGAAAAAGATTTAGCGCTTTTTTTGCGCGTTAGAGGGCTTGATAATATAAACAGCGAGGCGGATATTACTCTGCCTATTTTATTACCCGCTTTTATGATTAGCGAATTAAAGACCGCCTTTGAAATCGGTTTTCTGCTTTATCTGCCCTTTTTGGTGATTGATATGGTGGTGAGCTCCGTGCTAATGGCTATGGGTATGATGATGTTGCCGCCGGTGATGATCAGTTTACCATTTAAGATCATATTATTTATTATGGTGGACGGCTGGAATTTAATAATCGGTTCTGTGGTGCAAAGTTTTAGATGAAGTGTGAATTTTTCGGTATTTGCGGCGGGTGCGCTTTAGCTTATGAATATAATGAGCAGTTTACGATCAAAAAAAAGCGGTTTTTGGAGGAGTTTATAGAATTTAATATAAATAAGGTCGACGAGTTTTTATCGGAAGAGTTATACTTTAGAAATCGCGGCGAATTTAGAGTCTGGAAAGAAGATAGCGGAGTTAGTTGCGCGATGTTTGCCGCGGGCGGCAAAAAGTTAATTTGTATTAGCGATTGCCCTATTGTGAATAAGCGGTTTGATATGATTAAGATCGTAAGTTTTTTAAACGAAAACACGACGTTTTCAGCGAAACTTTTTGAGATTGATTTTTTAGCCTCAACGAACGAAAAAGATATTGTAATTTCCTTTATTTTCCACAGAGAGTTAAACGACGAACTAACCCTGATCGCAACTCATCTTGCCAAGAAATTAAACGCCAATATAATTTTAAGAAGCCGCAAACAAAAAGTCGTAATAGGAAATGACTATATTATAGAAAATTTTACGATCGCGGGCGTTAATTATTCTATGAAACAACTTGAAAATTCTTTTAGCCAGCCAAACGGCGGCGTAAATCAAAAAATGACGAGTTGGGTCTATGAAAACACATTAAACATTAACGGCGATTTGCTCGAACTTTATTGCGGCAACGGAAATTTCACAATCTTAATCGCGAAGAATTTCGCGAAAGTATTAGCGATAGAGGTTGCCGCAAATTCATTACAAACCGCGCGAGAAAACGCAATTAGAAATAACGCAGAAAATATATCATTCGCGCGTTTAAGCGCGGCGGAATTTGCGAGCGCTTATCGCGGCGATCGCGAGTTTAACAGATTAAAAGAGATCAACTTAAAAAGTTTTAATTTCAAAACGATTTTTGTCGATCCGCCTCGCGCGGGAATGGACAACGACTCAATAGCGTTAGCCGCGCAATTTGACAAAATTATTTATATCTCTTGCAACCAAGAGACGCTTAAACGCGATCTGCTTATTTTAACCCAAACTCATAATGTCATTTCAGCGGCGATTTTTGACCAATTTCCATATTCAAATCATCTTGAAAGCGGCATAATTTTAGAGAGGAGAAAAAGTGATTAGTTTCGAGCCGTATCCGTTTGAAAAAATGCGCGATCTTTTAGAGGGTTTAGAGCCTAAAAATTCGCTTAAACTATTAAATCTTTCGATCGGCGAACCGCAATTTCCCACGCCGCAAATTATTCTTGACGAGTTGCGGCGAAACGAAAAATTGTTCGCAAAATATCCCACTAGCGCGGGCGAGGCGCGTTTGCGCGAGGCGCAGCGGGGCTTCATTAGACGCCGTTTTAGTTTAGAGCTCACTAATGAAGAGTGCCTTCCCACGCTCGGCACGCGCGAGGCGCTCTTTAATTTCCCGCAATTTTTGCTCTTTTCTCGTGAAAACGCGCTCATCGCGCACCCGAATCCATTCTATCAAATTTACGAGGGGGCGGCGAAAATGTGCCGCGCGGAGCAGATTTTACTGGAGTTGCGCGAGGAAAACGGCTTTTTGCCCGATCCTGCCGATCCGCGTTTAGCCGCTTGCGATCTTGTGATTTTGAATTCGCCGAATAATCCGACCGGCGCGGTAATGAGCCTCGAAACTCTGAAAATTTGGGCGCGGCTCGCGGCGAAGCACGGATTTGTGCTCTTAAATGACGAGTGTTACAGCGAAATTTATCGCGGCGAAAAACCGCCCTCATTGCTTGAAGCCGCTCGCGCGATCGGCAACGATAAATTCAAAAATATCATCGTGATGAACTCGCTTTCCAAGCGTTCCAGCGCGGCGGGGGTACGCAGCGGTTTCGCGGCGGGCGACTCGGAAATTTTGCGGGGCTACGCGCGCTATCGCTCCTATGCGGGGTGCGCGGCGGGCGTTCCGCTCCAACTTGCGGCGGCGGCGGCGTGGGAAGACGACTTTCACGCCGAGCAAATCCGCCAAAAATACGCCGCGAATCTCGTGTTGGCGGAGGAAATTTTGGGTATCAAAGCCCCCGAAGCGGCGTTTTATCTGTGGCTGAAAGTTACGGACGATCAAGCGGCGGCTCGCGAGTTGTTCGTAAATTACGCGATCCGCGCCTTGTGCGGCTCGTTTTTGTCGCGATTGTCTGGCGATAGATCGTTTTTGCGAGGCGACTCGTCCGATCACCGCGCCGCGCACAATCGCGCCGCTAAAAACGACTCTTTTTTTGACAGAAAAAGCCGCGAAAGCAAGTATGAAAGCGATCGCGCCGCCGAAAAAAACTCGTATGATCCACGCGGCGGACACAATCGCGCCGCCGCAGAGAACTCTTCTTTTGACCGCGCTAATTCTGATCGCTCTGTTCATTGCCCTGTGCATACTTCTAACCTCGCCGTCCGTTGCGCGAATTTAGACCACGCCAGCCAAAAGCATCAATATCTGCGTCTCGCGCTGGTCTATGAACAAGACGAAACTACCGAAGCTCTAACGCGCCTTAAAGAATTTCTCTCACATAGCAAATTCGCGGCGTAATCATTGGCGAACTTCCCCCGCCCTAACAGGCTTTTTCTCTCAAAGACGATCTATATAATATAGATCGTCTTTAGTAGGCTTCGTTTTTTCTGCGCAAATTTTACGTATAAATACATCAAAAATTTTTCCTTAATCTTCCGTATATCTTATTTTGGAGCGAAATTTGCTACAAATCTGCAAGAAAAATCGGTGAAAATTCTGTAAAACTTGGAAAAAACACCGATTTATCATTAATCTTAACCAATGCTTAAACAAAGTGAAATGCAAATAAAGCACGATTTTACGCTGTTTAACGCATTATTAAAGGAGTTTTAATAATGATTTACAGAAAATTAGAAGTTTATTTAAGAAACTTATATTACAATTTGCGGTCGTTTTAGAGAAATTATGATAAATAAAAATCTCGACGCGATCATAGAGGCTCGCCTAAAAGAGCAAGAGGAGGAGCAAAGCTACCACAAACGCTCGCGCCTTTTGAAGGTGAAAAGCAGTCTGGAAAAGATGCTCAAAGGCGATTTGAGCATAAAAGATCAGATTGAGATTCTTAGAGAATACGGTATCGCAATATCGGATCGCGCCTACCGCGATTTTCTCGCTCGCGAGTTTGGGCGCGTCTATGAAGATTTCTTGAAGCGCAACGGCTGGATACGTAAAAAAAGACGAAAGGAAGCAAATGATTGGTGAGTTCAGGGAGGCGAAAAGCGATAGTTTTTTGGGCGAAGAGTCTTTGAAGCTAGCGAAGATTAGCGCCAAAATCGAGGAGCTAAACAAGCGCGGAAACGGCGTGTTCGGGACGCTAGACAATGTAGTCTTGGACGATGCGAATGGCGCGGCGCAAAATGTCCTGAACGACAGCGAGGTTTCGCGCGCTTTGAGCGCGATTTCGGCTCTGCAAGAGAGGATCGCCTACCTGCGTTCAATTGCGGCGAAGTGAGGTTTTTTAGGTTTTACTTCGCAGGCTTTGGTTATAAAAGAGCTCGCATACGAGCAAAGCTTGTTTTTGCAAGCAAGAGAGGCGCTCCTTGAGTTTCTAAAATCGTTGCTATTTTTGTCGATAAGCGATCACCATTTTCGTTATTCTCGAATACAAACAAAGCTCATTTTCCGACAAGAGAGCTTGCTCATTGAGCCTCTAAAATCGTTGCTATTTTTGCCGATAAGCGATCAGCATTTTCGTCATTGCGGACTTCTACGCGACAACGCCGCAAGCGGTTACGTTTTGACGCGCAACCTCATAAACAGAAAATTTTAACTTACAGAACGACGGGAATGGAGGTTTCTTGATAATCCTAATCGCAGGCTACGATCCGCAATTTCTAATACGGCAAAAGTCGTGATTTTCACCCGTTGCGCCGATCGCTTAGTCTTTCTCCGCAGTAAAGACGTCGCTCCTTGACGCCGACGAGCAAAGCTTTTTTCGCGACAAGAGAAATGACGTATCATTGTTTCTTAAAACACATCAGCAACGCAGACGCGACCAACGTAACCGCCCCACCGCCGCCGCTAACACCGCTTCCCGCTTCACCCTTCCTCTTCCTCTTTTTCAGCGTCTCTCTGAATACCGACCGCACAGCCGCCGCCGCGCTTGTCAACAATAATGCCAATTATTGATATGTAAACAGTATAAGCCCAATCACCGCCTATGCCGCCGCCACAAACATCAATAGCGATCGCGCCGGCGCTTGAATTGCGGATAATTCCATAGAACAATCTCTCCCGTTCGTCATCTCGGAAACTGCTAAATTGTCTATACCTCTGATATTCGGACATTTTTTATTTTCGCGAACCAACCGCGATCTAAAATTAAGGGGCAAGGGCTTCCATAGGAACGCAAAGCGTTTCTATGGAAAACTCTCAACGGCTTCTATGCGGCGCGCAAAGCGACCCTCGCGCCCGCGCGAATCTCTAGTAACCTCTAAGCACACAACTTAATAGGGAGCTACGAGATTTTCAAAGCAAAGGTCATTGCAGTCGAATAAAGGCTTTGATTGTTCAAGCCCTTGTTTTTTTACAACGCCCGCGTATATCAACCCTTTTTCCGCCCAAAGAAGCCTATCGCCATCAACATCCGCCCATTCCCAATCAGGGCATACGAGCTCCTCGCCTGTTTTCTTGTTTAGCAATAGATGGCTTTCGTGATAAATCCCTTTGCCTATCGGATGGTCAAGCCCCCCGTGAAACTTTTTCACGATATCCCAAGCGTCGTTGATCCGTTTGCTGAAATGCTGAACAGTATTTCGCTTATCAATCGTTTCAAAGGATTTTTCTTGCCAGCCGTCCCGCCTGAGCCTTATAAAATATATCATCGGACATTCGCCAAAACCGTTTTGATGATTTGGATAATCAGCCGTTACAGACAAGGGCGAGAGTTTTCTTGAACGCTTATGTTTTTCAAAACCGTTATCGTTTAGCCAGTATGCCCTGTCGTTTAGAAAAAGCCCGCCGCCATTCCAACTGTCGCCTTTGCTGTAAAAATCCAACGCTGTGAAATATGGCGTTTTCGCGACGCAAGTCCAAGTTTTTCCATCTTTCATCGCGAAATAAATCCAATACTCGCCATTTGGCGAAATGTCGCATCTGTAATGATAGACTCTTCCTTTCAGCCATTGCCCGACAAAAAAAGTGTCGTCCTTGCGATTCCGGCTTATTGCCGCAGTCTGGCGCGACGGACCCCTCCGTATTACGATCGCCTGATACGAGTTTTTGGCGAGCAATATATGTATTCTGGCGGGCGCGGAGGAGTTTAATTGATTGTTAAAAACGTCTCCCCCTCGCTTAGCCATAAATAGCAAGACGCGCAAAATCGCTTTTGGTAAAACTAAACGCGCCCAAATTACCGATATTGGGAATACTTTCATAACCGCCCGGCGCATTCAAAAAACTATTGGCATATTTCAAAATTGTCAATGCGGCAGCGTCTTTATCTGTGGTTACCACAGGATTTGAAATATCGTAATCGCTCTCAAAAATCCACGACAATTCTTTCGGGTAACCCGCTATTTTTCCGCTTTCGGTTCTGTAAAGTTGAGAAAAATCCATAGAGACGCCCGTTCTCTCCATTACGACTTTGCTTGCGGTGTCTTTCATAGCGATCAGAGCCGCCCTATTATCAAGCATATCGTTAAAATCCGTTCCCTCTCTGGAATAGTCGGAATTGAGAAAAAAAGGAATTTTTACGGTAAAGTGAAATAATTTTGTATTCGTGTTTTTATTCAGGACGTCTTCAAGTTTATTCGCCCGCGCATCGTCTCTTAACCCGCCAACCTTTACGCGCCCTTCCGCACCCATAGTTAATTCTAAGGTTTCATCTTCGCCAAGCGTAATGCCCGCCTCTTTCATTGCCTCTTCTACCGTATGCCTAAAGTTGGCGTTTGCCTCTTCTACGCTTGTTATATGTTTGAAAGGAATTTTTGACATCGCCTCCAGCAAAGCCGCTTTATCCTCATTGACGGGTGGATTATTTTCCGCTTCGGCCATTTTTTTCTGCTGATGCGTCGCAAAGAGCGACTGATTTTGATTCGCCGCAGGATTTTGAACTAGATTATAAATGCCGCCTATTGAGCCGTACCATAAAGTGTTGTTTATCATAGCTTTCAACCTCCCGGTATTATCTTATCAGATTTATACGCATTTATATCGTCCGCATTGTTTTTATTACGAAGTCCACTTCGCGATCGTCTAATAGAACGTGGCACGGCAAAGATAATTCGGCGGCGTAAAATTTTTCAGCGTTTAGCAAAGGCGCGATACGCGGGAATTT
>JAITUT010000090.1 GCA_031286325.1 Helicobacteraceae bacterium
AAACTTCTGTGCTTTCGCTAAACATCGGCTTTCAAAGTTCAAAGGAATTACTCCGAATAACTTTGAGCCGCGCCTCCGCTAAACAGAGTTTCGCTTTAACAAGAGTTTCGCTTTAACAATCGCAACTCTGATTTATACAAAATTCTCTTGAAGCTCTTTCGAGGTTCTCCGTTTGGTTGTCTAGATCTTAAAATTTTACTTATAAAGAAATTCAGCTTTACGCGTTGGTTTTGTTCCACGTTTTAATGTCGTCTATCAATTTTGAGAGTTCCGCTATAAACGCGTCGTTCCGCGCGAGAACCCCGTTTGAGTCTCCATTTTTTGATAATTTTTCGAACGACTCGGCTTTACGACTTACGCCGTCCGCGCCGATGCTCGCGCTTGCGCCTTTTATTTCGTGGACAGAAATTGCGTAATCTGGAAGAGTTTGAATCGAAACGGTTCGGATTTTTTCTAAAAACACCGACGCGCTATCGACGAACGAGCGCAAAAGCTCCTTATAGATTTCCGCGTCGCCGCCGTATAGCGTCAACCCGCTTTGCGCGTCTACGCCCGCGATCACAAAATCACTATCGCCGTTTTCCTTGCCGCCGTTGTTTGTTGCAATATTTTTTTCTTGTCCGCGCGGTTTTGCGCTTGTTCAAGCTCCTTGTTGCGCACCCACTTATGTAATATGGAATCAAGCAACATTATGTCAATAGGTTTTGACAAAAACGCTTGGAAATTATGCTCGTAAAACAGCTTTTCCGTGCCCGAAATGGCGTTTGCCGTGAGCGCGATAAGCGGTATGTTTTTAGCGTAATCCGTGCTGATCGCGCGTATTGCGTCTGCCGCTTGAATCCCGTCCATTTCTGGCATCATATGAACCATAAAAATCGCGTTATATATGGGTTTGCCGCTTCTTATTCTTTCCACCGCCGTCCGTCCGCTTGTTACGCAATCAATCTGCATAAGATATTTTTTCATTAAACCCGCCGCGACGTCAAGATTTGTCGGCACATCGTCCACCACGAGAACTTTGGCGTAACTTAAGTTAATCCGCACAAGTTTGCCCGACATTATGCGTTTTTCATCGCTATATTTAAAGCTGCGCAGATTTTCGGCGACTGTCTCGCCTATTGTCTCGCCGTCCACGTATTTTTGTATTATTTTGGCGGTAAAGACGCTGCCTTTACCGTATTCGCTTTTAACGGTTATTTTGTCGCCCATACTTTCCACAAGGCTTTTAGTTGTGGACAAGCCCAGTCCGGTGGCTTCTATTTCTCGGTTTGCTTGCGTGTCTACTTGATTATATTCGGAAAAGAGTTTTTTAGGTCATCTTCGCTGATACCTATCCCTGTGTCGCTAATGCTAAAGGTCATAATAACGTCGTCGCTTTCGCGGCGCGTTCGCATTTTATCCCCAAAGTAACCGAGCCTCTTTCCGTGTATTTTATAGCGTTGCTTAAAAGGTTGTTGAGTACCTGCTTTACGCGGATATCATCTCCGTACAACCTAATTGGGAGATCGTCTGGTATGTCGAGCGTCAGCACGATCGGCTTTTCGCCGATTCGCGTTATGTTCAGCGTGATCGTGTCGTTTATAAGGCTCGGCGTATCATACATCACGGGGGCGAGCCTGAACTTGCCCGATTCGATTTTTGATATATCTAAAACATCGTTGACAATGCTCAGTAAAGTGTTGTCCGCACGGTTGACATTTATTAAGTTTGGCTCGATATCAGGCGGAAGGTTTTCGTCCTCTAATATCAATGTGGTCAGACCTATGATAGCGTTAAGCGGGGTGCGCATTTCCTGGCTCATATTCGCGATAAACGCCGTTTTCGCGATCATGGCGCGTTTCGCCGCTAAAACGGCTTCGTTAAGCATCTCCTGCCGCTCAAGTAGCAAGATGTCTTGCTTTTCTTTTCAGTTACGTCCGCCATTGCTTGAAAGAAAACTTTTCTCCCGTCAACCCAGCGGATAATCGCGCTTTTCCCGCCTATCCACTTTTCTATACGCTCGTCCCAGATATAGTCGTAATCCTTTGACGGAAAAGGCTCGTTAAGCGATTTTAATTCTTTTAAATGACATATTTCGCAGGGATTTTCAAGGTTTTTAATAACTTTATAACATTTTTCCCCGTCAGTCATTTCCCTGGCGCGCTCCTTATTAAGACCGTATGTTTTGAGCAGATGCCCGTTGGCGTATAAAAGATTATAGTCCATATCCGCGACATAAACCATTGAATTTAAGTTATCCATTATGCCAATCATTTTGCGGTGTTCCGAAATTTTGTCCACCATATCGCCTATCGCGTTTGACAGCGCGCCGAACTCGTCTTCGCGATCACTCCTAATGGGGTGCGAAAGGTTGCCGCGCGCGACTTCCGTGACCGCGCCGCAAAGTTTGGTTATAGGCTCGCTTATGCTCCTGCTTGTCGCCACCAACATAATGGCTGTGATAAAAAATACCGCGATGGAAAACGTGTAAAGATATACCTTAACCTCGCTTATATACGTCGGTGGTAGATGTGATTTTTTTCTGCATAGTAACAAAAATCATATCCCTCAGTTCTTGCGCCAAACCGCATAAATCATCGCCGTAAAGCATCTCCTCTTTCAGCGCGGCGATCATAGCTTCCTTGTCGTTGTTTAAGGCGGCTTTGTCAAACTTTGCTATCGCTTCTTTATAATTAGTAAAATAATCCCTGATATTTTCAATCAGCCCCGCGCGGCGCACTTTATCTTCCTCGGAAAGATGCCCGCCTTTTATCATACTATCGTAATAACTGTCGATGTTTTTTTTAAAAGAAGCCGTGTGCTCCTCATACTTGGCGGAAATATCACCCGACGTGGTTTTATAAGATTTGCCTTTTATCAAATATAATTTTCCCGCGTTTAAATCGCGGATTTTATATATGTTTTCAATAGCCATCGTTATAAAAACTTGTCTGTCCTCATATTGCGTCATATCGCTCGCGTCTTTGCTTATCGGCGTTATGCTGAGGATAGAAAAAACGGCGAAAGAGAGCGTTACGATCAAAAGCATAGCGACCATAATATACAGTCTGCTTTTTATTTTAAGGTTTGTAAACCATTTCATAAATTATTCCTCTTTAATTTAACTAAGATCGCGCGGGCGAAATTATATGCGTTTCGCGACTTTGGCGAGAAACCTCTCTTTGTTGATTGGTTTGACTATGAAATCCGCCGCGCCCGCTTTGATAGCTTTCAGCACATACTTTTCGTCCGCGTTCGCCGTTAAGAAGATAATCGGTGCCTTATGCCCCGCGGCTCTTATCTCTACCGCAAGCTCATAGCCGTCCATACGCGGCATATCAATGTCAAGGATGAATAGATCGGGGCGGTAGCTTTCTTTGAGCAGTTCAAGAGCTTTTTTACCGGAATCCGCCGAGAGAATCGCGTAGTGACTGTCCTTAAAGACGGTTTTTAGCATCGTAAGAAAAAGCTACTGCCAGAATTAATTTTGCGCCGGTGCCCTCCTGCGTTTCCTTAGTTTCCTGTTTGGTTTCTTGTTTATCCGCGCTGTTTTTCGCCACTTGAATATCTATGGAGAGGCTCGACGCGGACATCATAAAGTAATTCATATACGAATTGAACTTTTCGGGCTTCATTGATTTCAGGGCGTCAGTCTGCTTTGAAAATTCGCTCGCAAGCGAATCAGCGTGTATTTTTTCGAGGCTCTTGCAGAGCGTCTTGTAACATTCAATCGTTAAATCGCGATCATCCGTTTCCAAAAAGCCCTTTATTTTTGTTTCGATTTTAGGCAAATCAAGTATAAAAGCGTTTAAATCCGCTTCCAGATCGGATAGGCTATCATCGCTACCGATAAACTCGGAAAGGTTCAAATCCGCGATTGCAAGCAACGCTTCAAAGTAACACTTCCCCATAGAATCTTTTTCATTCATAGCAGACATTCTCTATTCTTATTGTAAAACGACGGCGTCAAAAGGCGCAACCTTTACGAACCATACGATTTTTCTTAATTCTGCCATAAAAACGATAGCTTGTCAAGGAATTTTATCCGCGAAAATACAAATACATATAAATTGTTGCGGCGCGCAATATAAATAATTCGTGCGATCTGTTGTGATAAAATTTTGCGAATAACGATATTAGAAAGATCGTAAATTGACGCGGATTAAGTTTTTTCCCGCGAGGAGACGAAATGACTAGATACCCAACCAAACAAATTTTCGTAGGCAATGTCCCAGTGGGCGGGGACGCGCCGATTAGCGTCCAATCAATGACATTCAGCAAAACGGCGGACGCGGCGGCTACGATCGAGCAGATAAAACGTCTCTACTTCGCCGGCGCGGACATCGCGCGCGTGAGCGTTCCCGATCACGAAAGCGCCGCCGCGCTTGCCGAAATCAAGCGAAATTCGCCGCTGCCGATCGTGGCGGATATTCATTTTAACTACCGCCTTGCCTTGAAAGCCGCCCAAGTCGCCGACTGCATTCGCATAAATCCGGGCAACATCGGCGGCAAAGATCGCATTAAAGAGGTCGTGAAAGCCTGCAGTGATCGGCGGATTCCTATCAGAATCGGCGTCAATGGCGGATCGCTTGAAAAGGAGATTGAGCAAAAATACGGCAACGGCGCGGAGGCGATGGCTAAGTCCGCGCTCTACCACATTAAACTTTTGGAGGATTTGGACTTCACTGCGATCAAGGTTTCGCTCAAAGCGAGCGACGCGCCGCGCACTTTCGAGGCTTACCGCGCCTTGCGCCCGCTCGTGCCGTATCCGTTTCACTTGGGCGTTACGGAGGCGGGTACGATGTTTCACTCCACGATCAAGAGCGCGATCGCGATCGGCGGGCTTTTAATGGAGGGAATCGGCGATACGATCCGCGTCTCAATTACGGGCGAGCTGGAGGAAGAAATCCGCGTGGCTAGGGCGATCTTGCAGGATAGCGGCAGGCAGGCGGAGGGGGTGAATATCATCTCTTGCCCGACTTGCGCGAGGCTGGAATCCGACCTAAAAAGCGCGGTGGCGATCGTAGAAGAGCGCGTGAAACATATTAAAAAGCCGCTGAATTTATCAGTGATGGGCTGCGCGGTGAACGCGCTGGGCGAGGCGAAATACGCCGATCTCGCGATCGCCTTCGGCAAAAACGGCGGGCTAATTATTAAGCGCGGCAAGATGATCGGCAAATTCGAGGGAGACGAACTGCTAGAAAGGTTTATGCAAGAATTAGAGGCGATGGCGAGCGAGCCGTAACGTCATTTATCCCCCATAATCTTCGGCAAACTCTCGGCGCGTAAAGCGGAATACCGCGCAAATGCCCGATTTTTTGTAGTCGGCGAGTTGAGTTTAACCTCAATTTACGGCTTATAAGCCGTAGAAACGCGAGAATAAAATAAAAGTTTTTAGAGTTTTCAATCTTTTTGTAAAATACTCAAAAGCGATACAATTAAAAGAGGAAGTGGGCGGCAAAGAATGGCTAAAGACGAAACCAGATCGGCGAGAAATTGGCTTTATACAGGCGATAATCTCTATATAATGAAAGGATTAAACAGTCAATCAGTTGACTTAATTTACCTTGATCCGCCTTTCAATTCCAAACGGACTTATTCCGCTCCGATAGGAAGCAAAGCGGCGGGCGCGAGCTTCAAAGATATGTGGTCGTGGAGAGATGTTGACGAGCACTATTTGGGTGCTCTCGCGATTCATTATCCTACGTTGGCGAGATATATCGCGGGCGCGGGGGCGATACATAGCAAGGCGATGATGGCTTATTTGACATATATGGCGCAAAGAATAATTGAAATGCGCAGAGTATTAAAAGATACGGGCAGTTTGTATTTACACTGCGATCCTACGGCTTCTCACTATTTGAAATTATTGTTGGACGAGATTTTTGGAAAAAATAATTTTAGGAACGAGATAATTTGGCATTACAAAACGACTTTGAAAGCGTCCGCGCGTCATTTAGGAAGAGACCACGATGTAATTTTATGTTATGCGAAGAGCGATTTACATCAAATTCATCCTGATAGAACAGATTATCCCGCAAGTGAAAACACTTTGAAAAGATGGTCAAAATACGCTGACGCCGACGGTTTTGTAAGCAATAAACATTTTGCTGGAAGCAGTTCGACTATTATTGACACCTCCGATGAAGAAAAGGGATTTAACATTAAACGAGGGATACCCCGCGATGTTTGGTATATTCCACATATAACAGGCGGCAACAAAGAAAAGACCGGCTACCCCACGCAAAAACCTTTAGAGCTTTTGCGGCGCATAATCAAGGCAAGCACAAATAATGACGATATTGTGTTTGACCCGTTTTGCGGTTGCGCCACGACTTGCGTCGCCGCCCAGCAATTAGGGCGCAGGTGGATAGACATTGACATTGAAGCGCAAGCTAGAGACCTCTTAATACAGCGATTAAGCGACGACGAAGGATTATTCACGGATTTTATCGCCACCGATAAAATCCCAGTCCGCACGGATATACAAGAAGTCCCGCAAGACAAAGACGTCAAAAAGCGGCTATATCAAGAACAAGATCATAAATGCAACGGTTGCGGAAAAGAATTTGATATATTCAACCTTGAAATAGACCATATTATTCCAAGAGCGAAAGGCGGCGGAAATTATTATGAAAACTACCAGTTGCTCTGCGGAAACTGCAATCGTATAAAAGGCGATCGTCCTATGGAGTTTTTACGTAAGCAGATAAAAACAAGAGAGAGCGTTCTAAAACAAAAAATTATATTCGGCGAATAATCTTTTATCTATTCGCTTATTACTTTCGCTGGCTTTTCGTGCGCCTCGCTAAAGTTTTTATTCCGCGCCGCCGTCCTTTAGCTTTTTTTGCATATCTCGCAAAGTCTCTAAATACGCTTTTTCAACGTCGGTTAATTCATCGGAAATTCGCGATCTGTATTCCGTCATATTCGCCATAAGCTTTTTTGTCGCCTCAACATTGCTGACGCTTCTCGCGCCGTCTTTTCGCTGGCGCGTATATCGCGTATTCGCTCTAATAATTCTTTCCAATACGCGCCGCCGCCCATATTTTTCAAAAAGTCGTCGTTTAATATAAAGCCTTTTTGTAGATATTCGTGGAGCGCGTTCGTCGCCCATTGCCTAAACTGCGTAGCCCGCGCCGATTTCACGCGATAGCCGACCGCTAAAACGACATTCAGGGAATAAAAGGCGACGGGTTTGTCTGATTTTGCAATATGCAAATTTCGCATATTGCTTTTTTTATCAGCTTCACCCTCCGCGAAGATATTGCGGATATGCCTTGAAATAACGGATTGATCGCGTCCAAATAGTTCGGCGATTTGCGCTTGAGATAGCCATAACGTCTCGGCTTCAATTCGGCAATCAACCTTAATTTTGCCGTTCGGCGATCGGTAAATAACAACTTCGGATTTCGCGGCGGTTTTATTCGGTGATCGTTTTTCGGTTTTAGGTTTCATAAAATCGCCTCGCTCTTATAGGGATTAAACCTCGCCGCTTCGACGAGGGGGCTTTTGTTGGCGTTAAGCCGCAAACCATAAAGCCGTTTTCGCCGCTTTTCGGCGCGTTATTCGCCCGATATATATTGCCGTATAGATCGGGTCGCTCTTTTAGAGCTTTAGATCAACCTTTGACGTCAAAATCGCCGCGTTCTTTTCTATATTGCAAATTCACCAAGTAAAAACCCAGCGCGCAAGCAAACAACCCAACCAGCCCGAAACCCGTCCAATTCAATTCCATTTAAGCCCCCTTTTTTAAGCCTCTTAATAAGAGGCTCGCAATTAGAAAAATAACGGCGTAAGCATAACCCGCCGCGTTTCGCTCGCTAAACAAAGCCGCGAACAACGCGCACGCCGCAAACAAGTTTAAAAAACTCGCAAGCCCGTTTATTGCGGCGGATAAGTTGAGAGAAGCTATATAAGCCTCTAGCTTGCGCAACCAAGTCAAAACGTAAGCCTTAACCAATTCTTTAACCTTATTTAATTATTTTGCCCCCAATTTTGGCGTTTTCAACCTTTTTATCTTGCGGCGATCAGGCTTTCGCCGTTTTCATCGTGTAAAGCGGCGTTGCGCGAAACGGCGTTTGCGGAGGAGTTGGCGTAGCAGTATCGGCAGAGGTGGCGGCAGGTGTTGTAAGCGCCGATATCTTTGCTCTCGGCGCAACCGCAAAGATCGCGTTGCCCGCGATCTTTGCCGAGCCGCAAAGCCTCCGCGCCGCCAATTCGCGCAATCAACTCGCTATCCACGCACGCGTTCCGCGCGATCCCAAACCGCGAAAAGTCGTCCTTTTCCGCGCAAGCCGCGACCTTGATTCGCCACTTTTCGCCGAGCCTCGCGAGATTTTCCGCGATCCTAAACCTAGCGTTTTCGTCAGGTTCCAAAAACTCGCGCGGCAAATTTCGGCGAACTTTCGCATAGCTATCCACAAAACTGAAAACGAGTTTTTCCGTTAAACCGCACACGCGATCGCCGATCGTTTCCGCGCGCCGCAAAATTTCGTCAGGCGGCAGATTCACGATCGGATCAAAGCGCCAAATCACGCGCGCCGCGCCAACGCGCTTCGATAGCCGCTCAAAAATCGCGATCCGATCCGCAAGCGGCGGCAGATTTGGCTCCAAACCCTCGCGCTCGTAATCGTTCAGAGTGAATTGAAAATAATAATTTGCGCGCCCCAAATCCTCTAATTCGCCCAACCGATCCAGCATTGGCGCGGGATTTTTAGACCAAAAGACAAACGTCCGCGCCGCTCTTAAAGAAACAAAAAGCCGCTTGCCGTTAAACGGATTTGCCCAAACGACATACCCGCGCCGCAACGCGTTAAAAAACCAAGCCGAATAAAACGCAGGAATATCCGTAGCGCGGCTCGCGGAGATCACAAGCGGCGTTTGCATCTTAGCTTTCGCGTTGAGATTGTCTAAAAGTCGCACTATTTTCGCGTTTGCCCCGCGCCGTAAATTTTGTATTTGTAGGTCGTGAGCTCGCGAATTCCCATCGGACCGCGCGCGCCCAATTTATTCGTGCTGATCCCGACCTCCGCGCCGAAGCCGAAACGCCCGCCGTCCGTAAAGCGCGTAGATGCGTTCGCATAGACGCACGCCGCGTCTATCTCCGCTAAAAACCGCTCGATCGCGGCGTAATTCTGCGCGATAATCGCCTCGCTATGCCCCGATCCGAATTTCGCGATGTGCGCTATTGCCTCGTCCAAACCGCTCACCACGCGGATCGCCAAAATGTTTTCCAAATACTCCGCCGACCAATCGCTCTCGTCCGCCGCTCTAATTCCAGCGACAACCCCGCGCGTCTCCTCGCACCCGCGAAGCTCTGTTTTTTGCGCCGCGAACGCTTTCGCAAGGCGCGGCAAAAATTCCGCCGCGATACGGCGATCTATAAGCAAAGTTTCTATCGCGTTACACGCGCTTGGTCGCTGGACTTTCGCGTTGATCGCGATTTTTTCGCTCATTTCGTAGTCCGCGCTCTCGTGCAAATAGAGGTGGCAAACGCCCTTGTCGTGCTTCACGATCGGCACCCGCGCGTGCTCGCTGACGAATTTGATCAACGCTTCGCCGCCGCGCGGCACGATCAAATCCAAATACCCGCTTTGGCGCGCCAAAACCGCGACCGCCTCGCGCGATCCATCTGGCAAAAGCGCGGCGGAATCGGCGGGCAAATTCACGGCTTGCAGAGCGGCTTGCAGAGCGTTCTCGATCGCCTTGTTGGTTTTCGCCGCCTCTTTCCCGCCTTTCAAAACCGCCGCGTTGCCGCTCTTGAGGCACAGCGCGGCGACATCGGCGGTTACATTCGGGCGCGACTCGTAAATAACGCCCACGACTCCGATCGGCGCGCTGACTTTCTCAATTTTTAAGTTGTCTTCAGTGATCCAGCCGTCTTGAATTTCGCCTAAGGGATCGCGCAACGCCGCGATTTCGCGCAAACCTCGCGCTATTTCGCCGATTCTTTTCGGGCTCAAAGCGAGGCGATCTATCATCGCTTCGGTCAGCCCCGCGGATCGCGCCGCTTCTATATCCTCCGCGTTCGCCGCTAAAATCGCCGCCTCTCGCGCCTCGATCATTTCCGCCATTTTTACGATCGCTCGCGATCTCGCGCCGCCGTCCGCGGCGGCTAGAATCCGCGCCGCTTTTTTCGCTTTTGTCAAAAATTCTCGCATTTCGTTTTCGGTCATTTCGCGCCTTTCTAAATGGCTAAATTATATTTGATAAAATCTTTATAAAAAATATAGAAACCAGTTAAACTCGCCGCAAGAGGCGGGTTTTACCGCGCGCAAGGAGTAAAAATGAATTTCAGAACCGCAGAGTCCGCGACCGAAGGGCAGAGCGACAAACTCGCCGACCAAATTAGCGACGCGGTTGTAGACGCGATCATCGCGAACGATCCTACGGCGTCAATTTCGTGCGAAACGCTTGTCAGCAACGGCTTTTGCATTGTAGCGGGCGAAATTCGCACCGAAACTTACGCGCCGATCGCGGAAATCGCGCGATCCGTCTTTCGCGACAGCGGGTATACGGACGGCGCGTACGGCTTTGATTACAGGAGCGCGGGCGTCATCACGGCGGTCAATGAGCAATCCGCCGAACTCTCCGCTAAGCGCGAGGGCGGGCGCACGGCGGCGAACGACAGTTGCGCGGCGATCGGTTTCGCGTGCGCCGAAACGCCCGAATTTATGCCGCTGGAAGTCGTCTCGGCGCACAAACTCACGCGGCAAATGGCGCGGGCGCGCAAGGACGGCGTACTGCCCTTTTTGCTCAGCGACGGCAAGGCGCAGGTGAGCGTGGCTGCAGAGGGCGGCGCGGCGCGGATAACGCATATCGTAATTTCGGCGCAGCATACGCGGAATTGCTCGTTGGACGAATTGCGCGAGGGGGTTATGGAAGAGGTCGTGAAAGTCGCGTTGCCGCTTGATTTTACGGCAAACGCGCGCGTGCAAATTAACCCCGCGGGAAGTTTCGTAATCGGCGGTCCTCAAAGCGATTCGGGAATGACGGGGCGCAAGGTCGCGAGCGATTCGTATGGAATGGTCGCGCCCTCCGGGGGCTCGCTTTCGGGCAAAGACCCGCTCAAAATAGACCGCGCCGGGGCGTATATGGCGCGTTATTTAGCGAAAAATATCGCGGCGGCGGGGGTAACGGATCGCGTAATGGTGAGCCTCGCTTATGAGATTGGCGCATTAGAGCCTGTGGCGATTGATGTGCTGTTAGATTTTCCTAGCAGCGATACGGCGCGATCGCGGCTTTCGCGCGAGATCACGGCGTTTATCGCGCAAAATTTTGACCTCAGCGCGGGCGGGATTGCAAAAAAACTTGATTTGTTTAAGCCGCTCTATCGCGCCTCGTCCGTTTACGGCACATTCGGCCGCAAAGGCTTCGGTTGGGAAGAAACAAGCGATGTTGAGGTTTTTAAGAGGTTTTTGTAGGGTTAAATTCCGCAAATTCTCGTCTTTGTTATTGCGGATTGAATCCGCGATCTCGTAAATTAAACGCCATTTACGCGCGGCTTGGTCGTTGCGGATTTTTGTAAATAAGGCGGTTTTGAGCGCGGTTTGAATGTTTTGTCATTGCGAATTTATTCGCGATCTTGTAAATCCTTTGCGATTTAGATTGCGGATCGGAGTTCTCAACGTCCGCCGATCGCGCCCGCGCTCAGCGCGGAGCTTTGGATCGCGGCGTTACGCGCGGCGCGAAAGTCAAAGATCGGAAAACCCGTAGATCGCCGTCGACAGATTGCAACGTTACGTACGACATAAAACTCAAAGATCAGCAAAACATAATCGGAAAAACCCGCGATCGCGATCGAGCTCTTGCATTAGATTGCGGATCGGAGCTCGCAATATGCGAGAACTTTCTATGATCCTATCGCGAGGAGCTTTGGATCGCGGCGTTACGCGCGGCGCGAAAGTCAAAGATCGGAAAACCCGTAGATCGCCGTCGACAAATCACAACGTTACGTACGGCGTAAAACTCAAAGATCGGCGAGGCGTAATCGAAAAAACCCACGATCGCGATCGATCCATTGCGGCGGTTTTGCTATGCGAGAACTTTCTATGATTTTCACAGAGGCGGGCGGCTGATTTTAGATCGGAGCTCGGAATATGCGAGAACTTTCTATGATCCTATCGCGAGGAGCTTCGGATCGCGGCATTACGCGCGGCGCGAAAGTCAAAGATCGGCGAAAGATAATCGGAATAATCCATAGATCGCTGGCTACAGATCGCGGCGAAATCAAAGATCGGCGAAGTCATTTTGATTTCGCGAGGAGGCGAGGGCGGCGAGATCGGGAAACGTCTCTAAATCCTCGCGGCTCTCAACGCCGACGATCGCGCTCACACCCTCGCGGCGGTTTCGCTCGCGGCGTTCGCGCTCTTTGCGATCGCTGTTTTCGCTTTGCGGCGACTCTTCGGCGTAGAAAATTTGCACATCGTTAAATCCGCTTTGAGAAAGGCTTGTTTTGAGCTCCGCGCCGCGCGACGAGAGGAGAGAGAGGGTCGCCTCGCGCGATTTCGCCTGCACGATCAGCCGCTCGCCGCGTTTCGTGAGCGTTATCTCAACTTCGCCCAGATTTTCGGGGCGCATCGCGATCGTGATTTTTGTGATCGGCGGGCGGTAATTTTGCGCCGCTTCGGCGAGGCGCGAGGCGAAATATCTAACACTTTCGCGGGCGGAGGCGACTTTGAACTCTAATTTTTCGGCCGCGCTCTCGCCGCTGATCGCACCGCCGTTTGCTAGCTCTTCTTTTGCGATCTCAATTTCGTTTTCGCTGACGTTTAACGCCCTTTCGCGCGGGGGATTTAACTGCGAAATCTCGCCGCTTCGCGCTTCAAAGCGCGGATAGTCGCGAACTGCAAAATCATTTGCGATCGGATTGATCAAAGCGGTTTCTTTCGCTGTTTGGGGGGCGGCGATCGCCTCGTTTTGTTTAATAAAATTTTCTTGTTTTGCGCGAGTCTCCGATTTAATTAAAGAAGCTAAAGTAGGCGTTTCTTTCAATACCTCTCTTTGCGGCGTAATTTGCGTTTGTTTTGGCGTTTCTTTTTGAACTATTTTTTCCATTTTTTCCGTCTCTTTAATTTGGCGCATAGCGTCAAATAAGGGCGAGATTTTGATCGCCTCTTTCGGAACTTCTTTTACAAAAGCGTCAAATACGCTTCCCGCGCGGGTGTTTTCGGGTTCTTTTTCTATAGTTTTGCGCACGGTTTCGGCGGGTTTTAACTCAACTTCCGCAGCATCGTTTTTTATCTTAAAGGAGCGGGTTTGAATATCTTTTTCTTTTGCGATATTTTTGCTCTCAATCGCCGCCATATTTAGAGCTGTTTTCATTGAGATTTCTTCTTTTGGGACAACTTTTTCTAAAACTTTCATAATTTTGTCGGATAAAGTAATGTTTTCGGGTTCTAAAAACTCGTCAAAAGCCGAAATTATCGCGACTTCTTCGTCGTTTAATTCGCCTTCAAGGACTACCTCTTGGATATTTAGCATAGCTTTTTGCGCAAATTCTATCAATTTAAGCAAATTATTTTCACTGGCGATCTCTTTAATCTCTTTGATCGTCTCCGCGATCGTAACGGCTTTGCTGATCTTTTGCTCGCGCGCGATCTGCGCGATCGCGGCTCTTGCTTTTTCTACGCTGAAATTTCCTGAATTTTGCGAAAGTTTAGTTTCTTTCTTGCTTTCGGTGTTATTTATTAAAACATTAGCGATACGAGGAGCGGCTTTAACTTCGTTTATATTCTCGTTTTTCGCTAATTTTTGCATTATATTCACAAAAGTAGGCGCGGAAATTTTCACGCTGTCTGCAAAGTTTTTAAGATTTTTTTCAGTAGGCAAAACTATATCTTTTTTCGCGTTATTTTCCGCGATGTTTTTCTGCGTAATAATAACTTTTTCGGTATTTTTGGCGATCTCTGGTTTTCTCTCTTTTGTTTCGCGGACGGGAGAGGGTGTTTCCCGCGCGGTTTTTTGCGCCGACGCTTGATTTTTATCACTTTTATCAAAGACTATTTTTTTGATCGTTTGAAAAATATCAATTTTGGGCTTTTCTTGCGCAGCTAAAACTTCGGCTTTTTTATTCTCTTTAACATCTAGAATCAGCGGAGCTTTAGCCGTTAAATTTTCCGTAACTTTTACGACTTTTTGCGGCTCTGGTTTTAACTCGTTTTCGGCTAATTTTTCCACAGGTTTTTCTATATTTTTAACAACTTCTTTTTTAACCTCTGCGGCGTTGCTCGCTAAAACAAATTTTTCATCTTTTTTTTGCGGTAAAATTTTAGTTTCAATATCAACTTTTTTCTTCTCTTTCCGCGCTAAAAGATCAAAATTTTCCGCGACTTTTTCGGTAACTTTTTCGCCGACTTTCGCGCGATCCGCCGCCGCAACTTTTTCCGCTTGTTTAGCCGCGTTCGCTAAAACGATTTCGCCCTTTTCGTTTTTAACCGCGATCGCCCGCGCCGCGATCGTTTGCGCTTTTTCGCTATCCAGAACCAACTTTTGCGCGGCTTTTTCCGCGTTTATAACCGCAACTTTTTCAGCGACGACATCTTTAGTCTCCGCGGGCTTTATCGCCGCGCGGATTAGATCGCTCACGGGCGAAGTTTTTTTGTCCCGCGAATTTTTAACGTTTTCCGCGCTTTTTGTATTTCGCGCTCCGTCGGCGTTTTTTGCCAAAACTAGCTCCGCCTTGCCGCTCGTATTCCCCGCGATTTTTTCGGAGGTTTCGCCAACGTTCTTTACGTCAACGCCGCCAGCGGCTTTAACTTCACGCGAAAATTCACGCGAAACTTCACGCGAAACTTCGCGCGCGATCGCGGCTTTGCTCTCGTTTTTTTTCTCAACTAAATTGGCGGAAACCTCAACTTTTTCATCTGCTTTTAACTTCGCTTTTAACGTTGCGGCGAAGTCAATTTTTTCGCCTTTTATTAACTTTTCGGCGATAGTTTTGGCGTCAATTTCACCCGCGATCTCCAAACTGCCGCCGTTTCCAAAACCGCCGCCGTTCGCGGCTAAACTCCCCGCGTTTGCGGAAACTTTTCCAGCCGCGCCGCTTTTAATTAAAGAGCCCGCTTTTGAATCCCCCGCGACAATTTTCAGCAAATCAATTAACGCCATTTTCGCTCCAAATTTTGCGTAAAAACAAGCAAAAAACATTCCTGAAACCGCGTATTATTCGCGCGTTAGCCGCGTATCAATCGCGCATTATTCGCGTATGAATAATGGAACGAAGTTTGCTTAATAAAAGAGTATAATTTTTACGAAAGACAAACAAAACCAGAAAGGAAGCGGCGTGAAAAGAGCTCTGAAAAACTTAATGTTCATAACTCTCGCCGCGGCTTTCATAGCGTTTCTCGGCGGTTGCGGGGATAAAGAGCTTGACGACGGCGCGTTGGATTCGCAGCCTACGAACGACAGAACCCAAAGCGGCGCGGTCAATACGGACGCCTTTATGATCGCTAGCGTATTCCCGCGAACTCCAATGATAGCGCGCGGCGGCGCGGCGACGCTAACCGCGATCGTTACGGACGGCGTGGGCAAAACATTAGAATCCACAGAGGCAAACCCGATCGTGGTCAAATGGAGCAGCTCCGCGCCGAAAATTGTGCGCGTCAGCGAAAACGGCGGTATTTACGGCGAGAATTTAGGGAGCGCGATCGTAACGGCGCGGGCGTTTAGAAAAGTTACGAAAATCATAAACGGCGCAACCCAGATCGTAGAGGAGGTTACTAAACCCTATCAGACGATCGTGAATGTTACGAAACAAAACAGCAGCAATGTCGCGGAGCTATTTTTCAGCCCGATGCGCGGGTATATTGATTTAGGCGCGGATCGTAAATTCCGCTTATCCGCCGTAGATCACGCGGGTACGCAAGCGGGGCTAAACCACGGAACGCTCGCGATCGTAGCCGAGAGCGGAAGCGGAAATCAAGTGGCGCGCGTAAGCCCCGCGGAACTTAATTTAACGGATACGCGCAAGGAGGTGGAAGTAACCATAACGGGAGTACGCGAAGGCTTTGCTTTTATCACGCCGATTTATACGATCAGCAGCGAGGACTACGCCGAAACTGTGCGCGTTACAGGCACGCCGCTTGTGGTGCAAGTTAAAGCGTCGCTTGAAACGAGTATCCCAAACTGTAGCCACGAGATCGCCAATTGCGCCAACTTTGACGGCGGGCATTACCTATCAATCGCCGTTGGCGAGGAGGGCGGCTATAAAGACATTTTCGCGACGCATTACGACAGAGCGGGGGGGAAAAACAACGGCGGTTTGGTCTCTAGCGACTTTTTATCCGCTTGGCAGCACCAAACGATCGCGGGCGGTACTGGCACGGGCATAGACGCGGGTCGCGCGGGCGAGATCGCGCTTTCGCCCTTTGAGGATAATTTGAATCAGCCGATCGCGTTGACGCTTTACGCGGGCAAGCCCGCGATCTACCACAAAACCACGCGCGGCGGCTGGCAATATGTGCCGCTTTTCGCCGCGAGCGATCGCCCGATTATAGAGGAGGGCAACGAGAGCTCTTACGCGGATATGTCTAGCCGTTTAATGAGCATAACTTCGTATCGGGACGCGGCGAATCCAGCGAATAGCCGCGTGCATATCGCTTACTTTACCCCGAACCCTAGCGACCCTAAAAACCCGAAAGTTTGCTTAATATCGCTCTCAAGCCCAACCACGATCGTGCCGAGTAGCTCGTCAAACTGCCTTGGCGCGCCGCCTTATGCGCGGGTGCATAGCGTCTCAATCGCGCACAACAGAATTACGGGCGAACCGAGATTTATTTACGGCTATCCTAGTTATAGTTACGCGAACGACGGCAACGAGTCGAATTTAACGGAGGTGAGCGAATCGTTATTTTACGTTTCGCGCCAAAACGGGCAATTCTACCGCGAAAACATTACGATTGACGGCAACGCGGGGTCGGCGAAGATCGTCTTTGATCGCAACAATAAACCCTTTGTCGCGATGCGCGAGGGGGAACACGTTCGTCTTTACAGCCGCGAGGCGTTTGACAATAAATACAGCTGGGAGCGCGATCCGTCGTCTGTTTTTAACACCGCGAGCGGCAGGATCGCGAGCGTCGGTCTCGCGCTGGATAGTTACAACGAGCCGCGCCTTGTTTACGCGTCGGATATGGGCGGCGGGCTTAAAATTCACTATATGAGAAAGCCGCCGTTTCGCAACATTTACAGCAAGAACGCGAACCGCTGGGTGATTGAAGATCCTGGGCAAAACGATCCGCAAAACGCGGGCGATCAGGGAAGCTCAAGCGCGATCGCCGTAGACAGCGCGAATCGCGCCCACCTCGTTTATACGCTTTCGGGCAAAAAGTGGTTTAACTATTGGGCGGAGCCGAACTTCTTCGACTACCGCGACTATCCCGCCGCGCAATACTCCGCGGCGGACTTGATCACATCAAATCAGGCGATAAAATGAAAAAGTTGAGCGTTTTTTTGGTAATCGCGGCGTTTTTCGCAACGTTTTTCCTCTCGTGCAGCGAGGAGAGTTTGACCCGCGCGGGGCTTGCCGATCCTAAACCTGATAAGCAAGTTGATCCTAGCGTGATTGAAAAATATGTGCAATTAGATGTGGGCGAGAGCCGAAACATTGAGCTCCCGATCGCCGTCGAGCCTTTATACGCGATCAGCACCGCGACCACTACGGTCATCAACGCCGAAATCAATTTGACAAACTCGCAAAATATCCGCTACGAGATCGCGCATATCGCGCACGCGGCGCGTCCGGCTCTTAGGATCGTAGGGGTAAAGGGCGGGATTGAGGCGATCGCGGTGCAGATCGCGGACTTTAACAACCCTACCGTTCAAACTCTGCGCCTTGTGGCGATCGTAAACGGCGCGGCGGATAACGATATTGTCGGCGGCTCGCCTTGCACTGAAGCGTCTTGCGGAGGAGGCAACGGTCCCGGTCCAGAGCCGCCTCCCGGACCGACCGACCCGGGCGAGAAGCCCACATACGATCCCGACGCTTGCACTACCGCGGGCTTCTATTATCTTGAGGACACGTATCAAGATTTGGAAGGCAAATTCAGCGGCGATAGAGTCGCGTATATCAGATCGTTAATGAGCGGCAATGTAGATTCTTTGTTGCGGCTTTATTACCCGAATTTAGCCCCGCCGTCGAACATTACGCACACGGACTTCGGGAAGTATTTGGTGCGGCTTAAACTAGACAACGGGCGCGCGATTCTAGTGGAGTTTGAGTTGCAGCTCAGCCAGCACTTATTCGGGCAGAACAAAAAGTATTTCTATGTTGAGACAAACGGCTACTGCCTGCGCGGCGAAATCCCAAGCAGCGTAATGTCGCCGCCTAATAAATCCCTAATTTGGGTATACAGATGAGAAGTTTATTGATTCGCTCATTTTACGATCCGCTCTTTCGCC
The DNA here is from genome assembly GCA_031286325.1 of Helicobacteraceae bacterium. Classification (GTDB taxonomy): domain Bacteria; phylum Campylobacterota; class Campylobacteria; order Campylobacterales; family SZUA-545; genus JAIRNH01. The sequence goes on from JAITUT010000090.1 coordinate 18,379, forward strand.
TCGCCAAAAAAGGGGCGAAAGAGATCGCGCAAACCATAAAACAGGAGGAGAGATGAAAGTTTTTTGACTGTTTTATGGTTTTGCGGGTTAATTATTTGGAAATTTAATCCAAGTAGTTAAAGTTCGACGTTAAATCGCCGATATAATGTAGGTTAATTATTTGGGAATTTTGCCCGAATAGTTAAAGATTAGCGTTAAATCGCCGATACAAATTCGGCTTATCGCGTTTGGCTACGCCGCTCCCGCGACTCTTTTTTCGCTTAGAAAGAAGGCTCGCGGGAGCAATCGGCGTTCCGCCAGAGCAAAATAAAGGGAGCGGCTTTAAGCCGCAAACTCAATAGGAGGAGAGAATGAGGATACGCAATAAAGTAATCGCGGGTTTAATCGCGGCTGCTTTGGCATTGCCGATGTGGGCAAACCACGCCATTAAGATCGATCCCGATCAATGGCACTTAATCGGCATAACCGGCTACTATCAGGTAGCGGGTAGTTCTACAGGCGGCGAGACTTTAAGACCCGAGTTCGGCGCGAACCACGTGGTGATTGATGTTGCCGATCCCAACTACAACATTTCTTGGGACGCCAACACAACCGACTGCGACCACAACGGCATGGTGGACAACGGCGTCGGTAGCGTTGCGGCGAACTCGCACTTTGAAGGTGACGTCTTAGGCGGCGCAGGCAATGGGGTACAATGGTCGAACAACCCTACGGTAGCAGGCAACGATCAACTAGGTTTCCCATACCACTCTATCGTGGGTATACGCGTAATGAACAATGGCGCGGGATCGGGAGCTCTAAAAGCCGCCGTAAACTTTTTACGTCCGGCACAACTCTCCAACGGCAGCTGTGGTAAAAACTACGGCGACGCGATGATTACAATGTATATCGCCTCTCCGTATTCGGCTATGGGCGATCCCGACGTAATGCTCGTATTCGCGGGCAATATGATCGGCAAACAATTTCGTATCGCTTTCAAAAGCGCTGTCGGCGATAAGTGGAATTTCAAAGGCGGCGATAAAGTGTATGTAGGCAACTTCGGCTACAACTACACCTTTGACAAACCTATGAAAATAGGCGAGGGCTTAACTGAGATCGTAGAGCAAACGACCGCTGGTACGGCTAACAACGGCAGCTCTTATAGAAGCCTTGCCAACACTATTGATATGAACATGACAGCGTTACAGGAAGATGGCTTCGGCGAGCTTAACACCTCCAACTTCTACGCGCTGGATATTCCTTTCACGGCGTATCAATACAGAGCGGATAGCGGCAACTGGGCTATAGCTGATATTCGCGGCTTAACAAGGGGTTCGAACCAAAAGGGCACGCAGAGAATTGATGTTCTAAAAGAAAAAGCTTCGAAGGGGTCTAGCAACAGCGTGCACAACAAAGTCAAAGGCGACTTTGACGCTTGGACAAAGGGCTACGGCTATTGGGTTAGACTCTGGGACGACGATAATGTCAGCACGGAGTATAACAGAAGCGGCTTCCCCGCTGGCGACCCCCGTTCTGATACTGGCGCGTCGCAACCCGTCATTCTAGCGAGCGACGATATTCGCAACGCGGGCGACTATAGCGGTATTTTAAGCCCTGGGTGGAACCTTTTAGCGTTCCCCGACGAGACTTTGCGCTATACGGCTAGCGGGTTTGTAACTACTAATGCTTCAGCCATTACGATGATAGTCGGACCATTCGGGGAAATAAACGTAACTGGGGCTACTAGTATTACAGGTATATCTGGTTGTGTTAAATTCAATGCCGATGTGTTTAACGAAAACAACCGCACAAGCCAAACCAACAAGCTTGAAGTAAGTTGCTTTAGCGACGGTACGCATTTGATATACATTTCGCATAAGCCGTTCAAGATAATCCTTGACGACCCTGGTAACGTAGGGGACATTTACAGCCTTGCGGGTTACAATTATAAGACTGAGGATTTGCTCTCGCTTGACATTTATAACGCCGCCGCGACTGGTCTTCGCACCAGACTTGGCGAATACGCGATTTTGGTAGAGCCTAACCAACAGTATTTAGACGCCGTCAATGCGATGGGAGGGCTTCCGCATATCGGAGCGTTGCCTACGGCGGGCGCGTTAGGGATAGGTTTGCCCTCTTGGTATACCATTGACCCTGGGGTGATTAATGTTGATCCTGCTACCACCTACGCAGACGTTCTCACCAATACTGGGGTAAATAGCTTTATTGGATATATTCGGCAGGCAAGCGTGCCGATTCCTAGCTATGCCGACGATAGATACGCGAGCGCGTATGAGATAGATTCTAATTCTACCGGTGTGGGATACTCCACTACTACCCCCAGTCAATCTATGTTTCTGCTTGCGGCGAATGTACGTTTCTATATCCGCGATAATGTCGCGGTGCGCGTATTTGATAGCCGCGATCCGGGCATTGATAGAAACGCTACTCCCGAGCTCGTATTTGACTACGGCGGCGGCTCGTATAGTTCTAACCCTATAGACATTAATGCTACCGCCAGCATCCCCAATCTTATCGGCGCTTTGCCTTGCGTAGGTGTGACAGCCGCCACTGAAGGCATTATAGCTCAGACTCATACGGCTACAGGCGGAGCAGTAGAGGCTATGTGCTATGGCGGCAACGGCACTAACGATTCAAACAAATCCATAGCATTTTTCTCTACGCAATACATCAACTTTGATGTAAAAGAGGTAGCCCCCAGCAACCAATTATTGGTGGATCGCTATCTAAAGAGCAACGAGGAAAACGAGACTGTCTATGGTATGTTTAAGCGCGTAGTTCAGCCTAGCCAGCTTTCGGGTTCGTTTTTTGTTAATGCCACTGATGACGGCGGCTTTAATATGGGCGGCTTAAGCAACCTCACATATACTTCGGTATGGGCGGAGGATTTCCCTGAGAGAAACGCTATTAACTACCTAGCGGGCAACGGCTTTAAGACCGAGATGATCTTAACGGGCGTTACCGCTTCGGTTGATACCAGCATCTCGCCCAACCAACCTGCGGGAACTATCTCTTGGAAAGCTCTCGACCTCACCCGCGATCCTAAAGCGTGGTTTGACGTCGCGAACAACTTCGAGATCTTCTACACCGAGAAAGAGCGCGGCTACTGGGTATATTTAGGCGACCGCAACAGCTACCAAAACCAAGTAACCGTTTCAGATGTCGCGGTGAACGCTTCGTCTATCGTTACGAAGCACTTCAACAACAAAACAAGAAGCGGCGACGAGATCAACGTCTTCAACTGGTTTGACGGCTATGTAACGGCGAAAGTCGGCGGTTTGGTGCGCACGGACGGCTACACCAGCGGCGAATCCTACACCGTAAACGGCTACCTCGCAGGCTCTGAAAGAATCCCGATGAGCACGACCGGCGCGGTTTCTAGCGCGGCTGTTGATTTCACCGCTTACTTAAACGACTTTGAGGTTTCGTCTTTGAGACCGATAGGCTACCTTGACTTCAACGTTACCGCCAGCGACGGTTTAGGCGGCAGCGCGACAGGCGGCACGTTGATCAACTACGCGAAACCCGCTACCCCGACTTTAAGCTTTAACGGCAATACCTTGATCGTTAATAGCACCCCGTCCGCGGAGCAAGTAGTGATCTATCAAGGCGATGTAACCGACGAAGACACCGGCGCGGCTCAGCGCGTTTATAACGGCGCGATGACGGCTAACGGTAGCGCGACGCAAGGCTCTGTTGATCTCTCTACGATTGAGGTGAATTATCCGGATCCGTGGCCCCTTGACTCCGATATGCACATTATTCCGGCGTTTGACGGCCCTGATTACCAAAATATCGGTATTCCCGTAGTCGTTGAGCTCCGCGTGATCGCGGCTACTCAGCCCTATAACGCGAACGAGATCAACTCAATGAGCGTCTTCTCTAATATGCGAGCGGCGAACTACATTCCAGCTTACACCGATACGTTCCACGTTACGGCAAACGGCGAAGTGAATGTTACGAAACACACGGCGGCGTTCGGCAACGCGGAGAACGGCTACGATCCCTCTAGGGGCGATGATGTTGCTTTCCGCGGCGCGAATGGCAAGAATTTAACGCTTGTCTATCAGCCGATCAACCCCAATCAGGCTCTTGCCGCTAACCAGCCTAGACACGTGAATGTCAATATGGGCGGCTCTGTCGCTCAGATTCAATATCTGACCGAATACGCCGGACAGATATTCTATGTCTATGACAACGCTACAGGCAGCTGGTTCTACGGCGTCTTCCCTGGCGATGACCTCGATCTGTATACTACTGGAGCAGTCTCCGGTCAGCTTGGCATGGATGCCACGCCTCCGACGACAAACAGCCAAACTTGGGGTCAGTCAGGCTTTGATCTGAAGCTCAGCCAAATTACCGGCGTTTCGCAGAAGCTTTAGGGCTAATTCCCCCCTTTCAAAAGGGGGGTTGGTTAAAATTTGTTAAAAGGTAAGGTTGTGAAAAAACGCTCTTTAACTTTGGTAGTTTTGTTTATGGCGGCTTCCTTCGCGATCGCGGAGGATGCTCCGCGCAGAAACTTACCGCCCGTCCCCGATGTGGGGGTGGCGATCGAGAAGAACAAGGTTTTGCAGAATTGCAAAGTTTCGCCGCAGATTGTCAATCTGCCGCCAATGGTGGAGGCGGACTATCGCTCTTGCGCGAACGCTTACTTTAAGCCTGATATGGCGAATACGGAGTATCGGCTGGGCGAAATGACGGGCAGCGAGCTAAAAGTTGAATCGATCGCGATCGCGGATGGTTTTGTGCGCGCCTATGAGATAAGCGCCAATGTCGCGGGAGTGAAAAAACGCTTTATCTGCGATGAGAAGGTGAATCGTTGCGTGGAGATCGCGGGGGCGGACTATCGTCTTGCCTCCGAGGCTCCAGCGGCGGCGCCTGTATTGGTAACGCCGAAAGCGTCTAAGAAAAAGGAAAAACAATGAAAAAGTTAGTAGTTTTAGCGTTTGTAACCGCGCTGGGTTTGTCGCTCGGCGGTTGCTTTAACGCGGAAAACAAGGACGGGGCTTTGGGAAGCGGCGCAAGCGCGAAGAACGGCGCGCCCGCTTCCGGACCCGCGGTAAATGTTGGCGGCGGCAACTCTATGACGGGAGCTACCTCAACTCTCGCCCAGTCCGTACCGCAAGTGGAAAAGGGCAAAACGACCTCTACCGCTTTCTGCGTGGGAGACCAATGCACGGACAATATCGCGAATATCGTAGCCGACGGCACTGCGGCAATTCCGCCGACCGCCCCTACTTTTGTTCGCCCCAGCGGTACCGCTAAGTTGCCTAGCAATTTGCCCACACCCCCTACGGGCGCGGTTGCTAACAACTAGTAGCGTAGGGGCGAACTGTGTTCGCCCGTCGTCTATTCTTCGCCCCTCAACAATGCCGCGGCATTGTAGGGGCGAACTGTTCCGTTAGGCGACGCGATTGTTGCCACAATGTCGCGACATCGTGGCTTTCGGGCGAACGCAGTTCGCCTGATCGCATATTATATTGTTTAATATCCGCGATAACGATCGCGCTACTCAATCGCAATTTATCTTGAAACCGTTATCCCAAGTTTCTAACTAAGTTTCCCGTTTTCGTAATAATTTTTGACAATCCCGTCTGGAATACCGTGTTTGTATGGCGCTTCCTCTCTAAGTATGCCGCTCTCGTAGAAAGACTTTACGACCCCTTCTAATTCACCGTTTTTGAATGGCGTCTCGGCTTCTAACACGCCCGATCTGTAATATACCCTCGCGCCGATTGCCTCGCCGTCAATACAGAGCGTTCCGATCTTCCTGCCGTCTTTTAGCGTATCTTGCACCTCCGCTTTGCCAGAGAGTAAATTTCCGTCCATATCCACGTACCTGCCCTTGCCTTCGTCAAAACGCGCCGTTTCACCCACGATATAAACTTTGTAATCCGCGTCCGCGCTTTGGCGCGCCGCCGTCAGCAAAGCAGCGTTCAAGAGCTTTTTCATCTGCTTACCTTTCGTATTGCTGAAAATTGCGTGAAATTTAGCGAAACTTACTTAAGGCTTAAAGTCTTTGGTCGCAAAAATGAGCTTTGCTCGTTTGCGAAGTTAAATTTACGATAAACTTGCGAAATTTTAAAACATAGGCGCGAAAATGGTCTCGCTCACGATCAAAAACTATCGGCTTTTGCCCTTTAATATGCAGACGAAAGTTCTAATGGAGCGTTATCTCGCGCTGGTTGAGACGGAGCTAAGCGACTACACTTTCGCGCAAAATTATGTTTGGCTGATGTATTCAAGCGGTTTTTACGCGATCGTGAATGATACATTTTGCCTATTTTTGCTCAGCGGCGAGGAACTCACAATGCTTTTGCCGCCGCTCGGAGAAAAAGATCGCGCCCACGACGCCTTGCTTGAATGTTTTGAGATTATGAACACGCACAATTCGTCGATTTATTATTCGCGCATTGATTATGTGGGCGATTCGTTTTTACAAAGTTTTGTGAATTTTTTGGAGGAAGGCACCGAAATTTTTGAGATTTTGGAGAGCTATATCGTAGAAAAAAAGTATGTTGATTATGTTTATTTCACAGACGATCTAATTGATCTCAAAGGCAACGCTTATCACACGAAAAGAAACGAGATAAATAAGTTTAGAAAAGCGTATCCGAACACCTCGGTAGAAATGCTCGATCCCCTTAAACACGGCGACGCGATTATGGCGCTGTTAAACCGCTGGATCGCGAATAGACTCCGCTATATACCCCGCGATCACACGGAGATGTTTTTAGACGGCATAAGCAATGAAAGATTCGCGATCAAAAGGATATTGAAACATTATGAAGATATGGCGTTAATAGGAATAGTGCTGAAAATTGATGATGATCTCGCGGGTTTCACCGTAGGCGAGAAATTTAGAGAACACACCGCAAGCGTGTTGATAGAAAAGACTGATTTTGATATTTTAGGCAGCGCGCAATATATTTTCCGCGAATTTTGTAAAGTTTTGAAAGCGGAGTATAATTGCCAATATATAAATGTGGGCGACGATATGGGTTTTGAAAACTTGAAAAAAGTAAAAATGTCGTATCGCCCGCATAAGTTGTACGCCAAATACACGATCTATCAAAAATAGAGTTTATAAAATGCTTAAAATTGAAAAAGTTTCGCTAAAAGATTTAGATGAAATTTGCGCTTTTGAAATAAGAGTTTTTGATGAAAATAATTTTAGATTATCGCGCAACATTTTTCGCTATCATTTGAAGAAAAAAACTTTTTTTTTGAAAGCTATTTTAGATAAAAAAATTGTAGGTTATTTAATGCTTTTCGCATACAAAAATAAAAGCTCGACGAGACTCTATTCAATCGGCGTGGATCAAAGTTTCACAAGGCAAAAGATCGCTTCTACGCTCATAGAAGCGGCGATTTACCGCAGTAAAAAGCTCGGTAAAAACAAGATATTTTTAGAGGTTAGGCAAGATAATTTCGCGGCGATCGCCTTGTATAATAAGCTGGGCTTTGTTATTATTAAAGAGTTAAAGGGCTATTATCCGTTTAACGGAAACGGCTATAAAATGGCTCTGAATTTATAGGAGCGTAAAGTGGAAATTTTAACGCAAGTTTGGACGTTTATAAGAACGCCGTTTATAAATATAGGCGATATGCCAATTTCGCTTTTGGGCGTATTCAAGCTCGCGGCGGTTTTTTGGCTGGGATTCTTCTTTGGCAAACTATTCCGCCATAGAATAATGAACATAAAGAGCCTTGCGATCAGCGATGATAATAAAGTGATAATCTCCACGCTCGGATATTACGCTATTTTGATTACAACGGTGATCGTAGGTTTAACCGCGCTCGGCATAAATTTATCCAGTTTGGCAATGCTCGCGAGCGCGATTTCGGTGGGCATTGGTTTTGGTTTGCAAAACATTGTGGCAAACTTTATAAGCGGTATTATTTTAATGTTTGAAAAGTCAATCAGACCCGGCGATCTAATAGAGCTGCCGACAAAGGAGCGCGGGTGGATAAAAGAGATCAATATGCGATCTACGATCTTGATTACTTCCGACAATATAGAAATTATCGCGCCAAATCAAACTTTTATCACGCAAAATATCGTTAATTTAAGTTACAGCGATAATGTCCGCAGAATTTTTATCTATTTCTCCGCGGCATACGGAAGCGATGTTAATAAAGTAAAAAATATTGTAATAGAAAAGGTGCAAAAAAGCGATCTGAAATTCGTGCGCGAAAAAGGTTTATCCGTGCGCTTAACTTCACTCGGCGACAGCGCGTTAAATTTCGCGCTTGCGGCGTATATCAACACCGAAATTAACGCGAATTGCTCGTATGAATACGACTTTTTGCCGCTGATTTATGACGCGCTGAACGAGGCGAAGATCGCGATTCCCTTCCCGCAGCTTGATGTGAGTATCAAGCAAAATTAGCTTTTGGCGAGTTTTGCTACAATCCGCGAAAATTACGGAAAAATGAGGCTGTTTTGAGGCTGTTTTTAATAATTTTCACAATTTTTCAAGGAGTTTTAATGGCTGCGAATTTGCCCGCATACGAAATCCGCGAGCTAAAAAACGGGCTGAAAATCGTCGCCGTCGTTATGAAAAACGGCAGCGAAGTAATGAGCGTTGATCTCTTTTACAAAGTCGGCAGCCGCAACGAAACAATGGGAATGAGCGGTATGGCGCATATGTTGGAGCACCTTAGCTTCAAATCCACAAAGCGTCTCGCGGCGGGCGAATACGATCGCGAAATTAAGAAAATCGGCGGCGTAACGAACGCCTCGACAGGCTTTGATTACACGCATTATTTCGTGAAAACAAGCGCGAAAAATCTGCGAAAGCCGCTTGAATTATTCGCCGAAATGATGACGAATCTCGCGCTCAAAGACGACGAGTTTCAAACCGAGCGCCAAGTCGTGCGCGAGGAGCGGCTCTGGCGCACGGACAATTCGCCGCAGGGCGCGTTGTTTTTTGCGCTCTTTAACAACGCCTTTCACTACCACCCGTATCATTGGACGCCGATTGGCTTTATGGGCGACATTGAGGGGTGGAAAATTGAAGATATACGCGCCTTTTACCGCAAGTGGTATAGCCCGCAAAACGCCGTGCTAATCGCCAGCGGCGACTTTGACAAAGAGGAATTTTTCGCCGCCGCGGAGAAGTATTTCGGCGGTATTTCAAACGTCGGCGATCCGCCGAAAGTCGCCGCGATCGAGCCGGAGCAACAAGGCGCGCGCCGCGCGATCGTGAAAAAAGAGAGCGAGGTAGAGCTTCTCGCGATCGCGTGGAAAATCCCGCCGTTTGGCAACGAGGATTCAACCGCGCTGGAATCGCTCGCGGCGATTTTGAGCGAGGGTCAGGCGTCGCGGCTGGAAGAAACACTCGCGGATAAATTGCGCCTAGTAAATTCCATAGACGCTTTCGCAATGGAGTTAAACGATTCGGGTCTTTTCGTAATTATCGCGTCGTGCAACGCCAATGTGCAAGCGGAGCTTGTAGAAAAAGAGATTTTAAACGTGATCGCCGCGCTGCAGAAAAAATTACCAAGCGATCGCGAAGTGGCGAAAATTAAAACGCTCGCCAAAAGCTCGTTTATTAGATCGCTGGAAACCAGCGACGGCGTAAGCGGGATTTTCGGACACTATCTATCGCGCGGCGATCTCGCGCCGCTCTTAAAATACGAGGAAAACATTGAGAAACTCACCGCGCGCGACATCACGAACGCGGCGAAAAAGTATCTGATCGCGGACAAATCCACCACAATAATTTTAAGGAGCAAGTAATGTTAAAGGGCGCGTTTACCGCACTCGTTACGCCGTTTAGCGGCGGCAAAGTAGATTTTACGCAATATGAGCGGCTTATCAAGCGGCAGATCGCAAACGGCATTAACGGCGTGGTTCCAGTGGGCACTACGGGCGAGAGCGCCACATTAACGCACGAGGAGCATAGAGAGTGCATTGAAGCGGCGATCGCGGCGTGCAAAGGCACGGAAACTACGATTTTGGCTGGCGCGGGCAGCAACTCCACGCACGAGGCGATAGGTCTCGCGAAGTTCGCGCAAAAAGCGGGCGCGGATGCGATTTTGTGCGTTACGCCATACTACAACAAACCTACGCAAGAGGGGCTCTACCAGCATTACAAGGCGATCGCGAGCGCGATCGAGATCGGCGTGGTGCTCTACAATGTGCCGGGGCGCACGGGTTGCGATCTGTTGCCGCAGACGATCGCGCGCCTCTTTGACGACTGCAAAAATATCGTAGCGGTCAAAGAAGCGACTGGAAATGTCGAGCGATCGGTGGCGATTCATTCATTGCGCGAGGAGATCAAAATTTTTAGCGGCGACGACGCGGTGAATTACCCGATCGTAGCCTGCGGCGGGCAAGGCGCGATCTCGGTCGCGAGCAATTTATTGCCCGATCGCGTATCAACTTGCGTCAATGGCGCGCTCTTAGGCGACTACGAGAACGCCAGACGCCTAAACGATGAGCTTTATCCGATCAACAAAGCGTTATTTTTGGAGTCAAACCCGATTCCTATCAAAGCGGCGATGTATTTAACGGGCTTGCTGCCAAGCCTCGAATACCGCTTGCCTCTTGTCGCGCCCTCCAAAGCGACTATGACGGAGCTTGAAAACGTGCTGAAAAACTACGAGGTAAAGGGCTTTTAATGAGTGAATTTGCGGGCAAAACTCTGGTACTCAGCGGCGGCACGCGCGGAATTGGTCGCGCAATCATTGATAAATTCGCTCAAAACGGCGCGAATATCGCTTTCACATTCAACAACGACGAGGAGGGGGCGAAGGCGATCCGCGCGGATTTTGAATCGCGCTACAAGATCAAATGCCGCTGTTATAGACTTGACATTTTGGAGCCAGAGAGTTACAAAGAGGTCTTTGAGGCAATTGACGCGGATTTCAACGAGGTGAATTACTTTATCAGCAACGCGATCATCTCGGGCAGATCGGTCGTGGGCGGTTTCGCGCCCTTTATGCGCCTGAAAGCGAAAGGCTTGAACAACATTTATACCGCTACGGTTTTGGCGTTTGTGATCGGCGCGCAAGAGGCGGCGAAACGAATGGAGAAATCAGGCGGCGGCGCGATCGTGGCGATTAGCTCCACAGGCAATTTAGTGCATACTGAAAACTACGCGGGGCACGGCACAAGCAAAGCCGCGCTGGAAATTATGGTGAAATACGCGGCGAACGAGCTCGCAAGCAAAAACATTCGCGCGAATGTGGTTTCAGGCGGACCCATTGACACGGACGCCTTGCGCAAATTCCCAAATTACGAGGAGATGAAAGCGGGTACGATCGCAAGAACTCCATTAGGGCGAATGGGTCAAGCGACAGACCTCGCCGGCGCCACGCTGTTTTTGTGTTCAAAAGATAGTTATTGGATTACGGGACAGACCTTGATCGCGGACGGCGGCAGTTCTTTCACCTGATCGCTCGCGTTTTTTGCGGTAGCTTTTTTACTTCTAGCGGGAGCAAAGTTTCCGCTTGCGACAATGGGCTTCGCCCCTTGACCCCACGAAAATCGCAGTTACTTTTTTCGCCCGCGCTCAAAAAGTTGCGATTTGCGCCCGCTACGGAATCGGGCGAACGCGGTTCGCCCCTACATATTATTATTGTTTAATATCTGCGATATTGTAGGGGCGAACTGTGTTCGCCTGATCGCAATATAACGTCAGCTAGTTATCTATTTGGAAACCTCGCAAATTATCGTTTAGCATTGATGGGTAATTTGCGCCCGTTGCGGAAGCGGGCGAACGCGGTTCGCCCCTACATATACGCTTGCGGTGATCGCGGCGGGAATATAAGGCTTTAGCTTAAACTTCGTAGCTCTTAAATGCTACCCAACTTTGTTCACGCGGCGGTTTTATCAAAGCCGCCGCAACGCGATTGGCGCTTCTCTTTGCAATGTTTTCTTAGCGGCAACTATGACCGCTATTGTCCATTCAAATAACAAGCGACAAAGTTTTTACGTTTGTTGCTTGTTATTTGATTATTCTTCGGCGGTTTTTCTTAAAGACCCGTTGAATACCACATTTTGCCGTCTTCGCTCCCTGCGACAAATTTCCCGTTGCCGTATGCGATTGCGTTGATGTCGCTTAAAAAGACGGCGATTCCCAATATGCTATGTGTTACTGCCGTCCAATTTACGCCGTTAGACGAATACGCCGTTTTGCCGGAATCGCTTCCAGCGACAAACTTTCCGTTGCCATAAGCGATTGCGGCGATGTCGGCAGAACCGAATGTGCCGTCCGCTATTGCCGTCCAGTTTGCGCCGTTAGACGAATACGCCATCTTGCCATAATCGCTTCCAGCGATAAACTTTCCGTCGCCATAAGCGATTGTGTTAATGTCGTAGTTTCCGAACGCGCTGTTCGATACTGCCGTCCAGCTTACGCCGTCAGAGGAATACGCCGCTTTGGCATAATCGCCTACCGCGACAAACTTTCCGCCGCCGTATGCGATCGCGTTGATGTCGGTATAACCGAATGTGCTGTTCGATACTGCAGTCCAGTTTATACCGTCAGACGAATACGCCATTGTGCCCCAATCGCCCACGGCGACAAACTTGTTGCCTCCATAAGCGATCGCGTTGATGTCGTCAGAACTGAATCTGCTGTTTGATACTGCCGTCCAGCTTACGCCGTCAGAGGAATACGCCATTTTGCCGGAATCGCCTACCGCGACAAACTTTCCGTTGGCGTATGCGATTGCGGTGATGTCGTAAGAACCGAATGTGCTGTTTGATACTGTCGTCCAATTTACGCCGTTAGAGGAATACGCCATTTTGCCGCTATTGCCTCCGGCGACAAACTTGTTGTTGCCTCCATAAGCGATTCCACCGATCCAGTTGCTTCCGAATGTGCTGTTCGTTACCGCCGTCCATGCGGCGTTGCTGCCTAGACCGGATAGATCGGGTATATCTATATCTGGGAAATTTAGATTGGGCGCGTCACCCCCCCCCCCCCCCCCCCCCCCCCCCCCCCCCCCCCCCCCACCCGCAGCCCCCCCTTCAGCCCCACGCCAACCTTACCGCCCAAAATATAGTCACACTTTATAAACAATT